>JBIKKG010000114.1:0-10166 GCA_044360485.1 Burkholderiaceae bacterium | reverse complement strand
ATCTCCTGTAATCCGCTGTAGCTGTACTCCGTGATACCCGGTGGCGCCATGGCTACGGTGTTCAACGCGACTTCCATGTCCACCCGCTGCCCGCGTCCGGTACAGCCGCGCACATGCAGGGCCGCCAGGGCACTGATGAACGCGCCGACACCGGCCGCATACTGGGCTCGGTGACCGACACCGTACAGCGGCTCACGGCCGGGCAGGCCGTTCTCGTTCATCATCCCGGACAACGCCTGGAAGATCATCTCGCTGCCGCGCCAATGGGCCAGTGGTCCGTCCAGCCCGAAGTCCGACACATGCACGACCACGCATGCCGGGTGATCGCGCTGCATCGCAGCCAGGTCGAGACCCAGACCGGCGACGATGATGTCGGCCTGCTCAGCCAGACGATGCAGTGCGGCCTTTCCATCGGTCGTGGTGAGATCGATCTCCCAGGAATCCTTGCCCAAATTCAGATGAAAGAAGAGCTGGGAGCCGACGCCCGGCGCGGCGGGATCAAACGGAGGCATGGCTCGGACTGCCGAGCCTCCGGGCGGTTCGATCAGGCTCACCTGGGCGCCCTGGTCGGCGAACATGCGACAGCAAAACTGCCCGGCCACACTCTCGCTCAGGTCGAGCACCCTCAGGCCGCTCAGTGCACAGGGTGCCGTTGACATGGGATCGACTGTACCCACGCGGGTCAATTGTCCAGCGCGACAAGCTCGCGCTTGCGGCGCAGGCTGGGCAGCAGCGGACTCAGCAGGATTGCGAGCGCCAGAATCAGGCACACGCCGGAGATCGGCCGCGTCACAAAGGTGCTCAACTCACCGCCTGAAATGATCAGCGCCTTGCGCAGGTTGTTCTCCAGCAAGGGGCCGAGCACGAAAGCAAGCACCATCGGTGCCGGCTCGAAACCAAACTTGCGGATGACATAACTGAATACGCCGAAGAACAGCATCACGTAGATGTCGAACACGTTGTTGCTGGACGCATAGACACCGATGATCGTGAACAGCAGGATCAGCGGGAACAATACGTTGTACGGCACCTTCAGCAAACGCACCCACATGCCGATCAGCGGCAAGTTGAGCACGAGCAGCATCACGTTGCCGATGTACATGCTGGCGACGATGCCGAAGAAGAGCCCTGGGTTGTTCGCAATCATCAACGGACCTGGCTGCAGCCCGTGAATGATGAATGCACCCAGCAGCAAGGCCATGACCGCGTTGGGCGGGATGCCCAGCGTCATCAGCGGAATGAAGGCACCACCCGCACCGGCGTTATTGGCCGCTTCAGGGCCTGCGACGCCTTCAATCGCACCCTCTCCGAATTCCTCAGGCCTGCGCGACAGGCGCTTTTCCATGGCGTAGGAGCTGAACGACGCCACCACAGCACCGCCTCCTGGCAGGGTGCCGAGGAAAAAGCCCAGCAGCGAACCCCGCGCGATCGGCGCCCAGCTGCGTCGCCAGTCGTCACGGTTTGGCAGCAGGCCCGTGATCTTCGCGCTGACGATTTGGCGCCGGATCGCCTGCTCGGTGTTGTTCAGCACTTCACCCACGCCGAACAGACCCATCACCACGGGCACGATGCCAAGGCCGTCTACCAACGGCGCGAATTCGAAGGTCAGTCGGTGCTGGGCGTTGATGGTGTCCAGGCCGATCAGGCCCAGCACTACACCCACGCAGGCCATGAACAGCGCCTTGACCATTGAGCCCTGCGTCAGAAAGGTCAGCATCGTCAGGCCCAGCACCATCAGGCTGACGTACTCCGCTGGACCGAACGCAAGTGCGTAGTCGGCGAGTCGTGGCGCCAGCAGCATCAGCATCACGATAGCGAACGTGCCGGCAATGAACGAGGCTAAGGCGGCCATGCCCAAGGCCGGCCCGGCTCGCCCGCGCTTGGCCATGGCATGGCCATCCAGGCAGGTGACCACCGACGCCGCCTCACCTGGGATATTGACCAGGATCGACGTGGTTGACCCACCATACATCGAGCCATAGTAGATACCGGCCATCATGATGATGCCGGATTCCGGTGTGCCGCCAAGCGTGACGGGCAACAGCAGCGCCATGGCTGACACCGGCCCGATACCGGGCAGCACCCCCACCAGGGTGCCGATCAGCACGCCGATGAAGCAGTACAGCAAATTGATTGGGGCCAGCGCGACGCCGAAGCCCTGACCGAGCAATGCAAGGGTGTCCAAGGCGCTCCTCTAGCCGATGCCGAACATGCCGGAGGGCAGTGCAATCTTCAGCAATTTCTGGATCACGTACCAGCTGCCGAGCGGCGCCAGCACAGCGATCGGAAGGGCTCGCGTCCACGGCACTGGATCGATCAACCGCATCAGGCCGATCAGCAACGTCATCGTGGACAGCAGGAATCCAAGGCGCTCGAACACCAGCGCAAAAGCCAGCAACAGACCGATGGCGATCATCGGCCGGCTCCATCGCACGCCCTGCCACAGTGAGGCAATCGAGGGGCCGCCTTCGCGGATGGCGACCAGCAACATCACGGCTGACAGCAGAACCATCAACCACCCCACATAGAACAGAACGAAGCCCGTCCCAGGTTCCGTGACCACACCGATGCCGTGCTCAGCGCCCTGCCAGACCACGATCGCCCCAAGCGCCAGCCCGATCAGGCCGCTCCACAGCTGGGAGTCATCGATCTTCACGCGATGGCCGTCATCAGGCAATCGAGGGGTCACGGCTTTTTCACCAGATTGGTCAAGGCCAGCGCCGCTTCTTCGACCTTGATCTGTTCCTGGATGTAGGCCATGTATTCCGCCTGAGGTCTGAAAGCGGGCTTCATTTCGAAGCGATCCATCGCCGCCACCACGGCCGGGTCCGCCAGCGCCTTGCGGAAGGCGTCTGTGAGGGTGGCGACGACCTTAGGATCCATACCCTTCGGCCCGCCTATTCCCCAGGGTGCGGTGATGACGAACGGGTAGCCCAACTCCAGCAGCGTCGGGGTGTCGGGCGCCCGCGCCGAACGCTTTTCCGACCAGGTGTTCAACATTCGCAATTTGCCGGACTGGACCAGTTCCTCCGGGATGCCCGACACCGCCACCATCACATGCCCGCCCGCCGCCGCGGCATAGACCTCTGAGGCACCTTTGAATGGCACATGCGTCAGCCTGATGCCAGCCTTCTCGGTGATCATTGACACGCCCAGATGCTGCGTGCTCCCTGCACCCGGCGTACCGTAAGTCACTTTGCCCGGATTGGCCTTGGCGTAGGCGACCAGCTCGTCCCAGTTTTTGAAGGGCGCGGTGGCGCTGCTGGCCATGCCGAACACGTAGCCGCTGATGCTGGCAATGAAGGTGAAGTCCTCCAGTTTCCAGCTCGTCTTTTGCATCAGGGGCTGCCTGTAGATGCCCACCGGCAACTGCGAAATGGTGTAGCCATCAGGTTTGGCGGTCAGCGCCATCGTCGCCGGCCCGACAGTCCCAGCACCGCCTGCCTTGTTTTCAATCACAATCGGTTGGCCCAGTTGCTTGGACGCCGACTCTGCGAGCGCCCGCAGGGCGACATCGGTGGGCCCGCCTGCAGTCCAGGGCACGATCAGGGAGATGGGTTTGGAAGGATAGTTCTGAGCATTGACCGGCAGTGCCAGGGCGGCCAGGGCGATCGAGGCCAACACCGTGACGACACGTTTGTGCTGATTCAAGGCAGGTCCTTTTAAAGGCATTTGGTGTAAGTGCCGCTCTCGGCAAACGCCACGGCGGGTACCGTTAGATAACCTGTTTCAATCGGTACTCGCAATTTATTGGATAATTTTCGGAACGTTTTGTTCTACTACTGGAGTTTTCTCGGATGTCAGTCGCCTTGCTCCCAAGAGCCGAAGTTGCCTCAGGTTCGTCAGCCGAACGCAGCCTGGCGGTGCTGGCCATGCTGTCGCACACCGGCGAGCCCATGGCGCTGGCCGACCTGGTTCATGCGCTGGGCTTGCCCAAGGGAACCCTGCACCGGATCTGCGGCCAGTTGCTGGAGTCCGGCTTCCTGGCGCGCGACGTCAATGAGAACCACTTCGTGGTTGGCCCGGCCTTGCGCAAACTTGCGCTCGATACGCTGAACCATGGCACCTTGCGCGGCATGCGACATGCCGTGCTGACTGATCTGGTGGAACAGGTCGCAGAGACCTGCAACTTCACCACGCTCGATGGTGCTGAGGTGCTCTATCTGGATCGAGTCGAAGCCGCGTGGCCGTGGCGCCTGACGCTGGAAGTCGGTGCGCATGTACCGATCCACTGTACTGCCAGCGGAAAGCTCTTTCTTGCCTTGATGGATGGGAAATCACGCGACGCGCTGCTGGCCACGCTCACGCTCAAGCGCATGACGGATCACACGATCGTCACCCCGCAGGCGCTGCGCGCCGAGTGCGAGCAGATCGCCGAGCGAGGCCACGCCTTCGATCGGGAGGAGTTCGTCGCCGGGCTGATCGCTGCAGCCGTCCCGGTGCGAGACAGCCATGGCCAGATACGCGCCGCGCTGGCGGTTCATGCTCCAACGACGCGGATGTCGATGGACGACTTGATGGCCCGGCTGCCCGCGCTCGAGTTGGCGGCGGTGCGCATGGGCGCACTGCTGTAAGGGCGCACATGGCTTCAGGTCATCATCTGAGCGGCCTTCTCGGCAATCATGATCGCCGCTGCGTTGGTGTTGCCGGATACCAGGGTGGGCATGATGGAGCAGTCGGCCACCCTCAGGCCCTGGAGTCCGTGCACGCGCAGTGTTTCATCCACTACCGCCTCGGGCTCTGTGCCCATGCGGCAGGTGCCGCTGGGGTGAAAGATCGTGGCGCCGCTTGCACGGCAAAACGCCAGCAATTCCTCATCGCTTGAAGCCTGCAAACCTGGATTGAGCTCCTGCTTCACGTAGGGCCGCATCGACGGCGACGCTGCAATCGCACGTGCAGCGCGCACTGCGGCTACGGCGGTACGCCTGTCCAAATCAGTCGACAAGTAGTTAGGCTGAATCGACGGCGGCTCGAAAGGGTTGTCCGAGCGAATCTGCACCTGCCCGCGCGAGGTGGGGCGCAGCTGACAGACCGACAGCGTGAATCCCGGAAAGGGGTGCGGTTGGCCGCCGGCCATGTCCGCTGACAGGGTGCCCATGTGGAACTGGATGTCGGGTCGGTCAGACTCCTGCGGCAAGGCTCGCATGAAGCAGCCGCCCTGGTTGATGCCCACCGCCAGAGGGCCGCTGCGATGCAGCAGCCACTGCAGGCCGATGCGGGCGCGACCGAACCATGAGTTCAGCGTGTCATTCGTCGTGATGGGTTGTGTGCAAGCGTGCATCAGCCTGAACTGAAGGTGGTCTTGCAGGTTTTCTCCCACTCCAGGCAACGCATGCCGCACGGGGATACCCACGCGCTCCAGCAACTCGGGTGAGCCGATTCCAGAGAGCTGCAGCAGCTGGGGAGATTGCAGTGCGCCGGCACTCAGTACCACCTCGCCGTCGCAGTGGGCGACGTGGTCCTGGCCGAACTGGCGGTAGCGCACGCCCACCACTCGGTTTGCCTCCAGCACCAGGCTTGTGGCCTGCGCATGGCACTCAACGCGCAGATTGGGTCGACTGCGGATGGGCTTCAGAAAGCCTGACGCCGTGCTGCAGCGCCATCCCTTGTGCGTGGTGAGCTGATAGTAGCCGGCACCTTCCTGCGTGGCCCCGTTGAAGTCGTCGTTGCGAGGCACCCCGATCTCGCCCGCGCCTGCGATAAAGGCCTCGATGAGCTCGTGCCGTTCCCCGATGTCAGAGACGCGCAGTGGCCCCCGTTCGCCGTGGAAGGGGCCGGCACCGCGCCGGTTGGCCTCGGAGCGGATAAAGAGCGGCAGCACATCGTCGAAGCCCCAGCCCCGATTGCCCAGTGCGGCCCAATCGTCATAGTCCTCGCGCTGGCCACGGATGTAGATCAGCCCGTTGATTGAGCTGGAACCACCCAGCGTCTTGCCGCGTGGCCAGTAGATGCGCCGGCCGTCCATGCCAGGATCCGGGTCGGTCTCGAAGCACCAGTTCACCCGCTTGTCCCACATCGTCTTACCGTAGCCGATGGGGATGTGGATCCACAGGAAGCGGTCGGGCGGGCCGGCTTCGAGCACCAGCACCTTGCGCTGCGGATCCTCACTCAGCCGCGCGGCCAGCACGCAGCCGGAAGACCCCGCACCGACGATCACATGGTCATAGCGAATCACGGTGTCGCTGATTCAAGGCAGGTCCTTTCGAACGAATCGGGTGTACGTGCCGCGCTCAGCAAACGCCACGGCGAATGCCAGTGAATACCCTGTTTCACTTGAAGCTTGCAGATTGTTTGATAAATTACGGAACGTTTCGTTCTATTAATTGAGACTGCTCTGGGCTTGGTTGACGCCTTTCGACTGAGCAGCAACCTGATCTGGTGGCCGGCACCGCAGGCGCAACCCTTTGAATCATGAGCCATTCATACCCAGCAACTTGCCGGTCCAGACCGGTGTACGGAGTCCTTATGAAGCTTTTTTCCCTTGCATCAGCCGCAGTCGCGCTTGCGCTGGCGGGGCCGGTGTCGGCGCAGGTACAAGATTTCCCGAACCGACCGCTCACCCTCGTTGTTCCGTGGCCGGCCGGTGGCATCGCCGATCAAGGCGCCCGTGTCATCGCCAAGGCGATGAGCAGCGTCTTGGGCAAACAGGTCGTGATCGACAACAAGGCGGGCGCTGGCGGGATCGTTGGAGGCAACTTTGCTGCCAATTCAAAGCCCGACGGCTACACGATGTTCTACGGATCGGATACCGCGATGGTCGGCTACCCATTCGTTACCAAGAATCCGCTCTATGTGCCGGACAAGGCGTTCGTGCCGGTGCACGGCGTATCGGCATCACCGTTCATGATTGGGATTCGCAGCGATGCCCCCTACAAAACGCTGCCGCAGTTGATCGACTTCGCACGAAAGAACCCCGGAAAGGTCAACTACTTCACGGTGGGCCAGGGGTCGTCACATCATCTGCTGATGGAGCTTCTGCAAAGAGAGGCTAACGTGACGATGACACAGGTGCCTTACAAGGGCGGGCCGCAGGGCTTCAACGACTTCCTTGGCGAACAGATTGATGTGATGGTCGACTACCAGTCCGGCTTCGCACCCCTGGAGGCCAGCGGCAAGGCCATCGCCATCGCGGTGGCCTCGACGACCCGACTGACTGGCATGCCGAATGTGCCGACCTTCGCCGAGCAGGGCTACAAGAGCGTGGTGCTGGGTCCGTTCGCCGTGGTGGCGGTTCCGGCCGAGACGCCGAAGCCGGTGATCGACAAACTTGCTGCGGCAGTCGCCCAGGCGCATAAAAATCCGGAAGTCGTGAAATTCCTCAACGACCGAGGCGCGGTACCGCTGCTATACGGGCCGGACGAGACGAAGGTGTTTCTCGACCGGCGGCGGGTGATGACCAAGCAGTTGCTCGATGCGGTTGGCATCAAGCCTGAATGATGCCGGCAAGGGGCCGCGTAGATTGACCACCGGCTAAGCCGCTCACGCGACCGGTATCGCGGTCATCAAAGCCCGATTGAAATCACCGTTGGCGCGGCAACTGGCACTGCAATCGGGCGGCACCACCTCTATCGTCATCGCTTCATGGGCACAGGCCGCAGCAGCCCATCCGCGCGGTGATCTGCATCGCAGCGTCTGGGCGCTTTGCGTGGCCATGCGTTCGGCGTCACGCTGCGCGGCGACGCGGAAGCGGCGTTGGGACACTTTGTTGCGGTCTCTGCACGCTTCCGTGAGGCGGGGCACCCCATTGATGCGCAGCGCTGCGACGGGTGGGCGAAGCAGTCAACCTAGCGGACGGTCGAAACGACGCGAAACCCGATATTGCTTGCCGCGGTATCGGGTGTGTTGGAGGTGCGCGCAGCCACTCGGTACCGGTTGCAGTACGAGTCGTGGCACAGAAAGGAGCCGCCGCGCAGACTGCGCTGACCACCGGGCCACGCGTCGGCGCACCACTCCCAGACATTGCCGCAGACGTTGTACAGGCCATAGCCATTGGGTTGGCCTGAGCGTGCAAGCACCGGTTGGGGTGTCCATCCAGGCGCGGGCGCATCAGGAAAGTCTCCTCTGAAGACATTGCAACGTGGCACCCCCTGGTCATCGTAGAGGTCGTCACCCCAGGCGAACCGTTTTCCCTGCAGGCCTGCGCGTGCCGCGCATTCCCACTCGGCTTCAGTGGCCAGCCGTGTACCCGACCATGCGCAATACGCCCTCGCATCGTTCCACGACACATGAACGACCGGATGGTCCAATCGATCCTGCACATGCGAGCCCGGCCCCTCGGGGCGCTGCCAGGAGGCATGCTCGATGGGTAACCACCAGGGCAGCCCGCGCACTACGCGTCGCGTATTCAGGCGAGCGGCCTGCGGAATCTGCCGATAGAACACGAAGGAAACGCCGGCCGACTCGGCCTCGGTAATGTGGCGGGTTGCACGAACGAACTCCGAAAACTCGCGATTCGTGACCGTAGCGGCAGCGATTCGAAAAGCATTCAGACTGACTGGGCGCACCGGTCCTTCGTGATCGCCAGCGACGGCGTCGGCACCATCGTTACCCATGATGAAAGTGCCGGCGGGAATCTCGCACCACATCCGGGAAGCGACAGCATCTGGTGCACTCGCACTGCGCGATGCAGTCAACACGTCAGAAGTGCCGGATAAAGTGCCAGACAGGCTCGAGATCGGTGCGGTCTGCTTCGCCGCACCAGGCCCCGGCCCACAGCATGACGCACCCATGCCGCTCAATGCTGCGGCAGTCGGCCCGCGCGCACGACTTAGTCCTTTTCCCAGAAGGCGCGTGTCACGCCCTGGCTCTTCATCAGCTCAACGATCTGGGCGCGAGGAAGCACCCCGCAGCGCTTCGCCCAGGCATCGTATTGGCGGGCCATGTCGGCCACCCGCTCGGGATGCTGTGCGGCAAGGTCATGCAACTCGGTGCGATCAGCGTCCAGGTCATAGAGCTCCCACGCTTCGGGGTAGCGCTTGACGAGCTTCCACTGGCCGATGCGCACGGCGGCGTTGCCTTCGTGCTCCCAGAACATCGGCGCGCGTGCAGGAACATCCTGCCCCATCGCTGGCAGCAGGCTGTGGCCCTCAAGCGGATCGATTGCTCTGCCTTCGAAGCTCGCGGGGTACGCAGTACCGGTGATGTCCAGAAGGGTGGCCATGATGTCCGGCAGGTAGCCCGGCGTGTGGCGTATTCCGCCCGGCTCACGGATGCCCTGCGGCCAGTGGATGATCAGCGGTGTTGCAATGCCGCCTTCATGAATCCAGTGCTTGTAGAGGCGAAACGGCGTATTGGACAGATTGGCCCAGGCCGTGCCGTAGCTCTGGTAAGTGTTCTCCGGACCGGGCATGCGGCCGGGGTCATTGCCAAAGTGCACCGGTTCACCACTGCGTGTTTCGGCGCGCGCGATCATCAGCTTGCTGACGAGTTCATCGACCGTGACGTCTTCGGGAATGTCTTCGGCGCAGGCGCCGTTATCGGCCAGGAAAATGAACACCGTGTTGTCGAGCTGGCCGGTACGCTCCAGCGCCGAAATGATGCGTCCGATCCCCTGATCCATGCGGTCGATCTGCGCGGCATAGACCTCCATACAGCGCAAGGTCCAGGCCCGAAACTGCTCATCGGCTTGCGCCTCGCTCCAGGGCGGTTGGCTCGGGTCGCGCCCGGTCAGCTTCCAGGTGTCCTTGAGGATCCCCGAGGCAACCAGCTTCTCGAGCCGCTCCTCGCGCAGCGCATCCCAGCCCCGGTCAAACCGTCCCTTGTAGCGGGCAATGTCGTCCTCATGCGCGTGCAAGGGCCAATGCGGTGCGGTGTACGCCACGTACTCGAAAAAGGGCTGGTCCGGATGCGCCTTCGCATGCTGTTCGATATAGGCCACCGCCTGATCGCTGATCGCATCGGTATAGAAAAAACCCTCGGTGCGGGCCTCGTGCTCGGCGTTGGCATTGCCCCGGGTCAGGGTGTTCGGATCATAAAAACTGCCGGCGCCGATGATGGTGCCGAAGAACTCGTCGAAACCACGTTGCAAAGGCCAGGTGTCGGTGGGTTGGGTAAGGTTGGACGCCACATGCCATTTGCCGCTCATGTAGGTCTTGTATCCGCGCGTTTTGAGCACCTGTGGAATGGTCACGCAACGCTGGTTCAGATTGCCGGCATAGCCCTCCGGT
>JBIKKG010000113.1:0-10211 GCA_044360485.1 Burkholderiaceae bacterium | reverse complement strand
ACGCCATGCAAAGACAGGCAGGGTTCGGGTGTGGAAGAGCGCATCCGGGGATGTTAGCTCACCCCCATGGATGAGCCCGCCGGACGGGTCAGTCGCTACGGGAACGTCCGCGGCGCAAGTACAGCGTTGCGGCTTCCGTCCGATTGCGCACACCGAGCCGCTGCAGGAGCTCGCGCACATGCGCCTTAGTGGTGTTCAAACTGATCTGATAGCGCTGTGCAATTTCCTGATTGGACATGCCATCAGCAATCGCCTGCCAGATCTGCTGCTGGCGCGGCGACAGGCTCACACCGCTGTAGGTGGTTGCCGGTTCGCCGTCTGCGCCCTCGGCCGTGGCCTCGGCCTTGGGCATCAACCCATCCAGTGCACTGAGGAGCACATCGGTCGGTTCGGTCTTGGACACCATGGCCGAAGCGCCCAGTTCCAGGGCATTTCTGCGCAGCGCCTCGCTCTCAAGACCGGTAAAGACCACCACCCCCACCTCCGGGCGCAGGGCGCGCAGCATGACCAGCCCCTCCAGCCCGCCGTTGTCCGGCAACCGCAGATCGAGGATGCAGGCCACAAGCTCTGGCTCCACCTGATAAATCGCCCTGGCCTGACGCAGGGTAGACGCCTGCAGCGCACGGACATCGGGGAAACTTTCCTCGATCACCGCAGACAGCGCCTGGGGGACGATCGGATGGTCATCGACGATCAGGACGGCGCGGGGCATTGTCAAATGCCCTCCTGATGGAGGGATCGACGTGGGGATCGGTACGCTGAACGCAGGCTGATCAGGCCTGCGGCGCGAGGAACTGGAGAGATCATTCACGGCGATGCTCATCGAGTCCCCCGGCAGTGGCAACCGAAAACGCAGCTTTCAGGAACCTTACAGCATTGGCGCCCATCCTAAGGAGTGATGCGCTGTCGCGTACACCACAACAGGTGCCGACTGTCAGGCCGTCTCAAATGACCGAGGCGGTACAGCCGTCCATCGGAATAATGGCCCCCGAAACGTAGCTGGCAGCATCGGAAGCGAGGAATAGCGCAACCCTGGCGACCTCTTCCGGCTCCCCCATCCGCCCCATGGGAATCCGCGCCAGCTCGTCGGCCAGGATGTCGTCACGGGAGCGTCCGCTGGCGCGTGCGCTGACGGCCAGTCCTTCCTCGACCCGACCGGTGCGGGTCAGCCCCGGGTTGATCCCGTTGACCCGCACGCCTTGGCCGGCATAGGCGCGCGCATACCCCACGGTGGCCAGCATGAGTGCCGAATTGGCCGCACCGCCTGCAATATGCATCGGTGAGGCCACCCGCCCGCCCTGGCCGATGATGTTCACCACCGCGCCACGCCCGCGTGCCCCCATGCCACGGATCACGGGTTCGAGCAGGTGCATCGTGCTGAAGTACTTGGCGTTCATGCCCTGGTGAAACGCCGCCGCGCTGAGTTCATTGGGTGCATTGCGGCGCGCTGCACCAGCCGAATTGACCAGCACATCGACCGGCCCGAATTCAGCATCCACCCGGCGCGCGAGTTCGGTGGCCTGCGCCGCATCGGACAGATCGGCCGCCAGGGCGTGAACCGTGCCGCCCTGCGCCTTCAGTGCGGCCGCCGCCTCGTTCAATGTGGCGGCATCGCGGGCCACCATGACCACCTTGGCGCCCGCCTGCGCGAACAACGCAGCACAGGCCAGACCGATTCCCTTGCTTGCTCCCGTGATCAGCGCCGTGCGCCCGGTCAGTCGAATATCCATGCCCGATTCCCTCTGTGTTCTGTTCTGTGGTGGATTGAAACGCATCGATCCGCGGGTCGATGCGGGCTGCACGCAGTGTGCCATCGACCTGCCCACGACCTGCTCCAAAGGCTGGCACAATCAGCCTTCATAGACAGATACGACGCGCATGAGCGCGCATCGACATACAGGAGACTTCCATGAAACGACGCGCCTTCGGGCAGTGGCTCAGCGGCCTGGCCGCGGGCGCAGTCTGGGCCCGTCACGGCCTCGTCCAGGCCCAGGACGCTTGGCCGGCCCGGCCGATTCGCCTCTATGTGGCCTTTGCGCCCGGTAGCGGCAACGATCTGATTGCCCGCCAGCTGGCACCCAAACTGGCCGAGGCGCTGGGTCAGCCGGTCGTGGTCGAGAACCGGGCGGGGGCAGGCGGCATGATCGGAACCGATGCCGTGGCGAAGGCCGCGCCCGACGGATACACGATCGGACTCGGAACCAGCTCTCAGCTCGTCATGAATCCCGCGCTGAACCCGAAGCTGCCCTTTGACATCGAGCGCGACCTCACCACCATCGGGCTGATCTCGCGGACTCAGATGATTCTGGCGGGCCGACGCGATGGGCCTGCCGATCTGCGCGCCCTGATCGCACGGGCCAAGGCCGCGCCAGGGAAAATCAGCTACGGGTCGGCCGGCAATGGCTCGATCAGCCATATCGTTGGCGAGAGCTTCCTGCGCGCTGCGCAAATCGACCTGCTGCATGTGCCCTACAAGGGCAATGGCCCCGCCATGCAGGACCTGGCGGGCGGACAGATCGATCTGGTCTTCGACGGTTTTTCCACGGCAGGGCCGCTGCTGCGGGCCGGGCAGATCCGGGTGCTGGCCGTGAGCGGCACGCGTCGCAATGCCACGCATCCCGACATTCCCACCTTCGCGGAAGCCGGGTTGCCTGACTACGAGGCCTATACCTGGAACTGTCTGATCGCCCCCAAAGGCACGCCGCGTCCAATCATCGAGCGGCTGAACCGGGAACTCAATCGCGCCCTGGCCGATCCGGACATTCGCGCCCGTCTGGACGGATATGGTGCCGAAAATCTTGTCGGATCGACGCCTGATGCCGCCGATGCCTTCGCCGCGGCACAGCGGGCGCGCTGGGTGCCAGCCATCAGGGGCTGGGGCATCTCGCCCTGACCTGAGTGCGCCACGCCGACCCGAATCATCCCTTCGCATTGCGCAGCCGCTCACGCAGTCCTCAACCGGAGTCCACAGACCATGCACGCACCCGCCACCACGCCCGCAGCCCCCGCAGCCCCCTCAGGATCGGCCGGAACCGACTGGGCCGCCCTGGCCAGCGAGCTGGAACGGTTACTCAAGTTGCGCGCCCTGCCGTTCGGCATCAAACGCTTTCAGACCGTGGCCGAAATGGAGGCCATCCCTCGTATTCGACGGCCCAAGTCGGTGCACACCACGGATCAGATCGTCGCGCAGGCGGCGCGCCTTGGATGGACGGTGGGCATCACCGGTGCCGACCTGGTGGGGGCGCAATGCAAGGCGGTGGTTGGCCTGGGCCCGGCTGATGAGGAGTGGCGCACCGCCAAGGGCATGGTGGGCGTTTGGTACGCCACCCCCGAAGACACACGGGCGCATCAGAACGCCATGCACACCCCGCCGCCGGCCGCCGCACTGGCTGTGGCCCCACTTGCCTCGGGGCGACTGGACCCGCCAGACATTGCGCTGTTCTACGCCACACCCGGGGCGATGATCTATTTCATCAATGGTCTGCAATGGACGGGCTACAAGCGCTTCGACTGGAGCGTGGTGGGGGAGTCGGCCTGCTCCGATTCCTGGGGTCGCGCACTGAGCACCGGCGAACCCAGTCTGTCGATTCCCTGCTTTGCCGAGCGGCGCTACGGCGGCGTGCTCGACGACGAAATGCTCATGGCCTTGCCGCCCGCACTGCTCGCCAAGGCCATCACCGGCATGCATGCGCTGGCCAAGAACGGCTTTCGCTATCCCTTCCCGCAATACGGCATCCAGCAGGATGTGCGTGATGGCATGGCCGTGAGCTATCCCGGGCGGGCGAAATAACCCACTCGGTCAATCAGTCAAGAGGATCTCACCATGAGCGAACTGCAGCACTTCCTGGCCGCGCGCGATGGCCTGCTCTCACGGCGCACCGATCTGGATGCAGCCAGCACACACTTCAGCTGGCCGGCACTGAGTCACTTCAATTGGGCGATCGATTACTTCGACGCCATGGCCCGCGACAACGACAAGCCCGCCCTGCACATCGTGGAGGAGAGCGGCATCGAGGCAAAGCTCACCTACGCGCAGTTGTCGCAGCGCTCTTCGCAGGTGGCCAACTTCCTGGTCTCGCTGGGTGCGCAGGCAGGCGACCGCATGCTGCTGATGCTGGGCAACGAAGTGCCGCTCTGGGAAACCATGCTGGCCGCAATCAAGCTTGGCGTGGTGGTCATCCCGGCGACCACGCTGCTGTCGGGTGCCGATCTGGCCGACCGGATTGCGCGCGGGCGGGTCCGCTGGATCCTGACCAATGCCACCGGGCAAAGCCGGGTGGCCGAGCTGTCGCAAGACGCGATCCGCGGCGTGGGTTGCATTTTTGCGGGTGATGGTGGACGCGCCGCCCATGGGGCGCCGCCTTCGGGCTGGATCGACTACCGCGATGCGCAGCACAGTGCGCAGGCGTTTACGCCAGCCGCGCCACTGAGCGTGCATGAGCCGCTGCTCGAGTACTTCACATCGGGCACGACCGCCCAGCCCAAGCTGGTGCGCCACTCGCGCCAGAGCTACCCGGTGGGCCATCTGTCCACCATGTACTGGCTGGGCTTGCAGCCGGGCGATGTGCACTGGACCATCAGCTCGCCGGGATGGGCCAAGCACGCATGGAGCTGCTTTTTCGCGCCCCTCAATGCGCAGGCCTGCGTCTTCATTTACAACTACACGCGCTTCAACGGGCCCGCCATTCTGGATGTGCTGGTGAAGTACGGCGTGAAGACGCTGTGCGCGCCGCCCACGGTCTGGCGCATGCTGATCCTGGAGGACATGAAGCGCTGGCAGGTGCCGCTGCGCGAAGTCATCTCTGCCGGTGAGCCACTGAACCCCGAAGTGATCGAGCAGGTGCGTGCGGCCTGGGGGCTGAGCATTCGCGACGGTTACGGTCAGACCGAAACCACCGCCCAGATCGGCAACCCGCCTGGGCAGGCACTCAAGCCCGGCTCCATGGGGCGTCCGTTGCCGGGCTATCAGATCGTGCTGTTGGACCCCGACGGCAAGCCCGCGGACGAAGGCGAGATCTGCATCGACCTGCGCACGCGCCCCACGCCGCTGATGGACGGCTATGCCGACGATACCGCCAAGACGGCCGAAGCCATGCGTGACGGCCACTACCACACCGGTGACGTCGGCACGCGCGATGAGCAGGGCTACATCACCTACGTGGGCCGGGCCGATGATGTGTTCAAGGCCTCGGGCTATCGGATCAGCCCCTTCGAGCTTGAAAGCGCACTCATCGAGCACCCGGCTGTGGCTGAGGCCGCCGTGGTGCCTTCCCCGGATCCGGTGCGTGGTTTCGTGCCTAAGGCCTACGTGATCCTGGCACCCGGCCATGCGCCCGATGCCGCCACGGCCGGCGCGATCTTCAAGTTTCTGAAGGCGCGCGTGTCGCCTTACAAGATGGTGCGGCGCATTGAATTTTCTGATCTGCCCAAGACCATCAGCGGCAAGATCCGTCGCGTGGAATTGCGCGGCCACGAAAACAAACGCCCTGCCAGCGGGCCCCGCTGCGCCATGGAGTTTCTGGAAGAAACCTTCCGATGAATGACCTGACTGTTCGCCCCTCGAAGCACAACTTTTCACCGCTGCATGCAGCGATGCGCAAGAGCGTCGAAGCTGATCTGTTGTCCGGCGTGTCAAGCGCCGTCCTGCAAGGCCGTGACCTAATCGACCTGCACTGCACCGGACTGGCCGATCGTGAAGCCGGCACGCCGCTGCGCACCGACCACCTCTTTCGCGCCTTCTCCAATACCAAGCTCATCACCACCTGCGCGGTCATGGGGCTAATCGAAGACGGGCTGATCGGACTCGACGACCCGGTGGCGCAGCACATTCCTCAACTGGACAACCGCCAGGTGCTCAAGGCCGGGGCCACTGCGCTCGACCAGACCGAACCAGCGCGCGGCCCGATCACCGTACGCCATTTGCTGACCCACAGCGCGGGCCTCAGTTACGGGCTGCTGGACCCGGGCACCCTGATGTTCAAGGCGTACACCGAGCGCAAGATGCTGCACCCAGGCTCCACCCTGGAAGGCATGATGGACAAGCTCGCCGAGCTGCCGCTGTCGTTTCACCCCGGCACGTCATGGGAGTACTCGGTGGCCACCGATGTGCTGGCGCGGCTGGTGGAAGTGGTCAGTGGCGAGCGCTTCGACGCGTTCCTGAGTCGGCGTATCTTCCAGCCGCTGGGCATGCGCGATACCGGCTTCGTGGTGCCAACGGCCGATCAGCACCGGCTGGTGGGGTACTACGCCGGTGCCAGCCTGACCGAACCACTGAAACCCGGGCTCACCCGCACCGATCAGGCGCCCTTCCCTGGGGCTTATCTGCGTGAAGTCCCGATGCTCTCGGGCGGCGGAGGTCTGGTGTCATCGCTGCCCGACATGATTGCGCTCATTCGCAGCCTCATGCCGGGCGCATCGGGTGATTCGCCCACGCTGCTGAAGGCCGACACGCTGGCGCTCATGATGCGCAACCACCTGCCCGAAGGTGTGTCGATCCGGTTTGCTGCCTCCGGCGAGGTCAAGGGCAAGGGCTTCGGGCTGGGCGGTGCGGTCACGCTGACGCCCTCGGTGATCGATCCGCCTGAGTCGACACAGGAGTTCCAGTGGGGCGGCATTGCGGGCACGCACTGGTGGATCAATCCGCGCTTGAATTTGGCTGGCATCGTGATGGCCCAGCGCCAGATGGCCTTCTGGCACCCCTTCGCGTTTGAGATGAAGCGCGCGGTCTACGCTGCAGTGGGCAGTGCTTAGGCTGCATCGCTGCGCCGATTTGCCGATTTGCCGATTCGCCCAGCATCTTTCGCCACACACCCACACCGTCAAGCTGTGCTTGACCCACCTGGAACACACCATGACCGCCAGCACCCAGACACGCGATTTCTCCGGCCTGCATGCCGCCATGCAACGCGCCGTTGATGGCGAGTTACTGGCCGGCGTCTCAAGCGCCGTGCTACATGGCCGCGACCTGGTCGACCTGCACTGCGCAGGCTTTGCCGATCGCGAGCGCGGCATCAAGCTCGGCGAAGATCACCTCTTTCGGATGTTCTCCAGTACCAAGCTGGTCACTTCCTGCGCGGTGCTGATGCTGATGGAAGCAGGCAAGCTTAGCCTGGACGACCCGATCGAGCGCTTCATCCCACAGCTGGGCAATCGCCAGGTGCTCAAACCTGGCGCCACCGCGCTGGATCAGACCGAACCCGCACGCAGTTCGATCACGGTACGCCATCTGCTGTGTCACAGCTCTGGCCTGGGCTACGGTCTGCTCGATCCGGGCACCTTGCTCTTTCAGGCCTTTGTCGATCGCAACGTGCGCTCCAGCAGCACCACGCTGGCCGAGATGATCGATGTCCTGGAAGGCCTGCCGCTGGCCTTTCACCCCGGTACGTCCTGGGCTTATTCGATTGCCACCGATGTGCTCAGCCGCCTGGTGGAAGTGGTGAGCGGTCAGCGCTTCGATACCTTCCTGCAGAGCCGCATCTTTGAGCCGCTGGGGATGCATGACACGGGCTTTGCGGTGCCGCCCGCCGACCTGCCCCGGCTGGTCGCGTATTACCGGGGGGCGAGCCTCAACAATCCGCTCAAGCCCGGCCTGACGCGCGTGGATGAGGGTCCGTTTGCGAGTGTCTGTCTGCGTCCGGTGGCGCGCCTGTCGGGTGGCGGCGGGTTGTATTCCAGCCTGCACGACACCATCGCCTTCCTGCGCAGTCTCATTCCGGGCGGGCCCACCCTGCTCAAGCCCGAGACGCTCGCACTCATGATGCGCAACCACCTGCCCGAGGGCGTGTACACCGGCTTTCCCAAACCGGTACAGGGCAAGGCCTTCGGTCTGGGCGGCGCGGTATCGCTGTCGGAGTCATCCATCGACCCACCCGATTCAGTCGATGAGTTCCAGTGGGGTGGCATGGCCGGCACACACTGGTGGATCAATCCCCGGCGCGGCATCGCGGGCATCGTGATGGCGCAACGCGACACCGCCTTCTGGCATCCGTTTTCGTTCGAGCTCAAGCGTGAGGTATATCGCGCAGCGGGCTGATGCGCTGGAACTGACCGCTATATAGATTGAGTGCGGCCGCTCGCAGTGCGGATCGCCGCGCAATACGCCAGCAGATCGGTGAGGCGGTGGCGCACCACGTCTTTGACGATGCCCAGGTTCACGCGCTCATAGCCGTGCACCACCATATTGCGAAACCCGGCAAGCCGCCCCATCACTTGCGCGCAATCAGAGGTGATCCAACCGGCTGCGTGCAGCAGGTCGAAGAGCTCTCGGTTGGTGGCTGGCTCACCCAACTTCTGATCTGACACGACATGAGATGCCACATCCAAGGCCGCTTGTGCAGCGAGTTGCAGCGTGTGGACCACAAATCGCTCTTCTCGAACATCGGTCTCGATGTCATCCAAACGGGCAAGGCTGCGCAGCTGCTGGACGCAGGTCTCGATGTACGCCAGCTTCTTCAGAACGAGGTCCTGGTCAACCATTGGCGAAGCGCCCGGCTCGGCGGTACTGGTCCAGGATCGGCTTGAGGTCGAACCACTCGTTGCGGGTGGCGACCTCAAATCGAATACGCGCTGATGGATTGGCCTCGGCCACCAGCACCCCATCACGCAACACGCGATGCATGAGATCCGCTGGCGCCGTGTTGGCGATCACGACCTGTACTGGCAAACCGAGGGCACGGGACAAGGCGTCAGCCAGATCAAAGCCTGCGCCCTCCAGCGTAGGGGCGGGCGTTTGCTCCATCAGAACCGCGACATCCACGTCGCTGCCGGCATGCTGCTCATCCCTTGCCCGGCTGCCAAACAACCAGGCACACGCGATGCCCGGCTGCTCATTGAGCAGTGCGCGCAAACGGCTGATGAGCTGATCACGATCCATGATGTGTCAAGGGTAACGCAGACCCGACGCTCAGTCTCTGAGCCCAGTCTGTGGGCTCTGTCAGCGCGCTCAGTACGCGTACACCCCGCGCCCGGTCTTGCGGCCCAGCCGCCCGGCCGCCACCATTTCCTTGAGCAGCGGGCAGGGCCGGTACTTGGAGTCGTTGAACTCGGCCATGTAGGTGTTCATGACGGCCAGGCACACATCCAGGCCGATCAGGTCGGCGAGAGCCAGCGGCCCGATCGGCTGGTTGCAGCCCAGCCGCATGCCGGCGTCGATGTCCTCCGGCTTGGCAATCCCTTCTGCCAGCACGAAAAACGCCTCGTTGATCATCGGCACCAGAATGCGGTTCACCACGAAGCCGGGGGCGTTGCGCACGCTGATGGGAGTCTTGCCCAGGCGCTTGGCCAGATCGAAGACCGCATCGTGCGTGGCATCGCTGGTCTGCAGGCCGCGCACGATCTCCACCAGCGCCATCACCGGCGCGGGGTTGAAGAAGTGCATCGCCACAAACCGGTCCGCACGTTGCGTGGCTGCCGCCAGCATGGTGATGGAGATGGACGAGGTGTTGGTGGCAATGATGGCCTCGGGCGCCAGCAAAGCATCGAGCTGCTTGAGGATCTTCACCTTGATCTCGGGGTTTTCAGTGGCCGCCTCGATGACCAGGGGCAGCCCGTTGAGATCGTCGTACTGCGTGGTGCAGCGGATGCGCCCAAGCGCTGCATCGCGATCAGCCACCGACATCTTTTCTTTTTGCACCAGGCGCTCGAGGTTGTTGCGCACGGCGCCCAGGCCGCGTTCAAGCGCCGGTTGGGCCACGTCGACCAGCACCACCGGGATGCCATTCACTGCGCAGACCTGCGCAATGCCGTTACCCATGGTGCCGGCGCCGATGATGCCCACTGAATGAATTGTCATGTTGAAAGGTCCTGAAGAGAAAAAAATAGGTCAGAGGCGCGAGCCGCTCATTAAAGGCTTACTTCAACTTCAGCCCACCCACTCCGGCGGCCATCGTTGCAGCAAGCAAGGCTTCATCGCGCGTGGCATCGACGTTCAAACACTGAATCAGGCCGGTCCCCGCCCAGCCACAAATCCATATGCCAGGTTGGTCCGCAAGCTGTCTTCTCGTTCATACGCCAACTTCGCCTGCGAGAGCCGATCGTCAGCCAGCGCCAAACGCTGCCGCGCATCGAATTGGTAGAGTCGCGCATTGTTCTCACCGAAGATCGCGCGCTTGACCGGTCCGTCGGCGTCGCCGAGGGCTGCAAAGCCGTGTTTGCGGCGCAGCGCCTCGGGGATTTCCAGCCGGCGCAGGGCCTCGATCTGCCATTGCGGCGCG
>JBIKKG010000014.1:0-31155 GCA_044360485.1 Burkholderiaceae bacterium | reverse complement strand
CTGTCGACGGCACTTGGCGAGGTGTTTCGGCATCGCGTCGATTACGCCGACTTGTATTTCCAGTACACCCGCAACGAAGGCTGGAGCCTCGATGAGGGGATTGTGAAGTCGGGGAGTTTTTCCATCGACCAGGGGGTGGGGGTGCGTGCGGTCAGTGGTGACAAGACCGCGTTCGCCTACTCCGATGCCATCGGGTTTGATGCCCTCATCTCGGCGGCGCGTGCCACACGCACCATTGCCCGCAGCGGCTCAGGTCGTGTGCGGGTCGCAGGCGCCATGGCACCGGCGGGCGGCCGCGCCCTGTACGGCGCAGCCGACCCGATCGCATCGCTCGAAGCCGGAGCCAAAGTCGAGTTGCTGCACAAGGTCGAGCGGCTGGCCCGTGCCCGTGACCCCCGCATCGTGCAGGTCATGGCCGGACTGGCCGCGGAGTGGGATGTCGTGCTGGTGGCTCGCTCGGATGGCCTGCTGGCCGCCGACGTGCGCCCGCTGGTGCGGTTGTCGGTGAGTGTGATCGCCGAAAGCAATGGCCGTCGCGAGCAAGGCAGCGGTGGTGGTGGCGGGCGCTTTGACTTCGCTTATTTCACCGATGCCATCATCGAACGCTATGTCGACGCCGCTGTGCATGCGGCGCTGGTCAATCTGGAATCGCGCCCGGTTCCGGGTGGCGTCATGAGTGTGGTGTTGGGCCCCGGCTGGCCCGGCGTGCTGCTGCACGAAGCCATTGGTCACGGGCTCGAGGGCGATTTCAATCGCAAGGGTTCTTCGGCCTTTGCCGGTCGCCTCGGTGAACGGGTGGCCGCACCCGGTGTCACCGTGGTCGACGATGGCACCATCGCAGACCGTCGTGGCTCGCTCAACGTGGACGATGAAGGCAACCCCACGCAACGCAATGTGCTGATCGAAGACGGCATCCTGAAGGGGTACATCCAGGACAGCCTCAACGCCCGTCTCATGAAGGTGCCCGTCACGGGTAATGCTCGCCGTGAGTCTTACGCGCACCTGCCCATGCCGCGCATGACCAACACCTACATGCTCGATGGCGATCGCGACCCTGCGGAGATTCTCGCGTCAGTCGAGCGCGGCCTGTACGCCGTGAATTTTGGTGGCGGGCAGGTCGACATCACCAACGGCAAGTTCGTGTTCTCGGCGAGCGAAGCGTACTGGGTGGAAAACGGCAAGGTGCAGTATCCGGTCAAGGGCGCCACGCTGATCGGCAATGGCCCCGATGCGCTCACCCGGGTCACCATGATCGGCAACGACATGCGTCTGGATACCGGTGTGGGCGTGTGCGGCAAGGATGGGCAGAGTGTGCCGGTTGGCGTGGGGCAACCCACCCTGCGCATCGAAGGTCTGACGGTCGGCGGCGCAGCCTGAGACACAGCGCCTGAGCGCGTCACCTGCGTCACTCTGGAGATCCTGAATGTTGAGTGCAAAACTCGCTGTCGGCACCTTGGCTCTGGCCTGCGCCAGTGTGTCCAGCCTGTCCTGGGCGCAGACGTCCACCTCCTCACTCGGGAGTCCGCATGCGGGGTCCCATCAAGCAGGTAGCCAGCATCCGGCGTTTGCGTGGGAGGCTGGCCTGGCTCTGGGGCATGATTTCGGGACGGACCAGACGTTGTGGGCGATATCGCTCGCCCGACAGCTTGGCGGTGGTTTGAAGACTGTTTTTGAGTATGCAGATGGCCGTCATGGCCATGAAGGCTCCAGAGTCACCTCTGCCAAACTGATGAAAGAGGTGCACCGCTGGGGTGACGTGGAGTTCGGCCTGGGGCTGGGTCTTGCCTACGTGAGTGAAGCGCATGAGAACGGTTGGGGAGTCCTGGCTGCGGCTGAGGCGGTCTACCCGATCACCCATCGTTTGGCCGCCAAGCTCGAAGTGTCGAGGCTGTTTGGCGTGGGTGGCTTCAATGAGACGCGGGCGACTGTCTTGCAGGGCGGCGTCATCGTCAGGTTTTGACCTGATGTGTTGACCTGATGATTGCGCGCGCAATCATCGAGCAGGGTACCTAGCGGAGGGCGTGCCATGTCTACGGTAGATTTCCTGGTCATCGGCGCCGGTATGGCTGGCGCATCCACAGGATTTTTTCTGGCGCCGCATGGCCGCGTGGTGCTGCTCGAACGTGAATCGCAACCCGGATATCACAGCACAGGCCGCTCAGCTGCGTTGTTTTCAGAAACCTACGGCGGTGAGCAGGTCCGGATCCTGTCGCGGGCCAGCCGCCCCTTTCTTGCGCACCCGCCCGCAGGATTTTGCGATGCCCCCATCCTCACGCCGCGCGGGGCCCTCATGGTGGGCGGCCCCAACGATGACGCGCTGATCGACACCGAACTCGCCGCGATGCAGCGCATCACGCCGGAGGTCAGCCGATGGGAGGCTGCCGAGGTCCTGGCCCGCGTGCCGGTCTTGAGGGCGCAGACCACTGGCCGCGCGATCTTCGAACCCGGGGCCTGCGATATCGACGTCCACACGCTGCATCAGGGGTTCTTGCGGGGCATTCGTGCGCAGGCGGGCCAGATCGTGTGCGATGCGCCGGTCGATCGGATCGAGCGCATCGCGGGGCTGTGGCACGTGTTCAGCGGCACACGCGAGTGGAGCGCGCCAGTTCTGGTGAATGCAGCGGGCGCCTGGGCCGATGTGGTGGCGCGCATGGCCGGCGTTCGCCCCATCGGTCTGCAACCCAAGCGACGGTCCGCCTTCACCTTTGCAGCGCCCGATGGCCTGAACACCCGGGATTGGCCGATGGTCATCGCACTGGATGAATCCTGGTATTTCAAGCCGGACGCAGGTGCGCTGCTCGGTTCCCCAGCCAATGCTGATCCGGTGGAGCCGCATGACGTGCAGGCCGAGGAGCTCGATATCGCGACCGCGATTCATCACATCGAAGAGGCGACCACGCTGTCGATCAGGCGGCCCACACGGGTGTGGGCCGGACTGCGTTCGTTTGTGCAGGACGGTGCTCTGGTTGGTGGGCCTGCGCCCGATGAGCCTTCGTTTTGCTGGGTGGCCGCACAGGGCGGCTATGGCATCCAGACGTCGGCTGCGATGGGCGAAGCCTGCGCGGCGCTTGCCCGGGGCGTGCCCATCCCGGCATCGCTGGCCGCGGCTGGAGTGACCGCCGAGATGCTGTCTGCAGCGCGCTTGCAGCCCGCATAGACAGGAGCCGCCTCATGAGAGTGTTCAGCGCCACACTGGCCACCGAGACCAATACCTTCGCGCCCTTGCCCACCGGTGTGGGGTCTTATGAGGAGGGCGCTCGGTTTGCGGCGGGGCATCATCCCAATGCGCCTACGCTGTTCAGCGGACCCTTGTGGGCTGCGCGACAGCGTGCGGCCACACATGGGCTCACGCTTGCCGAAGGCCTGGTGGCGTTCGCCATGCCTGGCGGGGTCACCACGCGCGTGGCACACGAAGCCTTGCGCGATGAGCTGCTGGCCGATCTGCGCGCAGCCATGCCGGTCGATATCGTGCTGCTGGGCTTGCATGGGGCGATGGTGGCCGACGGGTGCGACGACTGCGAGGGCGACCTGCTGGCGCGCGTGCGTGAGATCGTCGGCCCGAAGGTGGTGATTGGCGCCGAGCTCGATCCGCACACGCATTTGAGTCAAGCCATGGTGCGTCACGCAGACCTGCTGCTGGCGTTTCGCGAATACCCGCACACCGATGCGGTGGAACGTGGCCTGGAACTGGTGGATTTGTGCGTGGCCACTGCACGTGGCCAGATCCGTCCAGTGGCAGGCGTGCACGACTGCGAGACCATCGCAGTGCTGCACACCTCGCGCGAGCCGATGCGTGGTTTCGTCGATCGCGCCCGAGCGCTGGAGGGGCGCGATGGCATCGTGTCCATCTCCGCCATTCACGGTTTCCCCTGGGCAGATGTCGCTGACCTCGGCACGCGCGTGCTGGTCTACGCCGATGGCAGCGCTGATCTGGCACAGAACATGGCCGACCGTCTGGGCCTTGAGCTGCGCGACATCTGCGAGGCCATGCGCACGCGTGGCCCCATGGTGGATGAGGCCCTGGATCAGGCGCTGGCCTGGCCTGCCGGTGGCCCGGTCGTGATCGCCGATGGCGCAGACAATGCGGGCGGCGGGGCGCCCAGCGACGCCACCTTCGTGTTGCGCAGACTGATTGAACGCGGGATGGACTCAGCAGTGCTGGGTCCGCTGTGGGACCCGGGCGCGGTGTCGCTGGCCTTTGAGGCAGGGGAGGGCGCGCGTCTGGCGCTGCGGATCGGTGGCAAGGTGGCCCCAGTCTCAGGCGACCCGGTGGACGCCGAGGTGCGCGTGCTGGCGCTGCGCCGTGATGCGCACCAGACGGGTTTGACCGGCGCGCGCGAACCCTTGGGCGATTGCGCGCTGGTGGCGGTAGGTGGGGTGGAGGTGCTGCTGAATGCGCGCCGTACGCAGGCCTTCGGAACCGACCTCTTCACGCAGTTCGGGGTCGACCTCGCCGCGCGACGCATCGTGGTCGTCAAGTCGTCGCAGCATTTTCATGCGGCGTTTTCCAAGGTGGCTTCGCACATCCTGTATGCCGATGTGCCGGGCACACTGACCTCCGACCTCACGACCCTGCCTTTCCGCAAGGCGCGCCCACAGGTGGTGGCCTCCTTTCGTGCCCGGACCTGAGCAGCGCCTGCGCCGACTTGCGGCTGCACGCCGATCCGGCTACAGTGCGACGATCATGAAAAGCTTGTGGTTCTACGCGTTTTATTTTTTTGGCTTTCCGGCCTTTGGCGGAATGAGTCGAGAGCGCGTTCAACCCTAGAAACACCTGCCCCGACACAGCCGCCAGCCTGAAAAGCCTGGCGGTTTTTGTTTTTTTGGCCTTAGCCGATACGACGATACAAGCGCGACATGCGCACTGCACAGGGAGCCGCACCGATGACTACCAAGCCGACGACCGATGATGTAAGGATCCGTGAGATGAAGGAACTGACCCCCCCGTCTCATCTGCTCAGAGAGTTTCCGGTGAGTGCGGCCTCTGCCACGCTGGTCCATGGCACCCGCCATGCCATCCATCGCATCTTGCATGGCATGGATGATCGACTGCTGGTGGTGGTGGGGCCCTGTTCGATCCACGATACGCAGGCTGCGCTGGAGTACGCGCGCAAACTGGTCGAGCAGCGCGAGCGCTACAAGGACACGCTTGAAATCGTCATGCGGGTCTACTTTGAAAAGCCCCGCACCACAGTCGGCTGGAAGGGGCTGATCAATGATCCGGACCTTGATGGTCGATTCGACATCAATAAGGGGCTGCGCATTGCGCGTCAGGTGCTGGTCGACATCAACGCGCTCGGTGTGCCCGCCGGCAGTGAATTCCTCGACATGATCACGCCCCAGTACATTGCCGATCTGGTGTCCTGGGGGGCCATCGGGGCGCGCACGACGGAGTCGCAGGTGCACCGCGAACTGGCATCCGGCATGTCCTGCCCCATGGGCTTCAAGAATGGCACCGATGGCAATGTGCGCATCGCCCTGGATGCCGTGAAAGCAGCGTCGCAGCCGCATCACTTTCTGTCGGTCACCAAGGGCGGTCATTCCGCGATCGTGTCGACCAACGGCAACGAGGACTGCCACATCATTTTGCGTGGCGGCAAAGCACCCAATTACGATCGGGCCAGCATTGAAGCGGCGTGTCGTGAAGCTGGGGCGGCTGCCATGGCGTGCCGACTCATGATCGACGCCAGTCACGGCAACAGCCAGAAAAAGCCCGACAACCAGTTGCTGGTGGCCAAGGACATTGCTGATCAGATGTCGGACGGCGAGTCACGCATCTTCGGTGTGATGATCGAAAGTCACCTGGTCGGCGGGCGCCAGGACCTGGTGGCTGGCCGATCGCTGGCTTATGGGCAGAGCATTACCGACGGATGCATTGGCTGGGAGCCCACGCTTGACGTCCTGCAGGCACTCTCGGATGGTGTGACTGAGCGTCGGGTGGCGATCGCCCAATAACACTGCGCAAAAGGGCGCGCGCTGGCTCAAGCCTTTGAGCGCCCCTTTTGCCACAGCACATCCTGGCCCCCGGCGTGTCGGTTGAGCACGCGGGACAGCACGAAGAGCAGGTCTGACAGGCGATTGACGTACTGACGGCACACGGGCCGCACGGTCTCGGCATGGCCCAGCGCCACGATGGCACGCTCGGCACGCCGGCATACGGTGCGCGCCACATGTGCCAGCGCAGCGCCGCGTGAGCCGCCAGGCAGGATGAATTCCTCAAGCCTCGGCAGGGTGGCATTGTGCTGCGCCAGCAGTGCATCCAGTTTCAGGACCTGCGTGTCCGAGACGTTCTCGAACCCGGGGATGCACAGCTCGCCGCCCAGGTCGAAGAGATCGTGCTGAATGTCGAGCAGCGCGGCGCTGACATCGGCGGGCAGGGCTTCCGTGAGCAGTAACCCGATCGTGGAATTCAATTCATCCACATCGCCCATGGCTGCGACGCGCAGGCTGTCCTTGGCGGTGCGACTGCCATCGCCCAGTCCGGTGCTTCCGTCATCTCCGGTTCGGGTGGCAATCTGTGTGAGTCGATGACCCATGCTGCTCCTGATGGTTCGTGAGGCGGCTGAAACCCGCGCATTGCCCGCGCATTGTAGTGGCCCCGCCGACTGGTCTGCCGGCGCAGCCCTTAGTGCGAGACCTGATTGGCCGGCGATGACGCTGCATTGAGGTGCCGTGCATTATCGGCGCCCAGCCGGGGTGCAGGCCCTGCAATGGCCGGTCGCTCGCCATCGAAGCTCAAAGGCAGGCCCGTGAGCCGAAAATCCTCACCTGGCACGTGCTGCACGAGCCCCAACGCCTGAACGTGAGTCAGCGCCATCGCTTCGGGCAGCGTGTGCAAGGGGGCGCACGGCACGCCCGCCGCTTCCAGTGCGTCGATCCAGGCATCACGTGTGTTGGCGGCCATGAGCGCGCGAATCTGCTCGAGCAGCGCGTCCTTGTGCGCCAGTCGGTCGCGGTTGCTGCGAAAGCGCGCATCTTGCGTCCAATCCGGTCGGCCCAGGACCTGCGCAAACTTCACGAACAGACGATCGTTGCCGACGCAGATCAGCAGCGGCGCATCGCTCGCATCGAAGGCTTCGTAGGGCACGAATCCGGGGTGTCCGCTTGCATGGCGCTGCGGCAGCGCACCTTCGTTGAGCCAGGCGTCGCTTTTCTGGGCAGACCAGGTGAGTGCGGTCTCGAGCA
The DNA here is from genome assembly GCA_044360485.1 of Burkholderiaceae bacterium. Taxonomy (GTDB): domain Bacteria; phylum Pseudomonadota; class Gammaproteobacteria; order Burkholderiales; family Burkholderiaceae_E; genus UBA4615. Next base: position 23,970 of record JBIKKG010000014.1, on the reverse strand, counting down.
GCGAGCCTTGCACGATGCCACCGCGGCCCGTGTGAGCGCGCCGCTGCAGCAGGCTCAGCGCCCCGATCACGACCCACATGCCGGTACCCTGGTCGCACACTGACGCACCGATGCGCACCGGCGGCCCATCGGGGTCGCCATTGATGCTGGACAGGCCGCTGTAGGCTTGGATGAGCGGCTCGTAGCCGGGGCGATCTGCCATCGGCCCGCGATGACCGAAGGCCGACATTTCCGCATACACCAGCCGCGGGTGTCGCGCGCACAGGGAGGGGCCATCGATCCCCAGATCTGCGGGCACGCCAGGGCGCAGGTTATGGACCAGCACATCGGCATCGGTCACGATCGTGTGCAGCGCCTCGATGCCGTCAGCCGACTTCAAGTCGAGCGTCACGGACTGCTTGCCACGGTTGAAGACCTGGAAGGTGAGTGAGTCGCCGTGACGAAACGCTCTGCCCATCAGGCGCGCGTCGTCGCCCACCTCGGGGCGCTCGATCTTGATCACCTGCGCGCCCAGGTCGCTGAAGATTGCGCCTGCGAACGGGCCTGCCAGCACCTGACCGATTTCAACCACCTTGAGTCCGTCGAGTGGGGCCATGTCATTGCACCTCGAGTGTCGATGGAGCGACCACGCGTTTGCATTGGTTGACTTCGTTGCTTGCAAACTGCCCGAGTGGCTGCGGGGCGTCCAACATCAGAGCCGCGGCAAGTGCTCGCCGTTGGGTGGAGAGTGGGTGGCGCATGGGGTGGTCTGCCTTGTGTTGGAGGGGTCTGTGCAGGGGTCGGTGAAGCAACCGGCTCAGCGACTGCGCGCCAGTGCCAGCGCCTGGTCCAGAAACATGAAACGGTCCTGTCCCCAGAAGCGCTCGCCAGCAAATACGATCGTGGGCGCACCGAAGACGCCCTGAGCATGCGCTTGTTCGGTGTTCTCGGCATACGCCGATTGCACGGCATCAGACCGCTCCATCGCCTGCAGTGCCGCGCCGGGGTAACCGTTCTCGTCGGCAATCGCGATGCGTGTGGCCGCATCGGCAATGTCACGTTCCTCGGCCCACAGCGCACGCAACAGCGCATGCGAGAGCACGAACGCATCAAGCCCCTGCAGTTGCGCGGCGATCACCATCCATCCCGCCTGCTTGTTCCACTCGGGAGGCTGCCCATCGTGGCGGTAATGCCTCGGCGTGAGGTTCAGTGGCAGGCCCAGATGGCGGCGCCAGCGATCGAGTTCGAGTGCATGGTAGGTGCGCCGTGCCTCGGGGCGAGTACGCAGCGGCACGCCGCCGTTGCGTGGCGCCACTTGCTGAAAATCGTACGGCCGCAGTACGAGCTGTGCATGGTGGCGTCGTACGATGTCCTGCAGTTGCGGGCCGCCCAGGTAGGCCCAGGGCGACGACAGGCTGTAGAAGCAATCAAGAAGAGGGGCAGACATGCTGGAAGGCCGAAGCGAGTGGTTCGCGCCAAGCGACACTGCATTGGCGTGTCATGCCGCACCGTGGGCACAATGACGGGATTATGGCTGCACCTGATCCGAACCCCCTACTGACCGAGCTTGGCTGGGTCGCGTCTTCACCGGGTGCGCAAGCGCTGCGTGCAGCGCGCACCGAGACCCCCGAAGCCTTACGGGCGCTTGAAGCCCGCGTGGCGCACGACCTGGCTTGCCTGAATTACCCGCCTGCGAACTGGGTGCCTGCGCGCAACGGTCTCGATGGCGAACCCCTGCTCGATGTGCTGGTGGTCGGCGCCGGCATGTGCGGCCAGACCGCGGCGTATGCGCTGCGCAAGGAAGGGGTGTTGCATCAGCGGGTGATCGACGCCCGCGCCAGCGGTCTGGAGGGGCCCTGGGCGACGCATGCCCGCATGGAGATGCTGCGTTCGCCCAAGCATCTGACCGGGCCCGATCTGGGCGTGCCCTCGCTCACGTTTCGCGCGTGGTACGAGGCACGTTTCGGTACCGACGCCTGGCAGGTTTTGCACAAGGTCTGGAAGCTGGATTGGCGGGACTATCTGCTCTGGGTGCGGCGCATGGTCGGTGTGAGCGTGGACCAGCAGGTTCGGTTGGTCGCTGTGGAGCCGGCCGGGCCGCATGCCGTCTGTGTGACGCTCGACGATCCGCGCGTCAGCCAGGCGCCACAGCGCATCCTTGTGCGCAAGCTGGTCCTGGCCCTGGGCCGCGAAGGCAGTGGCGGCGCGCGTTGGCCGCGCTTTGATGCGCTGGATGCTGACAGCGCTGCGGCCCGAGCGCGGGTGTTTCATTCAAGCGATGAGGTGTCCTTCGCAGCGCTGGCGGGTGCTCGGATCGGCATCCTTGGCGTCGGTGCCTCGGCGTTTGACAACGCCGGACTGGCCCTTGAATCGGGCGCTGCTGCGGTCACGGTGTTCGCGCGTCGCCCTGTGCTGCCCCAGGTCAACAAATCCAAGTGGACCTCTTTTGCAGGGTTTTTTCGTGGATATCCGGCCTTGCCCGCCGAGCGACGCCTGGATTTTTATCGGCATGTCTTCGAAGAGCAGGTGCCGCCGCCGTTTGAATCGGTCCTGCGCTGTGATCGACATGAGCAGTTCGCGCTGCGCCTGGGCGAGCCCTGGCTCGATGTGGCACCCGATGCGCAGGGCGTGACCGTGAGCACGCCGCAGGGTGTGCATCGGTTTGATGTGGTCATCCTCGCCACGGGATTCGATGTGGATCTGCTCGATCGGCCGGAATTGCGCGGGCTGGTACAGCATGCGCGCACCTGGTCCGATCAGTCGGTCGCGGGGTCAGTCGACTCAGCCCCCATCGATCGGGAACTTGGCCGGTTCCCTGATCTGTCAGACGGATTCGCGTTGCAGGCCCGCGCGGGTGCACCGAGCGAGGTGGCCTCGGCGCTGGCGCGCATCCATCTGTTCAATTGGGGCAGCACCATCAGTCATGGGGCGGTCGCCGGCGATATCCCTGGACTGGCCACCGGTGCGATGCGCCTGTCGGCGGCGGTGGCCCGGGACCTGTTCGTTGAGGACGCAGACCTGCACGAGGCGCGCATGCGTGCGCACGAAGAGGCCGAACTCAAGCCCACCCGCTGGTGGGTGCCGCCGACCGACGGGGTCAGTCGAGGGTGACGCCCGCCTGTTTCACCACCTGAGCCCAGCGCGCTCGGTCGGCTTTGACGGTGGCACGAAACTGCTCTGCCGACTCCATGCGCACGGTGTTGCCTGCGCCTGTCAGTTTGCTCGCGACCTCAGGCATCTCCAGGACCTTGCGCACGGCAGCGTTGAGGGTCTCGACCACCTTCGGATCCATGCCCTTGGGGCCCAGCAAACCGAACCAGATGTAGCTGTTGAAACCTGGCAGACCGGACTCGGCAATGGTCGGGATGTCCTGCACCACCGCAACGCGCTGGGGTGTGGTGACGCCAAGCAGGCGGACCTTGCCTGCCTTCCACTGACCGATCACGGTCTGGATCTGATTCATGATGCAGCACACCTGACCTTGCAGAACGGCCTGCATCGCTTCAGGCCCGCCCTTGTAGGGCACATGGACCAGATCCAGGCCGGCTCTGGCGTTGAATTCGGCAAACGCCAGGTGGGTGCCGGTGCCATTGCCTGTCGAGGCAAAGTTGTACTTGCCCGGTTCAGCTTTGACCTTCGCGATGAATTCCTGCACGGTCTTCACATCGATGACCTGCGGGTTGATGGTGAGCACGTTTGACACATCGTTCAGGGTGGCCACCGGGGTGAAATCGGCTTCGACATCGAAGGGCATCTTGCGATAGAGCGCCGGGTTGATCGCGTGGGTGCCTGATGTGCCAAAGACCAGCGTGTACCCATCCGGCCGGGCCCGCGCGACAAAGTCCGAGGCGATATTGCCTGCTGCCCCAGGTTTGTAGTCGATCAGCACCTGCGTACCCAGCACGCGACCGAGCGGCTCCTGGATGAGTCGGCCCACCACGTCCACGCCGGATCCGGCAGGAAAGGTCATCACGATGGTGATCGGTTTGCCGCCTGGAAACTCGAGCGGCTGAGCCTGGGTGGCCCAGGGAACCAGACATAAGGCGATCAGGCATCTGCTCGCCCGCTGCGCCAGCCAGGTGAAGGATGCAGTGAGGGATGCAGTGAAGGGTGCAGTGAGCGTGGTGTTCATGTGCATCAAGATCCGTTCAAGATTCAATTGACCAGCGACGACAGGAACTGGCGCAGTTCAGGAGTTTGAGGGTCTTCGAACAGCGCGGCGGGTGAGCCGATTTCATGAATGCGCCCGGCGTGCATGAACACGATCCGGTCGGCCACCTTGCGTGCGAACGCCATCTCGTGCGTCACCATCATCATAGTCATGCCTTGCGCGGCAAGCGACTCCACAACACGCAGCACCTCGCCCACCAGTTCCGGGTCCAGGGCAGAGGTGATCTCATCACACAACAGTACAGCCGGTTCCATGGCGAGTGCTCGTGCGATGGCCACCCGCTGCTGTTGTCCACCAGACAGTTTGTCCGGGTAGGCGTCGAATTTTTCCGACAGGCCCACCCGCTCGAGCCAGCGCTGCGCGCGGGCACGGGCATCATCGGCAGACATCGACTTCACCAGGGTGGGCGCCAGCATGACATTGCGCCCCGCACTGAGGTGAGGAAAGAGATTGAACGACTGAAAGACCATGCCCACTTGCTGACGCAGCGCGCGCATCGCTTTCGGGTCCTGATGGGCAAGGGCCTGGCCAGCCACCTCGATGCTGCCGAGATCGAAGGTCTCCAAACCGTTGATGCAGCGAAGCAGGGTGCTCTTGCCTGATCCGCTGCGCCCGATGATGGCGACCACCTCGCCTGCGGACACCTCCAGGTCAATCCCTTTGAGCACTTCGTTGTCGCCGAAGCGTTTGCGCAGCCCACGGATGCGCACAATCTCTTGCGTTGGCGTGGGATCAGCCTGCATGCAGCGACCTTTCAAGGCGCCGGCTCCAGGCCGACAACGGCCAGCACAGCATGAAGTACATCAGCGCCACACAGCCATAGACCAGGAAGGGTCGAAAGGTGGCGTTGGCGATCATGGAGCCGGTCTTGGTGATTTCGATGAAGCCGATCACCGAGGCCAGCGCCGTCCCTTTGACGACCTGCACGAGAAAACCCACGGTGGGAGGCACCGCAATACGCAGGGCCTGGGGCAGGATGACCCAACGCAATTGCTCGCGCAGCGTCAGGGCCAGGCTCGCAGCAGCCTCCCATTGGCCGCGTGGGATGGCAGCCACGCAGCCGCGCCAGATTTCGGTCAGGAACGCGCTGCTGTAAAGCGTTAGCGCCGCCGCGGCTGCCGTCCAGGCGGACACTTTCCAACCTAGCAGCGCAAGACCGAAGTAGGCCAGAAACAGTTGCATGAGCAGTGGCGTGCCCTGGAACACCTGCACATAGGCACGCACCCCGCGTGCGCCCCAGCCGGGTTTCGCAATGCGCAGCACCAGTAGCGCACCGCCCACCAGAGCGCCACCTGCAAAGGCGATCAGCGAGAGCACGACCGTCCAGCGCGCCGCGAGCAGCAGGTTGCGCAGGATGTCCCAGACGGTGAATTCGACCATGTATTCGCGCAGCGTTGGGGGGCGGGGCGTTGGGGTGACTCAGCGGGAGAACAGCAGTCGTGGCCCGATCCAATCGAGCACGCGACGCAGCACGATCGAGAAGCCGAGGTACATCAGCGTGGCGACGATGAACGATTCGAACGCGCGAAAATTGCGTGACTGAATCAGGTTGGCTGCATAAGACAGCTCTTCTGTGGCGATTTGGCCGCAGACCGCCGACCCGAGCATGACGATCACGATCTGGCTCACGATCGACGGCCAGACGCGCTCAAGCGCCGGTGGCAGCACGATGCGCGTGAAGGTCTGCGCGGGTGTCAGGGCCAGGCTCATGGCGGCTTCGATCTGACCGCGTGGCGTAGCCTCAATCCCTGCCCGGACGATTTCCGCGCTGTATGCCCCCAGATTCACCGTCATGGCGATCAGGGCCGACCACTCGGGCGAAAGCCTCAGTCCAAGCGCCGGCAGCCCGAAGAAGATGAAAAAGAGTTGAACGATGAACGGGGTATTGCGGATCAGTTCCACATAGGTGGCTGCCAACGCACGCAGCGCCGCAGGGCCTCGGGTGCGCGCCCAGGCGCACCCCACCCCCAAGACCAGCCCCAGCACGGACGACACGGCCGTCAGTCCAGCCGTCCAGGCCAGCCCTCGGAGCAGCAACGGCCACTGGGACAGCACCGCACCGAAATCGAAGGCGATCCCCATCAGATCAGACGGCTGACTGCCGCATGCGCAGGGGTGTGGAGGGGAGCGACGCTCACTGGGGCAGATCGCCCGCCGGACGGCCCAACCACTTCATGGCCATGCGGTCGAGTTCGCCCGACTTTTTAGCCTCGGCAATGATGTCATTGACCCGCAGGCGCAACTTGTCTTCGCCCTTGCCCACCCCGATGAAATTGGGCGAGTCCTTGAGCAGCAGTTTGTATTCGGCCGACAACTGCGGGTTGCGCGCCATCATGTTGCCCGCCACCGACGCCCCAGTGGCCAGGAGCTGGGTTTGGCCCGAAACGAAGGCCGAAACCGTTGCATTGTTGTCTTCGAAGCGCTTGATGTCAGCGCCTGCCGGTGCAATACGGGTCAGTTCCTGGTCCTCGATGGCGCCGCGCGTGACCGCGATCGACTTGCCTGAAAGATCGGCCGGGGACTTGATGGCGATGGCCTTGGGACCAAAGACCGCCTGAAAGAAGGGGGAGTAGGCGGCCGTGAAATCAATGACCTTCTCGCGATCGGGGTTCTTGCCCAGAGTCGAGATCACGAGCTCAGCCTTTTTGGTCTGCAGATAAGGGATGCGGTTGGCGCTGGTCACGATGACCAGCTCGAGCTTGACTCCGAGCTTGTTCGCGATCAGCCCCGCCATATCGACGTCCAGGCCCTGGGGCTTGAGGTCAGTGCCCACGAACCCGTAGGGCGGGAAATCCGTAGGGATGGCGATCTGGATCGTCTTTCTGGACAGCACATCGTCCAACGCGGTCTGAGCGTGCACAGGCGCGCCGGCAAGCAGTACACCGAGTGACAGCGCACTCGCAATACGCACGATGGTGGCGCGCAGGGTCTGGAAACGCATGAATGGAACTCCCTAAAGGGGGGCGTGTTGCCCGATCTGAGTGCATGTCGCCCGTCCGCGGGTGCGGGCGGCAGGGCCTGGCGGCCGACCGAATCGAAGCAAACTGCATGCCAAACGGGGCGGTTCGCCGCAACGAGCGAACGTCTCGCCTGGCGTGTCAAGCGGAACCGGCCGGCGCAGGCAGGCATCCAATCGACAATCTCCCCGTCGTTCAAGCTACATTCACGACATAATGCGACAAATAGCCGACAATGTTTGTTGACTATGTCGCCACATATCTTGCTCGGAGTGGGTTGATGCGCACGTTCATCAGGAAGTGCTGTGCGGCTCTTGCTGTGGTCATTGGCCTGATTCAGGCGTCGCCCGCCATCGCGGCGGAGTATCGGTTTTCGCCTGTGAACCAGTACGGCATCAAGCTGACCGCCGAATACTGGAATCCCATCATCGACTACGTGTCCGAGAAGAGCGGCGTCAAGTTAGTGCTCAAAATTGGTCGCACCTCGGCCGACACGACGGCCTATGTGCTGACCCAGGAGGTCGAATTTGTCTTTTCAAACCACCTGTTCAGCCCGGAGCGGGAAAAGTTGGGATGGCGGGTGACCGCGCGGCGCAACGCCCCGCCCATTCGCGGCCAGATCGTCGTCCCCGCCGAATCGTCTGTGCGCGAACTGGCCGATCTCAATGGCCAGGAAGTAGCATTTGCGGGCCCTGAAGCATTGGTGGGCTACAAGTTTCCTTACGCGCACCTGCTGTCGCGCAATATCGATGCTCGCCCGGTGTTTGCCGGCAATATGGATGCGGCATTCAGCCAGATGTTCAGTGGCCGCGTTAAAGCATCCGGGGCGAACTCACAGCTCATCGAGGGCTATGCGAAACGCGAAGGCCGGCCCTACCGGGTGATCTGGAGTTCGGAACCGCTGCATGACCTGGCGCTCATGGTGGGCACCAACGTGCCGGAGGCGGATGCCCGTGCGGTGACCCAAGCCTTCGTCAATATGGACAAGGACCCCAGGGGGCGCGATATCCTTGCCAAGTCCTCACAGGCGGTTGGCTTGCCTGTAGACGCCAACTTCATTCCCACCGACGGTCGCGAGTACGCGGCCTATCGCACGTTCTATCGGACGGTTCCAGCGTCCTTGCGTTGAGCGTCCGTCAAAGCCGTATAGGTCGTCGCTGATGTTTCGTGGACTCAAATCGTTCCTTCCCGGATCGCTGGGTCTGCGGGTCTTCTCGCTCTACGCACTCAGCCTGCTGCTGACGCTGACGGTCGGGCTGACCGCGTTCATGCTGCTGCAGTTTTCCCGGCACATCGATGACGCCGAGGCCGCCGCGACCACGCTGTCACAGGTCATGGTGCAGACGATCGCCGACAGTGCTGTGATCGGCGATTACGACACGATCGAAAAGACCCTGCGCAAGGCCTTGTCGCGATCGCCCTTCGACAGCTCGGCGTTCATCGATCTGAAGGGGGGACGCATCCAGGTGGCTGCGCCGAAAATGGCCATCGACAGTCAGCCACCCGAATGGGTCGTGCGGCGCGTGGCGGAGCGCCTGGAGCCGATCAATACGATCATCAGTGCCGGTGGGCGTGACTATGGCGTGCTCCGGCTGATCTTTGCGTCCGAGCGGGTTGCGGGTGAAGTCTGGGACCTTTTGCGCGCGTCGCTGCTGGTGGGCCTGGGAGGGCTCGCCTTTGGTTTGGCCGTCATCGGTATTCCGGTCTTTCGCTGGATGCGCAACCTCAAGCGCATCGATGCATTCGAGGCGGAAATTCGTGATGGTCGTATCGATCCGACTCGTGTGATCGATCCTGATGCCCCGATCGAAATCCGGCGCGCCTTCGACGTGCTGACCCGCACCGCGGCTACCTTGCAGGCGCAACGTGAAAAGGCCGACGTGACCTTGCATGCGGTCGCTGACGGCGTGTTGACGCTGGATGCCCAGGGCATCGTCGTCTATGCCAATCCGGCTGCGGCCGCCACGCTCGCCAGACCGGCGGTGGCGCTGCTGGGGGCGCCGATCGCAGCCCTGCTGCCCGGGGCCGACATCAGCGGCAAGCATGCCTTGGGTTGGCAGCACCGTCGGTTCAGAGTCCCCGCCCAACAGGACGCCACCCTGTCACAGACCGAGACTGATGCAGACCCTCGGCAGACGGACCGCATGCTCGACACCAGTCTTGCACCGATCCAGGCGGGCGAGGGCCAGCCCGCCGGCTATGTGCTGGCCTGTCACGATGTCACCGAGGCGTACCACCTGGATCTGCGCCTGCGCGAAGAATTCGCCAGTCGCCAGCAGGCGCTGGAGTCTTTGCGAGCCTTGCTGCTGCGGCTGGTGCCGGCTTCGCGCCGAGCGTCCATCGAACGCGACGGCGACGACATTACAACGGTCTCTGAAATGTTGTCGGAGCTCGTGCGCGAGCGGGAGGCCAGCCGCAGCTCGCTCGTGCGGGCCAAGTTGGATGCCGAGGCCTCCAATCGCGCCAAGAGCGAGTTTCTCGCCAATATGAGTCACGAGATCCGCACGCCCATGAATGCGATTCTCGGGCTGAGCGAACTGGTGCTCTCGACGCCGCTGTCTGAGCAGCAGCACGAGCATCTGTCGCTAGTGAAAACTTCGGCTGATTCGCTGCTGGGCATCATCAACGACATTCTCGACTTCTCGAAGATCGAGGCCGGGCGCATGGATCTGGAGTCGATGCCCTTCGAGGTCGAGCCCATGCTGTCGGAGTTGCTGCGCCCCTACAAGCCACAGGCGGATGCCCGAGGCCTGAACCTCGTACTGGATGTGCAAGCCGATGTGCCCGCACGCGTGATCGGCGATCCGCTGCGTTTGGGCCAGGTGCTGACCAATCTGATCGGCAATGCCCTGAAATTCACCGAGCGTGGGTCGGTCCGACTGCAAGTACGCACGTTTCAGGCGGGCGCGGGTAAGGCAGGCCTGCGATTCGAGGTGATCGACACCGGAATCGGCATTGAGCCGGTCAAGCTGCAGGGCATCTTTGAAGCGTTCTCCCAGGCAGACAGCTCCATCACCCGGCGGTACGGCGGCACCGGGCTGGGGCTGACCATCTCCAGGCGCCTGGCCTTGGCCATGGGTGGCGATCTCAGGGTCGATAGTGCGCTGGGACAGGGCTCCACATTCACGCTCGAGGTGGTGTTGAGCGTGGCGCCGCTGCACTTAACCCCTGTCCAGGCCGAGCTGCCACTTGGGGTGGGCGCTGCGGGTGCGTTACAGGTGTTGCTGGTCGAGGATAACGTCATCAATCAGAAGCTGGCAGTTGCCCTGCTTGGGCAGGCCGGACACGTGGTAACAGTTGCCTCGGATGGCGAAGAGGGGGTGACCCGCTGGCGTGGCGGGCACTTCGACGCGATCCTGATGGACGTGCAAATGCCGGTACTGGACGGATTGCAAGCCACCCGGCGGATTCGCGACGAGGAGCGAGACACCGATCGTCATACCTGGATCATTGCCATGACGGCCAACGCCATGGCCGGAGACCGGGAACGATGCCTCGCCGCTGGCATGGACGACTACCTGGCCAAACCGTTCAGGCGTGCTGACCTGCATGCGCTGCTCGACAAGGTGCCCACGCAGGCTCAGGATGCCGCGTCGCAGTCCGTCAAGCCTGATCCCGCCCCGGTGTCCGATATATCTGAGGCAGGTGCCCCGACTGCCAGATCTTCGAAGCGCGTCCACGGCGCATCGCGGCGCAAGGGCCGCAGTGAGTATGGGCCATTGCTCCGGCAGGTGGACCCGGATATCGTGGACATCATCGGGGCGGCATTCTTGCGGCAATACCCGCAGGCGATGAGCGATATGGATCAGGCAGCTGCCAGCGGCGAGCTCGGCAGTCTGTTGCGCAGCGTCCATACGCTGAAGGGGCTGTTTCGCACCTTCAATGCGGAAGAGCCAGCACGCCTGGCGATGGCCATCGAGCGGATCTGCCTGCGTTCCGATCCCGACCTGTCGAAGCTGGAAGAACTCACCCAGTCCTTGCGCCGCGAAGGCGATGCTTTTTGTGCGGCGCTGTCGGCGCGCTTGACCGATCTGAGCGTAGCTCCCGAGGCCCGTGCCAGGGCGTGAGCCCCGGACTCAGACGGCTGGTTCGGCCGGTGGCCGAGCCTTGACCCAACCGGTTGCACGATCGTAGGCCAGAGCGAGTTGCAGCACGGACAAGTCGTCTCTGGGACGACCGATGAGCTGCAGCCCCAGTGGCAATCCGCGTGCATCGAATCCGGCGGGAACGCTGATGGCAGGCACACCTGCCAAGGTGACCGGCGCCATCACTTCCATCCAGCGATGGTAGGTGTCCATCTTGCGCCCGCCGAGCTCCGCAGGCCAGTGCTGTGACACATCGAACGCAAAGCATTGCGCGCTGGGCAAGGCGAGGTAGTCGAAGCGCTCGAAGAGCTTCAGCACATGCTGAAACCACGCAGTGCGCACCATGGCTGCCCGCTGGATCTGCAGAGCGCTCAAGCCGACACCCTGCTCGTATTCCCACTGTGCTTCGGGCTTGAGCTGCGCCCACTTGGCCGGGTCGCTGCGATAAGGCTCAAAGCGCGCCGCAATCGGCAGCGATCGCAGCGCGTTGAAGCACTTCCACAGTGCATCCGCGTCAAATCCCAATGGGGTGGGTTCGACTGCACAACCCAGTCCAGACAGATCGGTGAGTGCGCGGGTGCACAACTCAAGCACGCCGGGTTCGGTCGCAAGGTGGCCATCGAAATCGCCGAGCCAACCGATTCGTACACCACGCCAGTGCTGCGGGTCGCGTTCCAGCCGTTCCGGCGCCAGGGCGGGGTCTGCGGGCAGGGCAAGCGGCTGGCGCGGGTCGGGGCCAGCGATGGTGGCCAGCAGGGCGGCCAGGTCCGGAATGTTGCGCGCCATCGGCCCTTCGGTGGGCAGCTGTGCAAAAAACACTTCTTCCGAGGGCCATTTGGGGACACGGCCCTGTGACGGCCGAAAGCCAAAAACGTTGCACCAGCCCGCCGGGTTGCGCAGCGATCCGCCCATGTCACTGCCGTCAGCGACGGGCAGCAGGTTCAATGCCAGTGCGACCGCCGCGCCGCCACTTGAGCCGCCGCAGGTTCGCGACAGGTCGTAAGGATTGAGGGTGGTGCCATAGACCGGGTTGTAGGTTTGCGACCCGAAGCCCCACTCGGGCACATTGGTCTTGCCGATGATGATCGCGCCCGCCGACCGGATGCGCGAGACCATCAAACCATCGGCCGCCGGGATGTTGTGCCGAAAAAGCGGCGAACCCCAGGTGGTGGCAATGCCTGCGGTCTGCTCCAAATCTTTCACGGCGTGCGGAAAGCCGTGCATCCATCCCCGTGAGTGGCCTTGCGCCAGTTCGGCATCGCAGCGGTCGGACTCGGCCAGCAGTTCGGCTGAATCGCGCAGCGCCACGATCGCGCGCACCGTCGGGTTGATGCGGTCAATGCGCTGCAGGTAAGCCTGCATGACCTCGCGACACGACGCATCGCGTCGGTGGATCACGCGAGACAGTTCAAGCGCCTCAAGGCGGCACAGCGATTCCTGAGTCATGGGAGCGGTCCGTAGCGGGGTGAGCAAGCATAACAAGGTGCGCCCAAGCCGCATGCGAGCGCACGTGGTGCCGGTGCCCCGGGCGGCCCGAGTGTTGGGTCCGCAGGGCTGGGGCATGATGTACCCATGACGACCCCGACGCTGCTCGTTTTCGTCCACGGCGCCTGTCTGGGCCCCTGGATCTGGACGCATCACCTGGTGCCGTATTTCGAGTCGCGTGGACTGACTTGCTTTGCCCCCGATTTGCATGTCGCATGGCCAGATCCGGAGTGGTCGCCCCAGGTGCGTCGGTTGACCTTGGAACGCTACGTGGACCGTCTGCATGGCCTGCTGGGCGCCTGGCCAGGTCATCGGATTCTGATTGGCCATGGGATGGGCGCGCGCATTGCGCAAGGGCTGGTCGCCAAAGGCCATCGTGATGGGCTGATCATGATCGCGCCGCCTGCACAGGACGCAGGGCTGCAACCACTTCGGGCGCTGGCGCGCGCGCACCCTGCGCGGTTCATGCGGGCCTGGGTGGAGCGCAGACCGCTGCTGTGCTTTGGCCCGCTGGGCCAGCCGCAGGAGAGTGCGGTGCGCGAGTTGCTGTTGCACCCGGGTGCCTCGGCTGCGCTCACTCAAAGCGTGGCCGCTGCGTTGCGTGACGAGTCGTTCACAGCCTGCATGCAGTGGCTGGGTCGCAGCCCTTGGCCGATCGACCCGCAGGTGCCGACCCTTGTATTGGGCGGCCGAGAGGACCCCTGGGTGCCGGTGGCCGCCTTGCGGCGTACGGCTGCGGCCTGGCAAGCCACGGCGCAGGTGATCCCCCATGCGGGTCATTGCCCGATGCTGGGTGATACAGCGCTGAGCGTCGCGCGCCATATCGAGCGCTGGCTCTTCGACTGATCGGGCAGGCCGATCAGCGGGGCTGATGGATGTGCCTGATGGATGTGCCCAATGAACCCACCTGGTCAACATGCCAGCTCAACGTGCCATCGGAATGCTCGTGGGTTTGGCTCTGATGGCCTCAGGCTCTATAGTCGTCGTGCGATGAGAACAGTAGATGTCCTGGTGGTCGGAGGCGGCAATGCTGCCCTGTGCGCAGCCCTCACGGCGCGTGAGGCAGGGGCGAGCGTGCTCATGCTTGAAGCCGCGCCGCGTGCCTGGCGCGGTGGTAATTCGATGCATGTGCGCAATTTGCGCTGCATGCACGATGCGCCCCAGGATGTGCTGGTCGATGCCTATCCCGAGGAGGAGTTCTGGCAGGACCTGCTCAAGGTCACCGGCGGCCAGACGAACGAAGCACTGGCGCGCCGGGTGATCCGCGACTCTTCCATCTGCCGGCCCTGGATGCAGCGTCATGGTGTGCGGTTTCAACCGGCCCTCTCGGGTGCGCTGCATGTCTCGCGCACCAACGCGTTTTTCATGGGCGGGGGCAAGGCGCTGGTGAACGCCTACTACCGCAGCGCCGAGCAGCTGGGCATCGCGGTGCGCTACGACTGCCCGGTCGATGGGATTGAACTGGAGGGCGATCGCTTTGTTGCCGCACGCGTGGGCAGCGAGCGCATCGCCGCGCGCACCTGTGTGCTGGCGGCCGGTGGGTTTGAGTCCAATGTGCCCTGGATGCGCGAAGCCTGGGGACAAAATGCCGCTGGCGAATGGCCGGCTGAGAATTTTCTCATCCGCGGCACCCGCTACAACATGGGCGTCGTGCTGCGGCACATGCTCGATGCCGGGGCCGATGCCATCGGTGATCCGACCCAAGCCCATTGTGTGGCCATCGATGCCCGCGCCCCGCTCTATGACGGGGGCATTTGCACCCGTATCGACTGCGTATCGCTGGGCGTGGTGGTCAATCGCGACGCGCAGCGCTTTTATGACGAAGGCGAGGATTTCTGGCCCAAGCGCTATGCCATCTGGGGCCGTCTGGTGGCCCTGCAGCCCGGACAGATCGCCTGGTCGGTGATCGATGCCAAGGCCGTCGGGCGCTTCATGCCACCGGTGTTTCCGGGCACACGGGCCGATAGCCTGCCTGAGCTGGCGCGGGCGCTGGGGCTCCCCGAAGCCGCGTTCGTGCGCACCGTGGCCGAGTACAACGCTGCCTGTCGCGTCGGAACCTTCGATCACACACAACTCGATGACTGTCATACCGAAGGTCTGGCGCCCGCCAAGACACACTGGGCGCTGCCGATCGATCGTCCGCCGTTTGCTGCGTATGCGGTGCGCCCGGGCGTGACCTTTACCTATCTGGGACTGAAGACCGATGAGACCGCAGCGGTGCATTTTGCAGGCCGGCCCAGTCCGAATTTGTTCGTGGCAGGCGAAATGATGGCGGGCAATGTGCTGGGCAAGGGCTATACCGCCGGCGTGGGCATGTCGATCGGTACCGCGTTCGGGCGCATCGCAGGCGCCTCGGCAGCAGCGGCCCTGAGCGTCGGAGCGCTGGCATGACGACTCTGGACGCGCTGACACGTGAAGCCGCACACCTGGGGGCGGGCGGGCGGCCATCAGAGGGTGTGGCTGCGTTGAGTGACCACGAGGCCGAAGTGGCCCGGGTGCTGCAGATCTGCAATGCCTGCCGTTATTGCGAAGGGTTTTGCGCGGTCTTTCCGGCCATGACCCGACGTCTGGAGTTTGGCGCATCGGACATTCATTACCTGGCCAACCTGTGCCACAACTGCGGCGCCTGTCTGCACGCCTGTCAGTACGCGCCGCCACATGACTTTGCCGTCGCAGTACCGCAGGCCATGGCGCAGGTGCGCGGCGACACCTATGCAGACCATGCGTTTCCTGCAGCGCTGGGCGCGCTTTATCGGCGTAACGGATTGACGGTGGCGGTGGCGCTGGCTGCAGGCTTGTCGTTCTTTCTCCTGCTGGCGCTCGGCCTCACCGGATCGCTGTGGCATGAACCGCTTGCCGGCAATTTCTATGCGGTGTTTCCGCACAACCTGCTTGTCGCCCTCTTTGGCGCGGTGTCGGGCTGGGTGCTGGTGGCACTTGGTGTGGGCGCCGCACGTTTTTGGCGGTCGGTGCAACCGGGCGGTCCGCCTGTGCCGATGAGCGCGGTACTGGCGGAAGCGAGCCATGACGCCTTGCGCCTGAAGTATCTGGATGGCGGCCACGGCGACGGCTGCAACAACGCAGACGACCGCTTCACGCATGCCCGCCGCCATCTTCACCATGCCACGTTCTATGGCTTCATGCTGTGCTTTGCGTCCACGTCGGTGGCGACCCTGTACCACTACGCGTTCGGCTGGCAGGCCCCCTATGCGTTGACCAGTCTGCCGGTGTTGCTCGGCACCCTGGGCGGTCTCGGATTGCTGGTGGGACCTGCGGGTTTGCTCTGGCTCAACTTCAAACGCCATCCTCTGCAAGGCGACCCGGCGCAGCGGTCCATGGACCGCGGGTTCATCGCGCTCTTGTGGATGACCGCATTCACCGGGCTGGCCCTGCTGGCCGGCCGCGATACCGGCGCCATGGCAGTGCTGCTTGCCGTGCATCTCGGTGTCGTGATGGCGCTGTTTCTGACCCTGCCCTATGGGAAGTTCGCGCATGCCGTCTATCGCTGCGCGGCGCTGTTGAAGTGGTCGATCGAAAAGCGGCAACCCAGCACCCTGTCGCTGGGGTCCGACTAACGGAGAACGCAGCATGCACGCGAAATCACCAGAGGCAACCCACGCAACGCAGGCTTCAGCGGACGCTGCGGACATTGAACCCGGCAGTGGACGGCTTGAGATCGCATCGATGCGTGCGCACTGTTCGCCCGAGGAATGGCAGGCCCGCGTCGATCTGGCAGCCTGTTACCGATTGGTGGATCTGTACGGCATGTCCGACATGATGGCCAACCATATTTCGGTGCGAGTGCCTGGCCCGGGCGA
Organism: Burkholderiaceae bacterium; assembly: GCA_044360485.1. Classification (GTDB taxonomy): domain Bacteria; phylum Pseudomonadota; class Gammaproteobacteria; order Burkholderiales; family Burkholderiaceae_E; genus UBA4615. Next base: position 7,475 of record JBIKKG010000014.1, on the reverse strand, counting down.
GTCGTTTCTCATCAATGCCTACGGCATGATGTATGACGAGATCACGGCGTCCAGTCTCATCAAGGTCGACATCGACGGCAACATCCTGTCGCGTCCTGACTTCGGCGCACTGGACTATGGCGTGAACAAGGCGGGTTACGTGATTCACAGTGCCATCCACGAGGCGCGTCCTGAGTTGGCCTGCGTGATCCATACGCACAGCTGGGCGTCCATGGCGGTTTCGGCGCTGAAGTGCGGCGTGCTGCCCATCACCCAAACCGGGATGCGCTTTCTGAAGATCGGTTATCACGACTACCAGGGCGTGGTGCTTGACACCGCCGAGCAGGCGTCGTTGCTGGCCGATCTGGGCGATGCAGAAGCGCTGATGTTGCGCAACCATGGGGCGCTCACGGTCGGGCGTACGGTCGGCGAGGCCTTCAACTGGATGCATCGGCTGGAGATGGCCTGTCGCTCGCAGTTGGCGGCCATGGCCTGCAACACCCCGATGGTCGAAGTGCCCGATCAGGTCCTGCAGGCCACCTGGAACAACTACCAGCGCGGCACGCGTCGTCCCTTCGGGGTCATGGAGTGGCCCGGGCTGTTGCGTAAGCTCGATCGGCTGGACCCTTCCTACCGGACCTGACTGGCGTGGCTGCACTGCCGATCCTGCTCTCGTCTGTGGCACTCGATGCAATGGGTGCTCAGATCGATGAGGCCTTGGGCGCTCAACCCTGGCAGGCAGTCGTGCCCGGGGAGGCTGACCCAACGACCTATGGTCAGGTGCAGGTGGCCTTGATCTCGCGCGATGTGACCGGTACGTCGACCAAGTCAGTGATCAGCCCGTCCTTGCAGGCCTTCTATGACATCCTGCGCACGTCCACGGCGCTGCGTTGGGTGCATACGCATTCGGCTGGGGCAGATCGACCGATCTACCCTGAGTTGCGTGCACGCGGTGTGATCGTTACCACCTCGTCGGGGGCCAATGCGCCAGTCGTTGCGCAGACCGCATTAGGTGCAGTGCTCGCATTAGCCCGGCGCTTTCCTGCCCTGATGGCGGCCCAGCGCGAACACCGCTGGACATCGCTCCTGGCAGATGCCCCGCCGCCGGATCTGGCGGGCCAGTCTGCGGTGGTGGTCGGTTGGGGGCCTGCCGGACAGCGCATCGGTGAACTGCTGCAGGTACTGGGTCTGCGACTGACGGTCGTGAGACATCGGGACGAGCCTGCAGGGGTCGGCGTTCGAACGCTGACCTATGACAGGTTGCGAGAGGGCCTGCCGGATGCGCAGTGGCTCGTGCTGGTCTGCCCGTTGAGTGAGCGCACGCGAGGACTGGTCGATGCTGCCATGCTGGCCGCATTGCCGCGCGGCGCCTTTCTGGTGAACGTGGCCCGCGGCGAAGTCGTCGATGAGCACGCAGTGATCGAAGCACTGCGCACCGGTCAGCTCGGGGGCGCGCATCTTGATGTGTTCAGTCATGAGCCACTTCATGCGCACTCGCCGCTCTGGGATCTGCCTAACGTGATCCTCACGCCTCATGCGGCGGGCCATTCCCAGGGCAACGCGGGCCGCGTGAAGCAGATCTTCATCCAGAACCTGCGAGCCTGGGCGCATGGCTTGGAGATGCGCAATCGGGTGAGCTGAACGGCAGCCCGCCGCAGGTATCATCGGGTTCCACCCTATCGTCTCGAAGGCCTGCCGTGAATCATCCCTACGCCCTGCAGAGCACGTTGAAGCGTCCCTTGCCTGATGCCCTGGCCGCCAGGCTGCGAGCGTACTTTGGGGAGCGGTTCAGTACTGCGCAGGCCGTGCGCGATCATCACGGCCGCGATGAATCGCCTTTTCCGGTCACGCCGCCGGATGCAGTGGTCTTCGCCGAAAGCACCGAAGATGTGGTCGAGGCCATCAATGCCTGTCGGGAACATCGGTTTCCGATCATCGCTTATGGCGCAGGTTCGTCGCTGGAAGGGCATCTGCTGGCGGTACAGGGCGGGCTGACCGTCGATCTCTCGCGCATGAACCGCATGGTCGCTGTCCATGCGGAAGACCTGAACTGCACAGTGCAGGCGGGCGTCACGCGCAAGCAGCTCAACGCCGAGATCAAGGACACCGGGCTCTTCTTTCCGATCGATCCCGGTGCCGATGCCTCACTGGGAGGCATGTCGGCCACGCGCGCCTCGGGGACCAACGCCGTGCGCTACGGCACCATGCGCGAAAACGTTCTGGGCCTGACCGTCGTGACCGCACAGGGCAAGGTGATTCGCACCGGTGGGCGTGCCAAGAAATCCTCGGCAGGCTACGACCTCACGCGTCTGTTCGTGGGCTCGGAAGGCACGCTCGGCATCATCACCGAAGTGACGGTGAAGCTGTATCCGGTGCCTGAAGCGATGTCGGCCGCGGTGTGCAACTTTCCCAGCCTGCGCGATGCCGTGAGCACGGTGATCGAGAGCATTCAGCTGGGCGTGCCCGTGGCCCGCAGTGAATTTCTGGATCCGATCACCATTCGTGCGATCAATGCGCACAGCCACACCACGCTGCGCGAGGCGCCCACGCTCTTTTTCGAGTTCCACGGTTCGGAGTCGTCCGTGAAAGACCAGGCCGAGATCGTTCAGGAGATTGCCCGCTCCAAGGGTGGGCAGGACTTTGAATGGGCCACGCAACCCGAGGACCGGACTCGCCTCTGGAATGCTCGACACAACGCCTACTTCGCCTGTCTGCAATTGCGCCCCGGATGTCGCGCCATTTCCACCGACACCTGCGTGCCGATCTCGCGTCTGGCTGACTCGATCACCGGCGCGCGCGCCATTCTGGATACGGCGCACTTTCCCACGGCACTGCTGGGCCATGTGGGCGACGGCAATTTTCATGCGGTCCTGCTCATCGACCCCGAGAACCCCCAGGAAATCGCCGAGGCCGAGCGCCTGAATGACGAGATCGTTCGATTGGCCATCGCCATGGATGGCACCTGCACCGGGGAACATGGCATCGGCTTGCACAAGATCGGTTTTCTCGTGGAAGAGGCCGGCGAAGATGCGATCGACCTCATGCGTGGCATCAAGCGCGCATTCGACCCGGACGGCCTTCTGAACCCCGGCAAGATTTTTCGCCTGTAGGGCAACGGTCCATGAACCCTGCGACCCCGCTCGCGGTATCGGGTCAGGGCTGGCATGCACGCCTGGACCTTCGCTTCGCGCAGCGTGCGGGCGTCACCTGGCTGGCGCACAACCTCCATGAAGGCCCGTTGCGACTGATTCGCGCGCTGCCGCTGCCGCACGGTCGCTGCCAGGCCGTCATCGTGCATCCGCCGGGCGGGCTCGTGGGGGGTGATCGGCTCGATATCGACGTGGTACTGGATGACGGCGCACAAGTGCTGTGCACCACCCCGGGGGCACAGAAGTGGTACCGGGCGCACCGTGAAGGGGCCCGGGCTCGCACACGCGTTGTCGTGGGCGCCGATGCGGCCCTGGAGTGGTTGCCGCAGCCGACGATCGTCTATGACGCGGCCCAGGTCAACCAGGCCCTGCAGATCGACCTTGCCGGCAGCGCTCGGATGATCGGCTGGGAATGCCTGGTGCTGGGTCGTGCCGCCATGAGGGAACAGTTTTTGCATGGCTTCCTGCGCCAGTCGGTCGAGCTGCTCATCGACTCACGCGTACGCTGGAGCGAACGGACCTGGGCCCCGGCAGGCGATCGCCTGTTCGAGTCAGTGCTGGGCTGGGGCGGGCGCACCGTGGCCTGCACGCTCTGGGCAGTCGCAGCAGGCGCCGCCTCGCTCGATACCGTGTGTCACGACTGGCGAACGCTCATCGGCCAGGCTTGTGCTGAGGTCAGCGCGCAAAACGCACGGCTGACAGGTGCAGCAAGCCAGGTGGAGCCGGGTTTGCTGATGGCTCGGCTGCTGGCCGATGATTCACAAGCCGTGATGCAGGCTGCGCAGTCGCTGTGGTCGGCGGCTCGGCCGGCTGTGATCGGCGCGGCAGGTGACCCGCCCCGCATCTGGGCCACCTGAGCATCCTGGCCTACCTCATTCGACTGTCTGCTCGTTCAACCCGGATACAGATATGGACCTCTCACCTCGCGAAAAAGACAAGCTGATGATCTTCACCGCCGGCCTTCTGGCCGAGCGGCGTCGTGCCCGTGGCCTGAAGCTCAATTACCCCGAGGCCGTTGCTTACATCACCGCCGCAGTGCTTGAGGGTGCGCGTGACGGCCGTTCGGTCGCTGATCTGATGCACTACGGCACGACCTTGCTGACGCGCGACGACGTCATGGACGGCGTGGCCGAGATGATTGCCGACATTCAGGTCGAAGCCACCTTCCCGGATGGCACCAAATTGGTCACGGTGCACCACCCCGTGGTCTGAGCGTGCATGGGCGCCCCGCCAGCGGGCGTCTGACGAGCGCGCACAGCAGCGACGCGCACGAGTTCGGTGCGAGCAGGGCACGCTGGGGACTGGCACGGTTGTTGCGGTACCTGATCGACGACGAGTTTTGTTGTCGACCCAATCCAACAACCTGTTCATTCCCGAGGGATCCCATGACCCAACGTCGTGATTTCATCAAGGCAGCCGCTGGTTCGGCCGTCGTGCTGCCCGGCTTGACTGCTTCGAATATTCTTTTTGCGCAGGACAAGAGCCCGATCAAGGTCGGCATCCTGCATTCGCTGTCGGGCACGATGGCCATCTCCGAGACCGCGCTCAAAAACACGGCGCTCATGGCCTTCGAAGAAATCAACGCCAAAGGCGGTGTGATGGGCCGTCCGCTTGAAGGAGTCGTGGTCGATCCCGCTTCCAACTGGCCGCTGTTCGCAGAAAAAGCACGTCAGCTCATCTCGCAGGACAAATGCGCGGTCACCTTCGGCTGCTGGACCTCGGTGTCGCGCAAGTCTGTATTGCCGGTGTTCGAAGAACTCAACAACCTGCTCTTCTACCCGGTGCAGTACGAAGGCGAAGAGCTCTCGAAAAACGTGTTCTACACGGGCGCAGCGCCCAACCAGCAGGCGATGCCTGCGGTGGAATACCTGATGGGCAAGGGCGGCGGTAACGCCAAGCGCTGGTTCCTGCTGGGGACCGACTATGTGTATCCGCGCACCACGAACAAGATCCTGCGTGCGTTCCTCAAGTCCAAGGGCGTGGCAGATAAAGACATTGAAGAGGTGTACACCCCCTTCGGTCACGCCGACTACCAGACCATCGTGGCCAACGTGAAGAAATTCGCCGCGGGTGGTCGTACCGCAGTGGTCTCGACCATCAATGGCGACTCCAATGTGCCCTTCTACAAGGAACTGGGCAATCAGGGTCTCAAGGCCAAGGACGTGCCGGTGGTGGCGTTCTCGGTGGGTGAGGAAGAACTGCGTGGCATCGACACCAAGCCGCTGGTGGGCCACCTGGCCGCGTGGAACTACTTCATGTCGGTGAAGTCGCCGGAGAATGAGAAGTTCATCAAGATGTACCGCGGCTGGGCTGCCAAGAACAAGGTCGCCAATGCGTCCACCGTGGTCACCAACGACCCCATGGAAGCCACGTATGTCGGCATCAACATGTGGAAGCAGGCGGTCGAGAAGGCTAAGTCGACCGAGGTCGACAAGGTGCGTCAGGCCATGTACGGCCAGCAGTTCAAGTCGCCCTGCGGCTTCACGCTCACGATGGACAAGACCAACCACCACTTGCATCGCCCGGTCATGATCGGCGAGGTCAAGGGCGACGGTCAGTTCAACGTGGTCTACAAGACCAAAGAGCCGATTCGCGCCAATCCCTGGTCGCCCTATATTCCCGGCAACGAGAGCAAGCAGGGCGCCTAAGCACGCTATCCAGTCGGTCTTCGGGCTTGCCGCCCGAGGTCGACCCCGTCATGTTCACTGCAGCGCCGCGATCGTCACCCCTTACGGAGTGGCGTGTGCGGCGCTGGCCTGATGTCGTGCGCCCAAGGTGTTCAGCACTACGGGGGCGAGATGCGAGCGTTGTCCGATGTTCGATTCCCTGACGTTCCACCGATGGTCGCTTCGCCTGATGCGAGCGCTATGGGTCTGTCTGTTGTCCCTGCAGTGCGCCCTCGCCTGGGCGGTCGATGCTGAGGTGATGCGCAAACTTGCCTCGGACGACTTCGACGAAAAGGCCGCGGCGATCGAGACCATTGTGGCCCAGCCCGATGGGATGACCCTGCCTCTTCTCAAGGCACTTCAGGACGGCGGCCTGTTTGTCGATGGCAAAGGCGGTGGCTGGATCCGCTCAGGCAGCGACGTACTCGATGCGCTGACTGGCAAGCCCGCCACGATGCCCTCGCCCGAGCCCGACGAGGTGTCGATCAACAACAACCTGCGCGGCCAGATCGATGCAGCGCTGGCTGCGCTGAAGCTCTTTGATACTCAGGCCGACGTACGCCTGCAGGCAGCGCGCGCCCTGCAGGAGGGCGACGACGACAGCATCCTGCCCACCTTGCGCAAGGCGCTGTCTCAGGAAACAGACCCGAAGGTACGCGAGGCCATTTCCCTGGCCGCTGCTGCTATCGCGGTGAAGTCGGACGATCCGGCGCAGCGCCTGGCCGCGGTCAAAGACCTCGCGGGCAGCGACCGGGCCCAGGTGCGCACGCTGCTGGCTGGGCTCATTGAACAGCGTCCTGATGGAAGCTGGGCCGAAACCGACGATGCCGTACGCACAGCGGCGCGCGCGTCCCTGGCTTCGGTATCAGGCCGCATTGCACGCGCCGAATGGTTCGGCCGGATTTTCGCCGGGCTGTCCTTAGGCAGCATCCTGATGCTGGCAGCGATCGGTCTGGCGATCACGTACGGCCTGCTGGGCGTGATCAACATGGCGCACGGCGAGATGATCATGATCGGCGCCTATGCCACCTATGCCTCGCAAAGCCTGTTTCGCGCCTTCAAGCCCGAGGCGTTCGCCTGGTATCCGCTGCTGGCCTTGCCCATGGCTTTTCTGTCGGCGGCGCTGGTGGGCATTCTCATTGAGCGGACGGTGATCCGCTGGCTCTACGGCCGTCCCCTGGAGACGCTGCTGGCCACCTGGGGCGTGAGCCTGATCCTGATTCAGGCGGTGCGGCAACTCTTCGGGCCGCAAAACGTGGAAATTGAAAACCCCGCCTGGCTGTCGGGCGGGCTGCAACTGGGCACCCTCGTGCTGCCCTGGAGTCGCATTGCCATCATCGCCTTCGCGCTGGCAGTTCTGGCAGGTGTGGCACTGATTCTGAATCGCACGCGACTGGGTCTGTTCGTGCGTGGCGTGACGCAAAACAGGTCGATGGCCTCGGCCGTGGGCGTGCCCACCGATCGCATCGACATGCTGGCCTTCGGGCTGGGCTCGGGCATTGCCGGGTTGGCCGGGGTGGCTTTGTCGCAGATCGGCAATGTGGGTCCTGAATTAGGCCAGACCTACATCATCGATTCCTTCATCGTCGTGGTGTTGGGGGGCGTGGGCCAGTTGCTCGGCACGGTGGTCGCGGGCTTCGGACTGGGCGTAGCCAACAAGCTGCTCGAGCCCTGGCTGGGG
>JBIKKG010000374.1:0-2750 GCA_044360485.1 Burkholderiaceae bacterium | reverse complement strand
CGCTGGGTGGACGGGTTTTCCACATGCTGCAGATTCGGATCGATCCGGCCAGCGGCGCCATCCCGGAAATCTCGGCGAACAAGTACATGCTGTGGATCCGCTTCACGATGCAGGGCGGCGACCTGCGGCCTCGCCCGTTCGACGGGGTGGTGGAATTCGACCTGTCGCTGTGCAGCCTCTGAGCGGCTCGCCAACCACCGTCGCCACGGACACCGTGTCATGAGCGTCACCGTCGACTGCCCGATCTGCGGCCACAAGACCGAGTTCTCGCCCGCCAACCGCTGGCGCCCGTTCTGCAGCGAACGCTGCAAGCAGATCGACCTCGGTGTCTGGGCCTCGGACGGCTATGCCATCCCGGGCGAATCCCTGGACCCGGATGCGGAAAGCGACGGGTTGGGCCCAGCCGCCACCCAGCGACCGACCGGCCGACGCGAGAACTGATCCGCGGTTTCAGTCCCAGGCGGCACGCATCAGTGCCACCCCCTGGGCGCCCGCTGCTCGGGCTGCCTCGAGCAAACCTGCCTGCAAACCGCCCAGCCCGAACACCGGTAGGGCTGCTTGCGCGGTCAGCGCGGCCAGGCCATCGAAACCGATGGTCGGTGCGCCAGGGTGACTGGCCGTCGGCAGAACCGGGCCCGCCACCGCAAAGTCGCAGCCCAGCACGGCGGCCTGACGCAGCTCCTCAGGCGTATGGCAGGACGCCGCCACCCAGTCGACCTGCGGACGCGTCTGCGCCGCCATCAGATCGCGCGCGGTGAGGTGCACGCCATCGGCCTGCTGCCACCAGGAAGCCGGGTGTCGGCTGCTGACGATCAGTCGCAGACGCGCCCGCGCCCGCAGCGCCAACAGCCGCTCAAAGAGCACCTCGCACTGCGACGCAGGCAGATCAGGTTCACGCAGCTGAATCCAGAAATGTGAGGACGCACTCACGGTATATCGCTTATCAGAAGCAGGAAAATCCATCTGACGGCTATGCGCCTCGAGGGCCCCCTCCAGAGCCTCTTCAAACGCGGACACGCCCAGCAGTCCGGCGCAGGAGATCGCGTAGACCGGGGGCAAGGCAAGCCAACGGATCGGGCCGAGCGAAGCGGGCAGCAGCGGCTCGAGCGCAATATGCGAGGCCGGCTGCCAGGACAACTGCTGCCCTTCCCTGGATTGCGGTTCGCCCTGCCACTGTCGCACCCGTCGAAAGAACAGCCGCACGGTGGCATGCGGATAGGCGTGGCCAATGACCAGCCAGGGCGTGGACTGCACCCCGCGCAGGCCGAGCTCCTCGTCGAGTTCGCGCGCCAGGGCGTCAGCCACCGGTTCGCCCGGCTCGACCTTGCCGCCAGGAAACTCCCAGTAGCCTGCATAGGGGCGGCCTGGCGGTCGGCATGCCAGCAGCACCTGGCCATCGGGCCGTTCGATGACACCTACGGCCACATCGACCACCTTGGCAGCCAACGCAACGGAACGGTCAGCGTCCGTCATGACGCAGCAGGCCGGGCAGACCCGGTGATTGACTCAGACACGGTGCAATGCGGTCAGGCCCGTGCGGTGGGAGTGGTCGGTGCGGGCAGGGCCTGCGGTGCGCCTGCCCGACGCGCCACTCAACGCGAACGCTTGGGCGCTTTCGGTGCACTGGCTGCCGCCTCATGGCTGCCCGCCCAGTCGCGGGCAAATTGCCAGGCCACGCGGCCTGAACGCGAACCGCGCTCCAGTGCCCAACGCAGGGCATCGCCACGCGCCGCTTCAATCTGGCGGGCATCGCAACCAAAATGGGCCAGCCAGTGCGCCACCACGGTGAGGTAGTCGTCCTGGCGGAACGGGTAGAAGTTGACCCACAGACCGAAGCGCTCGGAGAGCGAAATTTTTTCTTCCGAACTTTCGCCCGGATGGATCTCGCCGTCTTCGGTGTGATGGGCCGCGAGGTTTTCACTCATCTTCTCGGGCATCAGATGGCGGCGGTTGCTGGTGGCATAGATCAGCACGTTCTCGGACGACGCGGCAATCGAGCCGTCCAGTGCCACCTTCATCGCCTTGTAGCCGGCCTCGCCTTCCTCGAAGGACAGGTCGTCGCAGAACACGATGAATTTTTCCGGCCGATCGGCCACCCGATCAACGATGTCGGGCAAGTCGACCAGATCGGCCTTATCGACCTCGATCAGGCGCAGGCCCTTTTTCGAATAGGCATTCAGACAGGCCTTAATCAGCGAGGACTTGCCCGTGCCGCGCGAGCCGGTGAGCAGCACATTGTTGGCCGGGCGGCCTTCGACGAACTGACGCGTATTGCGTTCGATCAGTTGCTTGGCATCGTCGATATTGCGCAGGTCGCTGAGTTTGATGGTCGAGCGGTGCTGCACCGGCTGCAACCACGACTGCACACCCAGGCCCGTGGTGCGACGGCGCCAGCGAAAGGCCACTGCATTCCAGTCGGGCTCCACGGTCTGCGGCAACAGGGCATCGACCCGTGCGAGCACACTTTCAATGCGATCGGCCAGCCGCTGCAGGCTCGGGTCGAGGGCCGATGGCGCGCTCACGGCTTGGACGACAGGGGCGGGGCTCGCACGGCGCGAGGAAGCTGAAGCAGGCATGGGGCTCAGGAACGGTAGTCGGCGTTGATCGAAACGTAGTCGTGCGACAGGTCGCAGGTCCACACGGTGGTGGCAGCGCTGCCACGGTTGAGCACGGCGCGCACGGTGATCTCGGCTTCCTTCATCACACGCTGGCCGTCTTCTTCGCGGTAGTCGGGGTGACGGCCGCCCTGG
>JBIKKG010000373.1:0-2755 GCA_044360485.1 Burkholderiaceae bacterium | reverse complement strand
TGCTGCGGGTGCACGCCGCCTGCGCGAACGGATTCAGAAGGCTAGCAGTGCCTCCCTCGGTGATGAAGGTGCCGCAGCGCCCACCGCGTCCTTGTCACAGGATCTGCTACAGCATCTGGATGGGTTGCTGCACCAGTTGGGTGTCGCTGAGTCGATGACTCTGATGATCAGCCAGGCTGGGCTCGCATCCAGGCCTGCGCAGCTGGTGGTGAAGTCTGTTGTCTGGGCATTCGTCGTGCTCGCAGCCTGCATCGTGATGCAATGGGGTACCGTCGGTTCGCTGGCTCTGGCTGGATGCGCGGGCTTCATGCCTTGGGTGAGCATGGAGCGTCGCAGAGCCACTCGGTTACGCAAGCTGGAAAATCAGTTGCCTGAAGTGCTGGAGGTCATCAGCCGCGCTCTGCGGGCTGGCTACTCGTTTGCCGGCGCACTGAAGGTGGTTGGGGAAGAAATGTCCGAGCCGATCGGGCCCGAGTTTGCCAGGACCCAGGACGAGATCAGCTTCGGCATCCCGGTCAAGGATGCCCTGAACAACCTGCTCGCCCGGGTACCGTCCGACAACCTGCGCTACATGGTGGTGGCAACACTCGTTCAGCGCGAGACCGGCGGCAATCTGGCCGACATCTTCTCGAAGATTGCCCGTCTCATGCGGGAGCGCATCTCGCTGCAAGGCCAGATCAGGGTGTTGTCAGCCGACGGCCGGGTCTCGGCCATGATCCTGTGCCTGCTCCCCATTCTTGGGGGCGTCGGCATGTTCTTCATGAACCGTTCGTATATCGCGCCGCTTTGGGAGACGGCTGATGGCCGTTTTCTCCTGATGCTGAGCACCGGCATGATGATCGCCGGGGTGCTCTGGATGCGCAGCGTCGTGCACATCAAGGCGTAAGGACTCAGGCCAGCCATGCTCAATTCGCTGCTGAGCCCGACCTTCCTGATCGTTGCGGCGATCAGTGCGCTCGTCATGGTGAGTGTCATGCTGCTGGTGATGCTCGGCTGGCGTGCTGCCAAACGACGCCTCCTGCAGCAGCGGATCAGAAAGCTGGATGACGTTCCGGCAGATGACACGCAAGCACCCAGATCGGCCCAGTGGATCGAGACGGTTGCCAAGACCACCGAGAATCTTTCTCGTTATTCCGGCGCCCTTGAAGAGGGGGCCGTGTCATTGCTTCGTCAGAAGCTGATCAGCGCAGGCTGGCGACATCCTTCAGCGCCGCTCGCCTTCTTCGGCATCAAGACCTTGCTGGTGCTGGCCTGTCCAATCCTGCTGGTGGCGGGCAGCGTGCTGCTCATGCAGCTTCATGATGTGTCAGTCATCATGATCGTTGCGGTGGTGGGCGCAGCGCTCGGGCTGTATGCCCCCGATTTCATACTCAATTCGGCCATACAGAAGCGGCAGCGGCAGCTCCTCAACGAGTTCCCCGATGCCCTGGATCTGATGAATGTCTGTCTGGAGGCGGGGCTGAGCCTCGAGTCGGCGCTTGTGCGCGTGGCTCAAGAAATGAGTGCAAGTCACCCGATGCTGTCGCCGGAATTGAATCAGGTAGTGCTGGAAATGCGGGCTGGTCGCCCTCGGGATGAAGCGCTTCGCAACCTTGCCCGGCGCAACGATATCGGTGCGATCGAGTCTTTCGTGACCACCTTGACCCAAGCCGAGCGTTTCGGTGGCAGCGTGAGCGACTCGATCCGCGTCTACAGCGATCTGCTGCGCACACAGCGACGCCAGGCGGCCGAAGAGCAGGCCGCCAAGATCGGCACCAAGCTCACCATGCCACTGGTGATGTGCATTCTTCCAGTGCTCTTCATGGTGATGGCAGGGCCGGCATTTCTGGCCGTGTTCGAGGCATTTTCAAAAAATATGGGAGGGCGATGATGAACATTCATGCTCAACGATGGCCGATGCATGTGGTGGCGATGGCGGTGATGTTGTTGTCAGGTGGCTGCATCAGTATGCATTCGGCGGACCGCCCGCTGGATGTCAGTGCTCAAGGGCCTCTGTCGGCAACAGCTGGCACGGCGAGCGAGTCGAGGCGGCCTGACAGCTCGGCATCGGTGCAAGCCCTCTATGATGAGGCGCGACGTCAGATCGCCTTGCAGCAGTGGGTCATGGCCATGCAATGGCTTGACAAGGCCCTGATGGCTGATCCCTCTCATGTCGAGTCACTCAACGCCCGCGCGGGTCTGCGCGCGCAGTATGGCGACCTGAGTGGTGCGCACGCCGATCTGCGTGACGCCATCGAGATCGATCCGTCCCGGGCCCACCTGCACTTCAACTTTGGGCTGGTGCATCAATTGCGGTCTGATGCGCCCGCCGCCCGGCAGGCATTCGAACGTGCCTTGGAACTGGACCCTTCTCATGAGCGCGCCCGCCTCGCCCTGTCGTCTGGCTCAGCTGGTGCACAGGTGGCCCGTCCGGTGACCTCATCGACGGTATCCATCCCTGCTCAAACCGCCCCCGTGACCGTGGCCACACCCCCAACGACTGAGACGCCTGCAGCGATGGTGACCTCGGCATCAACGCACGATTCACTGGTTCGAATCGCCTGGCCCGATCCAGTGGGCACGGTCACGGACGCCGACCGTGCTCGCGTGGCGCATCCAAGCCCCGCTCAAAGCTTAGCCCGAAGCGATGTGGTGGTTGTTCGCGCGAGCCCGCCGGCGCAGACACCCATCATTGCACAGGACGCCGTGGGCGAGGCGATCCGCGTCGATGCGCGCATCGGGATTGCCAATGGAAACGGTGTGGCCGGGCTGGCCC
>JBIKKG010000112.1:0-10281 GCA_044360485.1 Burkholderiaceae bacterium | reverse complement strand
GATGGCACGCAAGGGCACGCCGCGCGTGGCGCAATCCTGCGCATAGATCGCCATGCGCTCGACCACTTCGGTACGCGACACCGACCTCGTTGAGCTCTGCCCCGTCTCGCCATCAAGGCGCGCATCGACCTGTGCCAATTGCCAGGGGTCGTGATAGGCCGCTCGCCCGAGCATCACACCATCCAGCCCCTGCCCGGCCAGCAAGGCCGCATCGAGCGTATCGAGCCCGCCATTGAGGATGAACCGGGCATCAGGGAAGTCCGCCTTCAACTGATGCACGACGTCATAGCGCAATGGAGGAATTTCGCGATTGTCCTTCGGGCTCAAGCCCTCGAGCCAGGCATTGCGGGCATGCACGATGAAAACGCGACAGTCGATTGCGTACAACGCCCCGACAAAATCACGTACGAAGGCGTAGGAGGCCTCGCGACCCAGCCCGATGCGATGCTTCACCGTCACCGGCACCGAGACGGCATCCTGCATGGCCTTGATGCAGTCGGCCACCAACGCGGGCTCGGCCATCAGACACGCACCAAACGCACCACGCTGCACGCGCTCGCTGGGGCAGCCGCAGTTGAGGTTGATCTCGTCGTAGCCGAACTGCTCGCCCATGCGGGCGGCCTGAGCCAGGTCAGCCGGTTCACTGCCGCCGAGCTGCAGCGCCACCGGGTGTTCGCTGGCATCGAACCCAAGCAGCCGCTTGCGATCGCCATGCAGAACCGCGCCGGTCGTGACCATCTCGGTGTAAAGGCGGGCACGGCGCGACAACTGACGATGAAAGAATCGGCAGTGCCGGTCCGTCCAGTCCATCATGGGTGCGACACAAAAACGCCAGTCGTTTTCTCTTTTTGAATCAGTCACTTAATAAACTTTACATCACATACGTTGTCGCGTTCCAGTGGGATTGAAGAACAGCGGACTCGGCATGAACACACATGGCGCTGGTGACGTCCGAAAAGCCGCCTAGCGATCAGTGGACAGCCAGATCGAAGACCGGATCGTCAGGCCGGGCATGGGTCTTGCCTTTCGTGTTTGTGCTCGATTCAGCGCACCACTCCCACGAACATCAAACGGCGAGGATGAGATGAAGCCTCATGGCAGGGTGACTCAAACGGCTCGCATCGCTCAACGGGCTGATGCATTCAAGTCTCGGGTCTTGACTCATGCAATCTGTGCTCTGGGCTTGAGCCTTGCTTCCGGCCTCGCCTCGGCAAGTTTAATCGGAGCGCCAGTCTATGGCACCCTGTGCCTCAATAAAGGCCTTTTCTGCCAGTACTGGGATCCGCAAGAAACGACTGTGGATGGCGGCGTGGAGTACGAATACCTGCCGGCATACTATCGGGTCGCTGCTGATTTTTCCGGGGACCAGTTGATCGTTGAAACGGACGTTAAGAAGTTCGGATCGAACGGCTGGCTCATGACGTTCCAAAGTCCCAAGCTGATGAACGCTAGCGTGACGGAGCTCTCCGACAATTTTGGTTTCGGGGGCGTCAGTGCGTACTTAGGGGGTGACACCCTACGATTGTTCTGGGCAGGCTCGGGTGACACGGCAGGAATTGAACTGCGCGCCGTTTATCAGATCGACACCATTATTCCGGCGCCAGCATCGCTGATGCTCCTCAGCCTTGGCTTGATCGCGGCACGGCTTAGCCGAGGGCGACCGTTATCCAGTGTGCCGCCGCCTCGCCTTGAATCTTGACCTTGGCCGCCGGATCACTGCGTACGGGCACCTCGACCCGTATCATGGGCCCGCACTGCGCTTACTTGTTTTTCAGCTTGCCTTTGGGCATGACTGTCGTGACCGGGGGCATCGGCCGATTGGAGACGGTCGACACCTCTTTCAGCGGCGCACTGTCCTTTTTCGGTTTTTTCGTCATCTTGTTGCTGCGCTGCTCGCCTTTGGGCATGAGGATCTCCTGATGAAAAGGGCCACTGTACACAGGCTGGCGGACTGAGCCCGCGAGCCTTGTCTCGGTTCAATCAGGCAGCACCGGATGCTCGAAACGAGCGGATCGCGGCGTCTTCCGTGTCCACGAGCGTCAGCAGCGAGTTGAACCCCGATATTTCCAGCGCGTGTTTGACCGTTGGATTGGCGTTGCACAGTTTCAGCTCACCCCGATGGGTCTTGAGCAACTTGGCTGCCCGCAACAGGATGCGCAGGCCGGCACTGCTGACATAGTCCACGTGCTGCAGACTCAGCACCACCTGCTTGTCCGGCCCCTTCGCGATCGCATCCATGCTGTCACCTGCCGGCCCTGCGGTGACGGAATCGAGCCGGCCACGCATCTCGACCACCCGGACACCATCGACCATCTTCGAACTGATTTCCATCGCTTGCGCTCCGTCTCACGCCAAGCCTGCAGTGTTGCACGGTCAAGGCGTTCAGAACAGACGGGCAACCGTCTGCCTGCGTTCATCAGCTCACGCGAGTCCAGTCGGATCAAGACGGATGCGCAAAGGGCCTGTTAAAGTCGGGATCGATTCCTGCTCTGATGATCCCATTCACCATGTCTGATCCCCACACTCACGATCACTCGCACACTCCCACCGACTGGAAGCACGACGGTGTGCGCGTTGTTCCCAGCAATCAGCTCGACGGCAACGTGCCCTCCACGCCAGGCATGGATCGCAAGGCAGCCATCACGTTTGCGCGCGTCGGCGCGCAGAAGCTGTGGGCAGGGACGGTGCACATTCACCCCGATGCCAAGACCGGGGCTCACCATCACGGCCCGCTTGAAAGCGTGATCTATGTGGTCAAGGGGCGCGCTCGTATGCGCTGGGGCAACCAGCTCGAGTTCACCGCCGAGGCTGGCCCCGGCGATTTCATCTATGTGCCGCCGTATGTGCCGCACCAGGAAATCAATGCGAGCGCAGTAGAGGTGCTCGAGTGCGTGCTGTGCCGAAGCGATGGCCAGGCGGTGGCGGTGAACATCGACATCGAACCGGTGGAAAAGCCTGAGACGGTACTCTGGATCGATCCGACCCACCCGCAGGGCGGAGTCTGAGCTCAGGCCGTCAAAGGACGGGGGCTGGCTGAGGTCGCCCTAAACAGCGTATGCAGAGCGTTAACCGGACCGGTCGTAGCACGGCTGAATCGCTGAGGGTCAGTTCGCATCCGCCAGCCGTGCCCGTCGGGCGGCCTCCTCGGCTGAGGCGTCATCGATGACTGCCATGACGCCACGCACATCCACTTCGCCCAGGCGCTCAGAGAACTGACCCGTCAGCACGGTGTCTGGGCTGAGCAGGCCACGGGCGTACAGATCCCAGATCTCGTGGCCGTAATCGGTCGCCAGCAAAGACGGTGCGAAGCGGCCGAAAAAGTCCCGCAGGTTCTGCACGTCCCGATACAGCATGCGAGGCGCATGGTTGTTGCCTGCAGCATCCACCGCTTGAGGCAAATCGATGATGACCGGGCCATCCGCGGCAAGCAGAATATTGAATTCGGACAGGTCACCGTGAACCACTCCTGCGCACAGCATCAGGACCACTTCGCGGATCAGGGCAGCGTGATGCGTCACGGCGTCCTCGGCTGAAAGCACCACATCATTGAGGCGGGGCGCGGCGTCGCCATGCTCGTCGGTCACCAGCTCCATGAGCAGCACACCGTCGCAGAAATTGATGGGCGCAGGCACCCGAACACCTGCTGCGGCCAACCGATGCAGGGCATCGACCTCGGCGCTCTGCCAGGCAGCTTCCTGCGCCTGGCGCCCGTAGCGCGTGCCCTTGGCCATCGCCCGGGCCTGGCGGGAATTTTTGACCTTGCGGTTTTCGGTGTAGTCGACGGCCTGACGAAAGCTGCGCTGCGTCGCCTCCTTGTAGATCTTTGCGCACAAGGTCTCGTCGCCGCGGCGCACGACATAAACCGTGGCCTCTTTGCCACTCATGAGTTGCCTGACGACAGTGTCGATCAGGCCTTCCTCGAGCAGGGGACGCAAGCGTTCGGGTGTCTTCATGGGCCCATTGTGACGTACCGGGCAACGCCTCCCACTGTGTCATCAATGCAATCTGACTGTTTCGGCGCAAGCCTGGCGCGGTCACGAGCCGTTGCACCAGTGAAGCATTTCGGCCGAAAGTACTAGACCGCTCGGCAAGGGGTCGCGTTGACAGTCGCGCTCGCCGGCCGCAACCATTGGTGCACAGGAGATCCACACCATGCACTCGAACCGGTTCCTGATCATTGATGACCATCCGCTGATGCGCGGCGCCATTCGCAACCACCTGGAAGCCTACGGTCTGGCAGACCAGGTGGATCAGGCCTCGAGCCTGCAGGAAGGGTTGCGACGCCTGGCTGCCGGGCCGCGCTTTGACATGGTGCTGCTCGATCTGGCCTTGCCCGATGCGGCGGCAGCCACTGGGCCCGAGACCCTGCGCAGCCTGCACCCCTCGCTCAAGATCCTGGTCACATCAGGCTATGCCGATGCCAATCTCATCGACCGATGCCTGCAAGCAGGCGCGTCCGGTTTCCTCCCGAAGACCTCGACCCCGGAGTTTCTGGCTACTGCGGTGCGCACGATCCTCAATGGCGGCATCTACCTTCCGGCCGAGCTTGAGCACTCCCTCAGCCGACAGTGGCTGGTGCGCCAGAGCTCGCGCGTGGGGCCCAGTGGCGACGTCCGTCAATTGGGACTGACCGACCGCCAGACGGATGTACTGCGCCTCATCCTGCAAGGCATGCCCAACAAGCTGATCGGTCGCCAGTTGGATCTGGCCGAAGGTACGGTGAAGGTGCATGTGAGCGCTGTGTTGCGCGCGCTGGGGGTGCGCAACCGGACCCAGGCAGTCCTGGCGGCCAATCGGCTGGGCCTGAGATTTCCGGACTGATGTCGCACAGACTAAGGCTGATCCAGCCACTCTCCGGCCAGGAACCTGCGCGCCTGATCTGTGCGGGGTGCCTCGAAGAATGCCTGCGCGGGCCCGGACTCAATCACGCGGCCCTGATGCATCAAGATCGCGTCCTGAGCGAATCGCCTGGCCAAGGCCAGATCATGTGTGCACATGACCAGTCCGAAGCCCTCCTGAGCGAGTTGCATCAGATACCGCTCCACGGCCGCACCAGCGGCCGGATCCAGGCTCGCGGTGGGCTCATCCAGTAGCAGGCAGTCGGGCTTCAGCGCTTGAGCCCGTGCAATCGACAGACGCTGCTGCTCGCCACCCGACAGGCTGCGCGCCGGTCGCTGGGCTGCATAGGCCAGATCGACCGTGTGCAACGCCGCCAGCGCCTGTTCACGGCGCAGGTGACCCGGCACCCCGGCCAGATGCAAGGCGTGCTCGATATTGCCCAGCACTGAGCGCCGCAGCATGACCGGGCGCTGAAACACCAGCGCCGATCGGATCGGCCGCCCCTCTGCCTGAGCCTGCTCGGTGAGTATCGTTCCTGCATCCGGCTGGATCAGCCCGTGAATCACTTGCAGCAACGTGCTTTTCCCGGCCCCGTTCGGTCCGATGATGACGGTGCGCCGCGCTGGTTGCAGGTCGAGGTCGATCTCGTTCAGCACCGATACCTTGCCCGCCCGCACCGTGACACCGCGCAGGCGCAGCAGCGCACGGGTGCCCTCTGGCTTGAACGCGTTAACCGAAACGGTGCTGCGCATGATGTCGTATGGCTGCCGCCGTGGCGTTCACGGCCAGCACGATGCTCAGCAACACCAGCCCCAGCGCCAGGGCCAGAGGCAGATCGCCCTTGCTGGTCTCCAGGGCAATCGACGTGGTCATGACTCGGGTCACACCCTGGATGTTGCCCCCCACCATCATCACGGCGCCGACTTCTGCGGCCGCACGCCCGAAGCCTGCGAGCAGCACGGTCACGAGCGAAAAACGCGCCTCCCACAACAGCGTGCGAATCGTCTGCCCAGGCGTGGCCCGCAGCGATCGCAGGTAGGGACCGCATTCGGCCAGCGTGTCCTCCAGCATCTGGCGGGACAGCGCGGTCATTAGCGGCAAGATCAAGACCGTCTGCGCCACCACCATGGCCGCAGGCGTGAAGAGCAGCCCCATCGGCCCCAGGGGCCCTGCGCGTGACAACAACAGATAGACCAGCAGGCCGACCACCACTGCGGGAAGTCCCATCAACGCATTGAGTACGACCACCACGGCACTTCGCCCTCGAAAGGGCGTCAGGGCCAGCCAGGCGGCTAACGGTAGCGCACCGACCGCAGCCAACAGGGTGGCCAGCCCGCTGACCTGAAGGCTGAGCCACACAATCGGCCACAGTGCTGCATCAGACCCGGTCAACAGCGCAAAAGCCTGCTGCAGGCTGCCCTGCTCCGTCATCATGCGGGTGGGCGATCCAACACGCTACACCCGTCCTCAGCCAGGCATGTGCGACGCCTGCGCCGGTTCGCCGATCACCAGATCGAACAGATTCGCCCCGCCCCCCGACAGCGCGGCCTGCCCCAGCATGACCTGCCAGGTCTGCTCGTTGCCCCAGCGCTCGCGCCACAGCCACAGCAGCCGCGTGTAGCGGAACAACTCGTACTCGGCCGTGAAACCAATCGCACCGTGTGCCTGATGGGTGATCGCAGCGACCTTGCCGGCCGCTTCCGCAGCACGGGCCTTGGCCATCGCCGCAGACGGCATCGGACGTCCGGCCTCAAGTTCACCGGCCGCCCAATCGAGCGCTGCGCGCGAGGCGGCAATCTCTTCTGCGGCCAAGGCGAGTGCATGCTGCACTGCCTGAAACTGACTGATCGGACGGCCGAACTGCACCCGCGTGCCGGTCCACTGCAGCGTGAGATCAAACGCTCGCCGCATCGCGCCGGTCAGCACGGCCGCGCCCGCTACAGCCAACATGGCGCGCACCTGCTGTGCATTGGGTAGCGCAATCGATTGCGCTGCGCCTTGTGCGGGTTGCCACTGTCCGGTCACCGCGGCGCCCCATACCGATAAGGTCAGCCGATGCGAGCCCTGCGCCAGGGGAAAACCCAGATGGTCTTCGGTCACCGGGTCTGGTGCACCGTCCGGCCCAGAGACGATCAGACGGATCGGCGCATCGTCGCCCGGCTCGATCCCGGCTTGAGACAGCAGCGCATGACCCACCAGCGCATCGGCCAGGCCCACCGTGGCGCCATGGCGTCCCGCCGCCTGCAGGACCTGGGCCGCATCGCGCCAGGCGGGCCCGGCACCGCCTTCGGTCTCCGGACGCAACAGGCGCAGCACCCCCGCGTCGGCCAGCGTGCGCCAGGTGGCTGCATCAGCAGCAGGCGACCCAATCTTTGCATCCGCAAGGATCCGATCGATCGCCTCGGCGATCATCGATTCGTTCTGACTCATCGCAACCCCAATCCACGGGCAATCATGCCGCGCAGCACCTCTGGGGTGCCGCCACGCAAGGTATAGGACGTGGCATCGACCACGGTATCAGCCAGCAGTGCACGAAACGCTGCAGCCTCGGGCGTAGCGTGCGACTGCAGCGCAATGCCGCGCAGCCGCTCCGGAATGTCGCGCTCCAGCGCATTTCCCAGGTCTTTCATCAGAGCCGCTTCAGTAGCCGGATCCTGCCCGGCATCGAGCTTGGCAGCCACTGAAATCGCCATGCGTCGCAGGGCCGCCAGATGCGCCACGGCACGCCCGATTTCAGCCAGTGCAGCCGGCGAATCGCTGCGGGGCTGGGCCTGCAGGCACTCGACCAGCAAGGGAAACACGCTCAGGAATCGCTCCGGGCCGCTACGCTCGTAGGCGAGTTCGCCGGTCACCAGCCGCCAGCCATCGCCCGGTTCGCCCAGGACGTGGGTGTCGGGGACGAACACATCGTCAAAGGTGATTTCACTGAAGTCTTCACGCCCGCTGATGTTGCGGATAGCGCGACGCGTGACGCCCGGTGCATTCAGGTCGATCGCAAACTGCGTCAGACCCGCATGGCGCTTGCTGGTGTCGGGCGGATCAGTGCGAAACAATCCGATCATGTAATCAGCCAGATGCCCGCCTGTCGTCCAGATCTTGCGGCCATTCAGCTTCCAGCCACCATCGACCCGATCGCCACGGGAGCGCACACTGGCCAGGTCAGAGCCTGATCCGGGTTCGCTCATGCCAATAGCGCACGTCAGCTCACCGCGTGCAATCCCGGGGAGCACCGCCTCTTGGAGGGCGACGCTGCCATGGCGCAGGATTTGCGGACCGCTCTGGCGATCTGCAATCCAGTGCGCCCCGACCGGTGCGCCGGCGGCGAGCAGCTCCTCGACCACCACATAGCGCTCGAGGATGGAACGCTCCTGGCCACCCCAGCGGCGCGGCCAGCTCAAGCCAATGAATCCGGCCTGACCACAGGCGCGAGTGAACGCGCGATCAAAGATCGTCCAGCCGGAACAGCGCGGCACGTAAGCGCCTGCTGCACGCTGCTCAGCCAGGAAGGCCCTGACTTTGTGACGCAGTGCGATCGCTGCGGCAGGCAGTTCGACCGATTCAAATGCAAGGCTCATGCAGCCCGCCCTCCAGAAGGTTCAACAGCACCATGAAGCACGGCCCCATCGGGACCGATCACGCAGACCTGCGTGGGAATCCCCTGAGCCACGCTTTGGCCCACGGTACAAAATTGCTCGAACTGATCCAGCGCACGCTGCAGCTTGCCGGCGTCCTCCGGCACTCGGGGCAGCCGGATTGACACATCGATCGAGAGCACACGCTGGCGCCCCTGGGCATTGCGGTCGATACGGCAATGAGCCTGCGCGGTCAGCGGTTCAGCTTCGAGTTTGAATTTGCGCAACGCAAAGACCAGCGAGTCGGTCATGCAATTGGCCACGGCAGCGATCAGCAACTGCGAGGGCGATGGCCCCTGGCCTGAGCCCATGGGCACCGGTTCATCCCCGATGACGGGCGGGTGATCGGGGTGCCAGGTGATGGCAACCCGATAGTCCTGTTGCTGAACCAGACTGACCGTGCGAACCCCTTCAGACATGACCGCGCTCCGCTCGAATGTGACGCGCCGGGCTCAGGCGCCCAACGCTGTGCGCAGGAACGCTGTCATGCGATCCCAGGCCTGCTGCGCGCACGCCGCGTCGTAGACCTCGCCACGACGCTCGTTGAAAAACCCGTGATCGGCGTCATAGCGGTAGATCTGCGGCGACTGCCCTGCGCCCTTCATGGCCTGCTCCAGCCCATCTGCGGCCGCAGGCGTGCACCAGTCGTCCTTGTTGGCAAAGTGGCCCTGGAACGGCGTGCGAATGTTCGCCGGATTGGCAAAATCAGCTGGCGGAATTCCGTAGAAGCACACCCCTGCCGAGACCTCGGGCACATGCACGCTCGCTGCAACGGTGAGTGCTCCGCCCATGCAAAACCCCATCACGCCAACCTTGGCGCCTTGTGCAGCCAGGTGTTGCACGGCACCGCGGATGTCCTGATGCGTGGCACCGGGAAAATCAAGGCCGGTCATGAGGTGATTGGCCTCATCGGGGGCCTGCGTGACGCGCCCCTTGTAGAGATCGGGTGCCAGTGCGTTGTAGCCGGCGCGGGCAAACCGATCGGCCACGCCGCAAATCTGGTCATTCAGACCCCACCACTCCTGGATCACCACAATGCCGGGTCGTCCGGCACCGGCGCTCGCCAGGTACCCGCGGGTGCTGCCCCCATCGGGGCGCTTGAAGTCGATCATCTGTCCCATGCTCTTCTCCTCGTGTGAGTTGCGACGGCCGCACGCGGGCCGTTCATCACCCGCAGCCTAACAAACTGTCCGATGACCGACATGAAACGCACGGATGCAACGCACGGTCTTCACGCGGGCCCTGCGGCTCGCCTGACGCGCACTGCCCACCCTGACCGGTACGACGACTGGAACTTCAGCGCGCGCGTCGCGCCAGTCTGTCGCGTACGAGCGGCAAGCGGTCATTGCCAAAAAACATTTCTCCGTCCACAAAAAATGTGGGCGAGCCAAAGCCACCGCGCGCAATCAGTTCATCGGTATTGGCCTTCAGCGCGGCCTTGATCGGCGCCGAGGCGGCCGCGGCCAGCAAGGCCTGCGCATCGATCCCAAGACCCTCGCAGACGCCGGCGAGCACCTCATCGCGGGAGATATCCTGCTGGTCGCTCCAGTAGGCTTTGAAGCAAGCCTGCGCGAACGGCACCAGCAGCCCCTGCGGTTGCAGCCAGATGCAGGCGCGCATGGCCTTGACGCTGTTGACCGGAAAGACCACCGGCGGATAGTGGATGGACAGGCCAGAATAGCGGGCCCAGTCCTGAAGGTCCTTGAGTGTGTAAGCCTGCTTGGCCGGCACCGGGTTCTCACGATTGGCATACACGCTGGGGTTGACCGCGTTAAAGACGCCCCCCACCAGGATCGGGCGCCATTGAATC
>JBIKKG010000372.1:0-2791 GCA_044360485.1 Burkholderiaceae bacterium | reverse complement strand
GCGGCTGCGCGTACGCCACCGCCCATGAGCACCGTGTCGTTTCAGGACTATGTACGTCAGCGCCTGCGCGATCGGCTGCGTGCTCCGCAGACTGCGCCGGCTGACACGCCGGTGCCGGTCTCATTTGCACCCGCGCAGTCGGCGCCGGCGCAGTTTGCATCGCCACGCGCGCCGAAGATGCCCACAGCCGCTTCAGCGGCGTCATTCGCTGCAAGCACCGGTGCCCAGCAGAGCCTGGCCGGCGCCTTTGATACACCCAGCCAGATACCAGCCCCGAACGCATCGGCTGCTGCGATGGGCCGGGCGCGGGTAGCCACGGTCACCGAAGCGGCCGGGCTTGAATTTGATTTCGGTGCTGCCAGGCCTGCTGCGCGCCACCCCGATACCGATGCGCTCTTTGCCGAGATGCACGCGTTGCGTGGCATGATCAGCCAGCAGTTTGATGCCATGCGCTTTTTTGATGAAGTTGCGCGCAGCCCCATCCAATCCCAACTGCTGCGCACACTGGTCGAATCCGGCTTTTCGCTCAAGCTCTCGCGTTCGGTCGTCGGGCGCTTGCCGGTGGATTATTCGGTGGCGCAAGCCACCGTGTGGCTGTCCAAAATTCTTGCACGCAACCTGCGCACCGTGCCCCATGCCGACACCTTCGGGGGCGGCGGCGTGTTCGCACTGCTGGGCCCCACCGGTGTGGGCAAGACCACGACCACCGCCAAAATCGCCTCCCAGCATGTGCTGCACCATGGGCCGCAGTCGGTGTCGCTCATTACAGTGGACACCTACAGAATGGGCGCACACGATCAGTTGCGCGCCTTTGGTCGCATTCTCGGTGTGCCCGTGCATGTGGCACACGATGCTGAAGCGCTGGCCGATCTGGTGCGCTCCCGCGACAGCCGTCAGCTGGTGCTGATCGACACCGTGGGCATGGGGCATCGCGATGAGCGCATCGCCAGCCTGCTCTCGATGCTGCCCGGCGAGGCGGTGCGTCGGGTGGTGGTGGCCAGCTGTGCAGCCCAGGCCGAGACCATCGATGAATCGCTGCGTGCCTATGATGCGGCCCATTCTGACGGCGTGATCCTCACCAAGCTGGATGAAGCCGCGCGACTGGGTGGCGCGCTGGACTGCCTGCTGCGCAACAAGTTGCCGCTGCTCGGATGGTCGGATGGTCAGCGTGTTCCCGAAGATTGGCAGCAGGCCGACCCGGATGCCCTGGTGCGCCGGGCGCTGCATACCGCGCGCACGGGTGCCTTCGGTCTGCAGGACGAAACGCTGCCTACCTTGTTCGGCATGGCCAGCAGCACACACGGAAGCATGACCCATGCTTGAGCCCGGTCATGATCAGGCGAGCGGCCTGCGTCGTTTCATGAGCCGACGCACCGCGCAAATTCTGCCGGTGGCCGGTTCAGGCGAGCACCCGGGCTATGTGGTGCGCCTGGCGCAGTCCCTGTGTGACACGGGTCTGCGGGTGGCGCTGGTCACCGATTTCGATCAGGAACTCGAGCAGGCCATGCAGGGTCGCCCACGTAAGGGGTTCGTCGCCTTGCATGCGATTGAAATCGGTCACGGACTGAGTGCCCTCACGACGCTGAGTGAGCAGTGCGACATCACGCTGGTGGCTGTGGACGACGCCCGACTGGCGCGCGGCCTGAGCTTGCCGGCACACGAGGCCGTGGTGGTGTCAGGCTCAGGTCCCGAGGCGATTGCCACCTCGTACGCGCGCATCAAGGCTTTGGTCGGCTTGGGTTCGATCCGCGAGGTGTGTACCCTGTTCGATCGCGTCAGTGCCGGGGAAGCGGCCCGAAGTGGTCATCGGCGGCTAGCGCAGGCCACATCGAAATTTCTCGGTGTGGATCTGGCGTTCGTTGGCGCCGCGCCCGAGCCATGGGGCCCAGGAGGGTATCGACCGCTGGCCGAAGCCCTCGCTGACTGGACCCGCTACCGTATTTCGAGGACACCCGCATGTCTGCCGCATTGACTCAGGGAGGCGCAATGTATACCGCCCGCGGAACGCTCGACCGTTCTGCTGCTGTGAAGCAATACGCACAACTGGTACGACGGCTTGCCTCGCAGATGATGGCGCGCCTGCCGGCCAACGTGGAGATCGATGATCTGGTGCAGGCTGGCATGATCGGTCTGATGGATGCGCTCAACCGCTATGAGGTGGGTCATGGCGCGCAATTCGAGACCTTCGCCACACAGCGAATTCGCGGCGCCATGATCGATGAGCTTCGCGGGGCAGATTGGCTGCCGCGCTCGGTGCGCCGCAGCCAGCGCACAATCGACACCGCCATTCATGCGGTCGAACAAAAGCTCAAGCGCTCGGCGACCGAGTCCGAGGTGGCTGCGGAAATGGGGGTGGGCGTCGGCGAGTACCAGCAGATGCTGGGCGATGCGCGGGGTGCCCGTCTGGTTTACCTGGATGAATTGACCGGCGAAGACTCCGAGGACGGTTTTTTAGATCGCCATGCCGGTGACGAAAACGCCGACCCGATGAAGGTGCTGGGCGATGACCGTTTTCGCGGCGCGCTGGTGGCGGCCATTGCAGCGCTTCCGGAGCGGGAAAAACAGGTCATGGGCATGTACTACGAGCACGACATGAACCTGAAGGAAATCGGCGCCGTGCTGGGGGTGACCGAATCCAGAGTCTGCCAACTGCATAGTCAGGCGGTCTCGCGTTTGCGCTCGAAATTGAAGTATTGGTAAGGTGTCTGCGAGGCGACACTCTGGAGTATTGATGATTCCTCCTTTCCTTCAGTGGGTACGGTTCGGCGTCACCGCTGATGCGAGCAGCACG
>JBIKKG010000371.1:0-2792 GCA_044360485.1 Burkholderiaceae bacterium | reverse complement strand
CGGAAATTCCACCCGCAGCGCCACGTTGTGCTGCAGTTCGCGCTCAAGCCGGTCACGAATCTGGCGGCTGGTGACGTACTTGCCTTCGCGCCCTGCCAGCGGGCTGGTGTTGACCATGAACTCCATGGTGAGGGTGGGCTCATCCACCTTCAGCAACGGCAAACCGTCGGGGGTATCCACCGCACAGATGGTGGTGCCAATGTCGATGCCTTCCACACCCGTGATGGCGATGATGTCGCCGGCCAGCGCCTCGTCCATCGGAATGCGCTCCAGGCCCTTGTAGCGCAGCACCTGGTTGACCTTGCCCGTCACGGGTTTGGCATCGGGGCCGTGCACCACAGCCACTTGCGAGCCTGCGGTGATGCGGCCGCGGTTGACCCGCCCCACACCGATGCGGCCCACATAGCTGCTCCAGTCGAGCGAAAGAATCTGCATTTGCAGCGGGCCGGTGACGTCGTCGGCGCGCACCGGCACGTGCTCGAGGATCGCGTCGTACAGGGCACGCATGGTGCCCACCGGCATGCCGTTGTCGCCGCGCGGCAGGGCATCGAGTTCTTCGATCTCCTTGACCGAAAAGCCGGCCAGAGCCGAGCAATACACCACCGGAAAGTCCATCTGCTCATTGGTGGCGCCCAGCTTGTCGAAGAGCTCGAAGATCTGATCGATCACCCAATGCGGACGCGCCCCGGGGCGGTCGACCTTGTTCACGACCACGATCGGCTTGAGCCCGAGCGCCAGCGCCTTGCGGGTCACGAAGCGGGTTTGCGGCATGGGGCCGTCCACCGCATCGACCACCAGCAGCACCGAGTCGACCATCGACAGCGCCCGCTCCACTTCGCCGCCAAAGTCGGCGTGACCGGGCGTATCCACAATATTGATCCGTGTGCCGTCGACTTCGATGGCGCAGTTCTTGGCCAGGATGGTGATGCCGCGTTCCTTCTCCAGATCATTGGAGTCCATGATCCGTTCGGCCACCTGCTGGTGCGCACGGAAGGTGCCCGACTGGCGCAGCAGCTGGTCGACCAGGGTGGTCTTGCCGTGGTCAACGTGGGCGATGATCGCGATGTTACGGATGGCCTGCATGGGGTGAGTCCTGTTCAGATACGTCGAAATGAATCATGTGGAGCGGTGCGCGACCGCTGCAAGCGCAGCGGTCAGAGAAAGGCTCGAGTGGCAGCAGCGCGGTTCTAGGTGGAGGTCGCCGCCAGCACCCGGCTGGGCGCCAACAGTCCTGGTGGTGCAAACTGCGCAATACCCAGCAGTGCGTCGCCGCGATAGACCCGCACGGGCCCGCAGGCCACCTGAGCCAGCGGTGCACGCAGGGCAGTATCCAGCACCAGACGTTGCCCCTGTATGAAACGGTCGGCGAGCAGATCCGGCAGACCAATGCGCGGCAGCCCGCCGATCAGCATGTCCACCGGCCGCAGCCAGGGCGCCCGCGCGTCGCCTGCCAGTGCTTCCAGCGTCTTCAGATCGATGGCCTCATCGAGCGACAGCGTGCCCACGCGGGTGCGACGCAAGGCGCTCAAATGCGCGCCACAACCCAGGCGCTCGCCGATGTCCATGGCCAGCGTGCGAATGTAGGTGCCTTTGCTCACGTGCACGCGAATTGAGACGCGCGGATGCTCAGGCTCGGTGCGATCGATGGATAGCACCTCGAGCGCGTGGACTGTGACGCGACGCGCATCGCGCTCAAGCTCAATACCAGCGCGTGCATAGGCATAGAGCGGCTTGCCGTCGCGTTTGAGCGCAGAGTGCATCGGCGGAATCTGATCGATCTCGCCGATCATCTGCGCGCAGGCGGCATGAATAGCGGCATCGTCAGCCGTCACGACCTGGCGCGCCACTTCAACGCCTTCGGCATCGCCGCTGTCGGTCACCACGCCCAGCGTGAGCACGGCCTCGTAGGTCTTGCTGGCGTCGAGCAGGTCATGCAGGAACTTGGTCGCCTCGCCGAACGCCACCGGCAACAGGCCACTGGCCATGGGATCAAGCGTGCCGCCGTGCCCCGCCTTCTCGGCAGACCAGACGCGGCGCGCGCGCTGCAGCGCCGCGTTGGAACTGGGGCCGACAGGCTTGTCGAGCAGCAGGACGCCATCGACCCGCTGCCAGCGACGGCGCGATTCACTCATCGGCTTTCCTGGCATTGGCTTCATCGATCAGGCGCGACAGATTGACCCCGCGCCCCACTGAGGTGTCGTGTACGAAGCGCAGCTCGGGGGTGGTGTGGATCCGCACGCGTCGGCCCAGCTGCGAGCGCATGAAACCGGCACTGCGCCGCAAGCCCTCGAGCGAGCGCGCCACCGTGGCCTCATCATCGGGCAGGACCGTGAAGTGGATGGTGGCGTAGGCGTAATCGGGCGTAATATCGACCGTGGTCAGCGTGACCATGCCAATGCGCGGGTCCTTGACTTCACGCGCAATCATTTGCGCCAGCTCGTGGTGAATTTGCTCAGCGACACGAACCGAGCGTTCGCCGCCACTGCGAGAATGCTTGTTCATGCCTGTGCCCCTGCCTCGTGCCGGATGCCTTCGGTCGCCGCGGCAGGAAGGCGGCCCGCCCGCAGGCAGCCCGCTCCCCCGTGGACGACCATCAGAGCGTCCGCGCGACTTCCTTCACCTCGAACACCTCGAGCTGGTCGCCGACCTTGATGTCGTTGTGGTTCTTGAGGGTCAGGCCGCATTCGAAGCCATCACGCACTTCGCGAACGTCATCCTTGAAGCGCTTGAGGGAATCGAGCTCGCCCGTCCAGATCACCACCGAGTCGCGCAGCAGTCGCACCCTGGCGCTG
>JBIKKG010000110.1:0-10408 GCA_044360485.1 Burkholderiaceae bacterium | reverse complement strand
TGTGCCGTGGGTCGGACCGCCAGAACGTCGGCCAGCCAGCGAAAGTAGACCTCGGTCTTGCCGCTTCCTGTGATCCCGTGCAGCAGATGCACAGCATGCCCCTCAGTGCTGCGCATCGCTTGCAGAGCATTCGATTGCCCGGGCGTAAGCGCCCGCTCACTTTGGAGTTCCGACGCCAGATCACCACCGCTGTCTGGTGGCCCCTCGGCGGCGGAACCGCCCGTCTGCGACGGCGCCACAGCCGACTCAAACCGATCGCGGGCGCGCGCCGCTGCCACACCGCGGCTGCGCGCCGTAGGCACCGTTCGCAGCAGCTTGGGCACGGAAGGCAGTGCGAGTTCGCCGATCCCCACGTGGTAGTAGCGGGCAGCAAATCCGATCAGATCGAGCCAATCGGCCGGCAGGCGGGGCATCGAGGCGAGCGGGGCCTCCAGGCTGCGCAGTCGGTCGGGGGGCACCTCAGAGTCTTGAGCCAGGGCCACGACCAGCCCCACCCTGCGTGCGCGGCCCCAGGGCACGACCACCCAATCGCCACACGCCGGGCACCAATCGGATGCCACGCGGTAGTCGAACAGCTCGGGCACGGGGACGTCGAGCGCCACCCGTGCGATGTGGGCGAAGGCAGTCACAACTTAAAGTAAAACCTTCAAAGTGAGCGCAAGGTATGGAGGCAGCGAGGCTTTTCCGAAGTGTTCACACAAGCTGTGGATAAAAGTGTGGACACCTGCAGCGCATGCGCTGAAAACCCGCTGGAAATCGGCGTGCGGGCACGTCTGCTCACTTTTTAGACAAATATAAAACCAATAAAATCAATAGCTTACAAGCTTAACCGAAACAGCGACGCCCTCGCTCAACCCCCCTTGACTCACGCCTCAAATGTGTGCATAAGTCGGCGCCGCGATTGCTGCACAGCACTAGAGCGTGGACGCCGAGACCCCTTTGCGGCGCTGCTCGCGGCTGTAACGATGCACCGCCTCCACCAGTGCCGTGACGCTCTCCGGCGGCGTGAACTGCGAAATGCCATGGCCCAGATTGAAGATATGGCCGTGGCCGTCCTGCGGCACACCGTAGCTCTCCAGGGTCTTGATGGCCTCGCCCTGAATCTGTCCGGGATCCGCCATGAGGACCATCGGGTCCAGATTGCCCTGCAAGGCCACTCGCGAGCCGATGCGAGCACGGGCCTGCCCCAGGTTGACGGTCCAGTCGAGGCCTACGGCATCACAGCCAATGGCGGCGATGTCTTCCAGCCAGAGTCCGCCCCCCTTGGTGAAGACGATCGAGGGCACCCGCACTTTGCTGACCGTCCCGTCGGGAGCGCGTTCCTCGCGTTCCAGGTGCAGACCCTCCAGCACGCGGCGGATGTAGCCCAGCGAGAACTTCTGATAATGACCGTCAGGCAGGATGCCGCCCCAGGTATCGAAGATCATGACCGCCTGAGCCCCTGCCTCAATCTGCGCATTCAGGTAGTCACGCACCGCGTCTGCGGCGACAGCGAGCATGGTGTGCATCAGGTCGGGGCGCTTGTACATCATGCCCTTGACCAGCCGAAAATCGTCGCTCCCGCCGCCTTCGACCATGTAACAGGCCAGCGTCCAGGGGCTGCCTGAAAACCCGATCAGGGGCACACGGCCATTGAGCGCGCGCCGGATGGTGGAGACCCCGTCCATCACATAGCGCAATTCCGTATTCGGGTCGGGTACGGCCAGCTTGCGGACAGCCGCTTCGTCGCGCACCGGGTTGCTGAACTTCGGGCCCTCGCCCTCGGCGAAGTACAAACCCAGACCCATGGCGTCAGGCACGGTCAGGATGTCTGAAAACAGAATAGCCGCGTCGAGCGGGTAGCGCTCAAGGGGCTGCAAGGTCACTTCGCAGGCGAGCTCCGGGGTCTTGCACAAGGTGAGGAAACTGCCGGCGCGCTTGCGGGTGGCGTTGTACTCGGGCAGATAGCGACCGGCCTGTCGCATCAGCCAGATCGGCGTGTGGTCGGTGGGCTGGCGCAGCAGGGCGCGCAAAAAAGTGTCGTTCGTCACGAGTCAATGGCCTTTGGGGCGGGTGCATGACATGCACGGGCGTGGGGAGCGGCCATTCTAAGGGTCGGCGCCTCCTCTCATGTGCCTGAAGTCGCAGGAAACGGGCAACAGAGTTCCTCGCGCCGAACCGATGGTTCCGCGACGATCCTCTGTCGAATTCCCGATGCATTCGCCAAATGGCCCTCCAACCCGCGGCACTGACGCTTCGCACCGCGCTCATCGGCTGCCTCTTGGCCGCAGGGATGAGCGCGGGCGCAGCCATGGCAAGGTCGCCGCCGGCAGCAGACTGCGACCCCGCAGCCCCTGGTGCCAAGGTCCCTGCGGCGGCTCGTGCCCCGGTCAGCCGACCGCCTGCGGCCAAGGCTGCTGCACTGCGGCCAACACGCGCTGCCGCAAAGCCGTCGGCGCAGAGGTCCGTTGCAACCCCCGCCTACGGCACCCCAACCGGTGTGGCGAAACGTGTTGCACCGGCGAAAGCACCGCGCGCCAAAGTCAAGCCTGCCAAGCGTATGCCCGTGACCCGGGCCGCGGCCACACCATCGTCTGCTCAGCTTCGCACGCCACCTGCGCGCACTGCCAAACCAGCACGGGCATGCGGGCCAAGCGCAGCGGATCCGATCCGGGCAACCCTGACACCCGAAGCCGGGGAAGCGACCTCCGCCAGTCGGCCCACTTCACGCGCATCCCTGCTGCGCACTGCAGGCGTGGGCGACGCCACGCAGGACACAACCGAATACGGTGTCGATGCCGGCGTGGATCCGCTGGCCGGCATCTGGACCGGCCTCCCCGGGGAGCGCGGGCCGATCGCTGCCGGACAGAGCGGGGGGTGGGGTGTGCTCGGGTCCGGAGTGATCGCGTCCAGCAGCAATCAGTGGGCCGGGGGCGGTGAGGGCGGTCGGTCAGGTATGGGCGGATCCTCGGGCACCGGGCGATCT
The DNA here is from genome assembly GCA_044360485.1 of Burkholderiaceae bacterium. GTDB lineage: Bacteria > Pseudomonadota > Gammaproteobacteria > Burkholderiales > Burkholderiaceae_E > UBA4615. The sequence continues at coordinate 7,443 of JBIKKG010000110.1, read as the reverse complement.
GCCGAATTGACTTCTGGCACGCCATCGCGCTTTTCACCAGTCGGTGGCGGTGGCGGTGGCGGTGGCGGTCAGCATGAGGGCCTCGGCGATCCGGGTGGTCACCCGGCCCTGCCGCCCACAACCGATCCCGAGACACTCGGCGTCTCGGCCTTGCCGCCTGTGGACCTATCGCTACCCTCGAGCCTTTGGCTGCTCATCGCCGGACTGCCGCTGATCCGGCGCCGGGGCGCGGGTCGATCAGTCGCCGAAGGCGCCTTCTTCGATGAGGATCGTGCCGCCGTCCTTGCGCACGACCCGCACCCCTGAACCGCCGCCCTCGCCGCGCGAGGTGTAGTCCGCACGCTCGATCTGCCCGCCGGATGCGCGCCTGATCGTCAGCTCCGAGGTCCACAGATAGGCGGGCTTCTTCGGATCGACGATGGTTTGTTCAGCCGGCCCCTGCGCGGGCAGGCTCAATGTGGCCGGAATGCCGTGCAGCGCCCGTGCGATGGCGAAGACGCGCGCAAAATCCGTGGTCGCGAATTCGACGCTGCGCATCGCGGCCGGCCGTGACGGGTCCAGCCAGTCAAGCTGCCAGGCACATTTGAACCGGATGGTCTCGGCCTGGCGCTCCAGACGCGAGCAGTAGGCCTGCAGCGACTCTTTCGGATTCGGCAGCGGCGCAGCAAGACGCGCGGCGGACTGCGCCTGTGCAGAACCGCCCGCAGACAACACGGCCCACAAAGCCACCCACAGCGCGGCAACAGACAGGCGGGTCAGGTCGACAGACATGGGGGCTTCCTTGCGGGGTCTCTGTGGAGCAGGTCGGCAGCGTACCCGGTGTTCGAGCGGCGCGCACCCCGCCCAAATCCTGTCGGGCGATCGGGCGAACTTGCGCACAGCACCGATCCTGCGGTTAAGCTTGCTGCCGATTTCGCGCTGACCGCGCTGACTGAAGGAGCTCTGAATGCATACGAACAAGCGCCCGACTGCCCCGGGCGACACCTCGATCCTGGCGATCGACACGAAGCGCCGGCGCTCGGTGATGGCGGGCGGTGCGCTCGCCTTGGCCGGTGCCCTGCCCCAAGCCGCCCGGGCGCAATCCGACTGGCCCAACAAGCCGGTTCGTTTCGTGGTGCCTTTTCCTGCCGGTGGCGGCGCCGACCTGGGCGCGCGTGTCATTGCCGTGCACATGGGCACGGCGTTCGGCAAGCCGGTCGTGGTCGAAAACCGCGCCGGTGCTGACGGCGCCGTCGCGGCGCTGGAGGTGGTCAAGTCGCCGCCCGACGGCCACACCCTGTATTTCGGTACCGCCACCTCCATGTCCTATGTGCCCGCGCTGAAAAAGGCCCCGCCCTACGATCCGGTGGCCGACTTCACGCCAATCTCCAAGCTGTGCATCTTCACGTTTTATCTGGCGGTCACGCCGACGCTGCCAGTGAACACCCTGGCCGAGTTCGTGGCCTATGTGAAGGCCAACCCCGGCAAGCTCGCCTATGCCACCGGCAACAGCACCGGCATCCTCGCCATGGGCCAGCTGATGAGCAGCAACAAGCTGGACATGACCCACGTGCCCTACAAGGGCGAGGCGCAAGCCGCCGTGGATCTGGTGGGCGGGCGTGTGCAGGCGATGTTCGTGACGCCCGCCATCCTCCCCCAGCTCATGAAGGAGAAATTCAAACTGGTGGCGGTGCTGTTGCCGCAGCGCACCCGGGCCTTCCCCGATGTGCCCACCATGGCCGAAGCCGGTCAACCCCTGGTCAACATTTCACCCTGGGGCGGACTGCTCGGCCCGGCGAAAATGCCGCGTGATCTGGTGGAACGCATCTCGCGCGACTTCAACGGCGTGATGCGCCGGCCCGATGTGATCGAGCAGTACGACAAGCTGGGTCTGCTGCCCACGCCATCCACCCCGGATGCCTTGGCGGCGCTGGTCAAGGAGCAGCGCGATGTGTTTGCCAAGACCATGCGGGACATCGGCATCCAGCAGGAATAAGCTCCAGGCGACCCCAAACACCAACCCGCCTGTACAAGGAGACACGATGACCGATTCGCGCCCAATCACCACCAGCACGGCGGCCTTCGGCTGTGCCATCGACACCATTCGGGTTGGCCAGACCAGCCGCTCCCGCCGCAGGCAGCTGGTCACCGGCGCAGGCGCCCTCGCGCTGGGCGCAAGCCTGCCGGGCATGGTGCGTGCGCAATCAGAATGGCCGACCAAGCCGATCCGATTCATCGTGCCCTTTGCAGCAGGCGGTGGGGCCGATCTGGGTGCGCGCATCATCGCCGTGCATTTGGGTAACGCCTTCGGCAAACCGGTGGTCGTGGAAAACCGTGCGGGCGGAGACGGCGTGGTGGCTGCCCAGGAGGTGGCGCGCGCTGCCCCCGATGGTCACACGCTTTTTTTTGGGACGGCGTCCTCGCTGTCGTATCTGCCCAATCTGAAAAAGAGCCTGCCGTACGACCCGATCGCCGACTTCACGCCGATTGCGAACATGGTGGTCTTCACCTTCATTCTGTCGGTGGCGGCCAATGTTCCGGCGCGCACACTCTCCGAGTACGTAGCCTGGGTGAAAGCCAATCCTGGCAAGAGCAGCTATGCCAGCGGCAACAGCACCAGCATCCTGGCCATGGGGCAGCTGATGCAGGCCAATGGGCTGGACATGACCCATGTGCCGTACAAAGGGGAAGGCCAGGCGGTGCTTGATCTGGTCGGCGGGCGCGTGCCAGCAATGTGGGTCAGCCCCGCCGTCCTGCCCCAGATGATCAAGGAAGGCTTCAAGCCGCTGGCCGTGCTGCTGCCCAGCCGCTCGCGCAATTACCCGGAGGTGCCGACCGTGACCGAAGCGGGTCAGCCGCTGCTGAACATTGCTCCCTGGGGTGGCTGCTTCGGTCCCGCGAAAATGCCGCGCGACCTGGTGGACCGCATCTCACGCGAGTTCAACACGGTCTTGCGCCGCCCGGATGTGGTCGAGCAGTTCGACAAACTGGGGCTGTTGCTGGTGCCGTCTACGCCCGATGTGCTGGGTGCGCTGGTCAAGGAGCAGCTTGGGGTGTTCGGCAAGACCATGCGCGGCCTGGGCATGCAACCCGAATGAGCGGCGCTGCGGTCGGTAAGGCCTAGCTGACCGGCGCGCTGCGCGTCTCCAGTGCCTGTCGAAACTGATCCAGGTCGACAGGCTTCAAAAGATATTGATCGAAGAGCGACAGGCTGGAGGGATCGGCATGCGTGGTTTGGGGATACCCCGAGACCACGATGATCCTCAGATCACGCGCGCCTTGCCGGGCACGCAACACCCGCGCGAGGTCATAACCCGTCATGTCGGGCATGGCAATGTCCAGGATGACCACATCGGGCTGCAGCGCTTCGTCCAGTTCCAGCGCACGATGCCCGTCGTAGGCCGCCCGCGCGGCATGACCCCAGTGTTGCAGCAGCAGGGTCAGTGAATCAGCGGCGCGCACATTGTCATCGACCACCACAATGCGCAGCGCCCCGTTCGGCTCTGCCGCAGCAACACTTTGGGCAGTGTGCTTGCCCTCGGCGCAGTGCTGAACGCGTAAATCTGGCGCAGCAGCCTGATCCATCGGCAAGGTGACGGTGAACGTGCTGCCGCAGCCCAGTCCGGCACTCGCCGCCTCAATTCGCCCACCGTGCATCTGCACCAGCCGCTGGGCAAGCGTCAGGCCCAACCCCAGCCCTTCGTTGGGCCGTCGCTTTCCTTCGGGCGCGCGGGAAAAAGGCTCGAAGATCGACTCCAGCCTGTCGGGTTCGATCCCGATGCCCGCATCGGTCAGGATGATCTGCGCCTCATGATCTGCAGTGACCGAGAGGGTGAGCAACACCGGGCTGCCCGGTTCGCTGTAGGCGAGTGCATTGCGCATCAGGTTGCTCAACATCTGCCTGATGCGCACCGGATCAGCCATCACCATGACCGGTTCTTCGGGCAGGGTCACGGTCAGCCGGTCATGCATGTGGGCCATGCTGCGCAGTGTCATTTCCTGAACGCCCAGGACGCTTGTGCGCAGATCGAATCGCTCGAGCGCAAGCTCCAGGCGATCATGGTCCAGACGGGAGACATCGAGCAGGTCGTTGATCAGACGAACCATCAGCGCGGTCTGTCGTTCAATGAGCTCCACTTCCCGCAGGATCGCCCCACTCGGCTGCAAGGCCCGGATCAGTGCCAGCGACGTGCGCATCGGTGCCAGCGGATTGCGCAATTCATGGCCCAGCATCGCAATGAAGGCATCTTTGCGGCGACTGGCTTGCAGCATCGCCTCATCGTGCTGGAGGCGTTCATCGATATCGGCTGCTCGCAAGACCCACTGCGCCATTCCGTGCGCATCGCGCACCATGGGGCAGAACCAGCAGTCGAACCCTCCGTAACGGCCGGTGTCGGCACGCAAGAACCTCAGTCGGGTGGAATACACCTGTCCCTGCACGGTAGCGCCACTCAGGGTGTCGAGCAGGGTCTGCTGATCATCGGGGTGCACGCGCGCCTGCCACTGCGCGAGCAGATCGGCCAGCCGGTACTCGCCTGCGGGCTGCTCCGGCAGAACCGCCCGGGCGAATCGACTAAGGATTGGGGGCGCATTCGGGTCGGGGCAAAACACCCAGGCCACGACAGATTCCGCGTCATTGACCTTGAAGAGCGCCCGAAGAAACTCCGGATCAGGATCCGATTGCCACATGCAGGCTCCCTACCAAAGCCTACCACCCTATCAGGTACCGGATGGTCCTGCTATTGCAAGAAAGGATGGGTTCCATCAAGGCGAAACGCCCCGCAGCCTGCCCCCCGTCAATGCGCGTAAGCTCCCTCTCGGTGATCATCCCTGCGCCCGGGCGCGCCGCATCAATGAAGGTCCTGCACGTCAATCGCGCCCAGGCGCGTGCCACGCATATCAACGGTCGGACGGTTCTGACCGCCATCGGCAAACGGGCTGCGCAGGGTCCGGTGCCGGTGCATCGAATGGGACTCGAAGGCGATGAACAGGCCGACCTCTCGGTGCATGGCGGGCTGTCCAAGGCGGTCTATGCGTATCCACACGAGCACTATGCTTTCTGGCAAACCGTGCGGGCCCAGGCCAGGGTGTCGCTGTGGGACGAACCGCTCGACCCCGGGATGCTCGGCGAAAACCTGACCATCCAGGGTCTGACCGAAGACGCGCTGTGGATCGGCGATCAGCTGCGCCTGCCTGGCTGCGTGCTGGCGGTGAGCGAGCCGCGCTTTCCCTGCTTCAAATTCAATGCCGTGATGGGCTTTTCACAGGCCGGCAAACTCATGGCCCAGTCGGGCTATTGCGGCAGCTATCTCGCGGTCATCGAGCCGGGCATGGTCTGCGCGGGCGACCGGATTGAACTGATCCCGGGCCCGCGCGAGGTGAATCTGCGCGAACTTTTCAGAGCCCGCGTGAAGACCTAAGGCTCAGCGCGGCGCCGCCACCACCACGTACTGCACGGTCGTGCCCACATAAGAGGGCTGGTACCAGACCGTGCCGCACTGCTGATACAGCATCGTGCCGTACTGCACCGGCACGCAGGCCGGCGGCAGCGTGCGGGTCATCGAGCCAATGACCGCACTGGTGACCGCCACGCCCGCCGTCACCGCCACGGCGGTGGCAAACGGGTTGTAGTTGTCATGCACATCAATGTCGACATGGTGATACTGGTTCACGTTGACGTTGGTGTTGCGGTTGACGTTCGCATTCACGTTGCGATTCACATTTGAATTCGCATTGATGTTGCGATCGCGATTGACGTTCGCGTTGTTGTTGACGCTGGTGCGGGTGGTGTTGCGCACATCGCGACCAGCGGCCTGCGCCTCAGGGGCGCCGAACGATGCGATGTACAGCGTGCACGCCGCGGACAGCAGCGCAAAAGTGGCAGAGCGCTTCATGGTGCGGGGCGTCCTCATTTGGTGGTGGCCAGTTCGCTGACACGGGTCATCTGGATGCGACGGGCATCGGCAGGCGGCGTGTACTTGAACGCCGAAGCAGCGGGCCGCGCCGCAAGGTTCCAGGTGAGATGCGCACTGAACTGGGGTTGCTCCGGCTCACCCGTGGTGGTGATCACCATCTTGCAAGGCAGGGGCTGCGCGCCCTGGCGAATCCAGAGCTGCCAATCGACGCCGTCCTGCCGGAAAGCGTATTGGTCGCAGGTCTGGCCCGCAATCCTGGCCGGCCCGATGTACTGCGCCTCTTTGATCGCGTCGATGGCAGACTGGTCATTGCCCCACAGGAACAGGTCGGCCAGCGGAAACGACAGGCCGTATTCGCGCTCGGCAGTGGTCACCAGCTCCGCTGCGCTCGCCGGGGCGGGCACGCTGGCATAGAGCTTGCGCCGCGGTGCTGCCATGGTCAGGGTCTTGCCGTCGTAGATGATGTCGCGATGCATCCGGTCGGTGCGCAGGTCCAGGCGCAGGCGGTCAGGTGCGACGAACTGATAGCTGGCAGTGCCATTGAACTGGAGCTTTTGTCCGGTCAGCAGCACTTCGTCGGTGGTGGTGTCGGCACGGAGCGCGAACTGCTTGAGCGATCGCAGATAGGTACTCATCGAGCCCAGTGCGGCCAGCGCCTTGGGGTCCTTGACCGGTGCTGCGGCAGCTGCAGGCGTGGCGGGCTGCGCAGCCGTCTGCGCCCACACCGGACTGAGCGCACTGAACGAGGCGGCAGCCATGCCGATGCACGCCACGGTGCGCCATGGCACAGACCGCCTGATGGTTGGGTTCTGGTGTCTCATGAGGTCTCCTCACAGGGAAAGACCATCAGCTTACGCGATGCCTGAGATCAGGTGCTGCCCCTCAGTGCAAGCGAACAGCCGTGTCTGTCCGGTGCCATCGGATGCGCCACACCACGCCGTTTCTGCCAAACGCCTGCACGACCGAACGCCGCATGTCAGGCAATGCGTGTCATTTACCAGGTATCCACACAGGGCCGCTTGCGGCCTTCACGGACCGCCGCAGGCGGTGCAGCCCGCAGGCCCGCCATCACCCAGCGACGGGTCTGCTCCGGATCGATCACCTCGTCGATTTCCAGTACCGAGGCAATCGATGTGGCTTTGCCGTTTTCGTAGAGCTTCGCCACCATCTCCTCATAGTAGGCCTGACGCTCGAGCGGGTCGGCAATCGCCTCCATCTCCTTGCGATAGCCCAGGCGCACGAAACCCTCCAGGCCCATGCCGCCAAATTCGCCAGTGGGCCAGGCCACGGTGAAGTGGGTCTCGTGAAAGCCGCCGGCGGCCATCGCCTGCGAGCCCAGGCCGTAGCCCTTGCGCAGCACCACCGTGAACACCGGCACCGTCATGCTGGCGCCCACCACGAACATGCGACACACGTGGCGCACCAGCGCAGTCTTTTCGGCCTCTGGGCCGACCATGAAGCCGGGCGTATCGCACAGCGAGACGATCGGCAGATCGAAGGCGTCGCACAATTGCATGAAGCGCGAGGCCTTGTCGGCTGCGTCGGCATC
>JBIKKG010000111.1:0-10408 GCA_044360485.1 Burkholderiaceae bacterium | reverse complement strand
TGTCACGCAGCGGCGGCTGGTATTGGGGCATAGGAAACTCCTGGATACGTTGGATGATTCAAGGGATGCACGGTGCCGTGCGTGAGCGTCAGGTTGATGAAGGCGAGCGGGCGGCTGCAGCCAGCAATCGTTCGAAGGCGCGCCGGGCGCGCGGCAAGGCGTCGGGGCTGTTCATGAGTCGGGCGTCGTGATGCAACACGAGCACAACGCCATAGAGATCGAAGACCAGGTCTTGTGGCTGAACGTTCGCGGCAAGTTCGCCGGTGTCGATCGCCTGCTGGATCGCCCGGGTGAGTTCGCGCTGCCAGGAGCGGACCATACTCACCAGGACCTCGCGCACAGGGCCCGGTCGGTCATCGTATTCAGCGGCACCTGAAATCCAGATGCAGCTGGTGGCGGCATCCACCGCGGTACGGTCCAGCCACTGGGCCAGCATGGCACGCAGGCGGGACAGACCGCGCGCAGCCTCGAGTGCGGGGCGCAAGACCTGGTCGACAAACCGGGCTTCGTAGGCGCGCAGCACTGCGATCTGCAGATCCTCGCGGGAGCCGAAATGCGCAAAGACGCCGCTCTTCGACATCTTCATCCGTTCGGCCAGGGCGCCAATCGTGAGGCCCTCCAACCCATCGCGAGCCGCCAGTTCACAGGCGACGGCGACGATCGCCGAGCGGGTCTGTTCGCCCTTTCGGGTCGCGCGTACAGCGGTCAGGGACAGTGGATGGGGAACGGCGGACACAACGGATCCCAGGTTTGACGAGAGGGGCGATCGACCTCAAGCCGCGAGCACGGCGCTTTGGCGTGACGACCGAACTCCCGCGAATTAAGAACGAACGGTCGTACTATTTATCAGGACGCCCCGAAAGTCAATCAGACGAAGTTGACAGACCCAGGTGTTCCACTGAATTACGGCTGCCGACTGCCGTTCACCGAACGGCTGAATTCCACCGTCCGACTCAAACTGTTTCTTAATTGTGTCTATCCGGCCTAGGCTGCAGTCGATGCGGTCAGCCGATCGCGGTCGGTCTGTGACGTAGACGGGCGGGCGGTTGCCGGGAACTGGAGTCATGGATGGAAACGAAGTCTGAGCACACTGCGCCTCGCCAGGCCAATTCGACACCGCGCGGGGCCCCTCACTGGGTCAAGCGTCCTGCGGGGTGGCTGCAGCATCTGCCCATCGGGCCGCGGCTGGCCATCTCATTTGGTGGGGTGTTCCTTCTGATGGCTGCGATGGCGGGGTTTGCCACGATGCAGCTTGCGCAACTGAACAGCCGGATGGCCCACATCACCGAGGGCAACAACCAGCAGATCGCACGGGTCAACACCATGATCGAGGCGGTGAACGCGCGGGCGATCGCGGTCCGCAACCTGACGCTGCTGAGCGACGCGGACCTCAAGAAGGCCGAGTTGCAAGCGATCGAAGCCGCCAACGCCAGCTACGTCGGCGCTGAAAAGGAACTGCTCGACCTGATCCAGCGCTATGACGCCTCGGAAGCGGAAAAGGCCTTGCTTGAAGCGATCAAGCGCTCGGAGCGCTCCACCGTGGCGCTGATGGGCGAAGCAACCGACCTGGGCATGGCCAACCAGACTGAGGACGCCGTGGCGTTCCTGATGGACAAAGTCAGACCGCGCCAGGCGCGCTGGATCACGGTGCTGCAGACCCTCGCGGGGCTGCAGGCCAAAGCCAGCAGCGAATACACCGCGGATGCGGCGCACGCCTATGCCCGGGCGCGCAATCTGCTGATCGGGTTTGTGGGAACCGCGCTGATCCTTGGCATGGCACTGGCCTGGCTGGTCACACGCTCCATCACACGCCCGATCAACGAAGCCGTCGAACTGGCCGCCGCAGCGGCGACCGGCGATCTGACAGGGCAATTGTCAGCGTCCGGGCGCGACGAAACCGCCCACCTCGCTCGGGCATTAGGCGCAATGAACCAGAACCTGGTGCGGGTCGTGGACCAGGTGCGTGCAGCGAGCGAACAGATCGCCGTGGGCACCAGGGAGATCGCGCTGGGCAACAACGATTTGAGTCAGCGCACGGAGCGTCAGGCCAGCAGCCTGGCGCAGACCGCCGCCTCCATGGAGGAACTGCGTTCAACCGTTCGCAACAACGCCGAGACTTCGCAGCAGGCCAGCGACATGGCGAGCGGTGCAAGCGAAGCCGCCTCCCTGGGCGGGGCGGTGGTGGCCGAAGTCGTGACGACCATGGCGCAGATCAGTGACTCGAGCCGACGCATCAGCGACATCATCGGCGTGATCGACGGCATCGCCTTCCAGACCAACATTCTGGCGCTCAATGCGGCGGTCGAAGCCGCCCGCGCAGGCGAACAGGGCCGGGGCTTTGCGGTGGTGGCCAGCGAAGTGCGCAGCCTCGCGCAGCGCAGTGCGAGCGCGGCAAAAGAAATCAAAGACCTGATCGGTGCCAGCGCAGTGAGCGTGCAGCGCGGCTCGAAGCTGGTGAGTGATGCGGGCGCCTCGATGCACGACATCGTCGGGCAGGTGCAGCGCGTGGCGTCGCTGATCGGCGAGATCAGCCTGGCGACCCGTGAACAGACCAGCGGAATCGATCAGGTGAGTGAGGCGGTTTCCGATCTGGACCGCGTGACGCAGCAAAACGTGGCGCTGGTCGAGCAGTCGGCCGCAGCGGCCGAAAGCCTCAAGGAGCAGGCCGATCGGCTGCTCGAGTCAGTCAGTGTGTTCAGGACCTGAGTCGTACTTTCTTCATAGGAGTCATCATGATGCAACCCCCCTACCGCCGCGTCTTCATGCTCAAAGTGGTGGCGAGCAGTGCCGCCCTCGCCACTGCAGGCAGCTTGCAAGCCGCCCCAAAGAAGGCAGAAGAAAGTGAGCCCAAGGCCGTTTCATTGGGCTACAAACACGACTCGGCAACGGTCGACACGAAAAAGTTTCCGAAGCATGCGGCAGGCCAGAAATGCAACGGCTGCATGGCCTGGCTAGGCAAACCGAGCGAGGCCTGGGCGGAATGCGATCTGATGGTCGATCGGTTGGTCAATGCGAATGGCTGGTGCAGCTCGTTCGTCAAGACCAAAGGCTGATCACGGCGTCTGAGCGCCCGTCATGGCCGGATAGTGCACCGCCATGGCGGCGCCGTTGAGCGGCTTGTTGGCGCCCTTGTGGCAGGTGCCACAGGCCACCTTGGCGCTGTCGCCCAAGGGCCCCAGCCTGCCGGTGGGCAGCGTCGGGAGCGCGGTGCTCAGTGGCTCCAGATACGACTGATTGATATCGCGCACCATCCGGATACCGTGCCAGGCGGTGGCGCGCTGCGGGCGGCTTTCGTCCCAGCTCGCGAAATTCCGGGTGTTGTGGCAGAACGTGCAGTTCACGCCCAGCGACTGTGACATGTGCATCATCAGGCCGTAGGTATGTTCGGCCTGCTTGATCGAGCGGGTATTGCCCGAAGGCAGCGCCTGGTCGCTGGCCACGCGAATGGTGCGCGCATCCTTGTCGGACAACAGGTAGTGCGACAGCACTTCATTGGGCAGGGATGACAAGCCGACCACGGCCGCCGGCGCATTTTGACCGGCGCGATCGCCCAGCACCGGATGGGCGGTATCGGGTACCGGGCGGAACCAGAGCGGTTGCGGCAGGGGCGCGCCGCGATGACAGGTGTAGCAGGTCACGCCGGTCTCGCCCACGTGCGGCTTCCAGTCGGCGTTCAGGTGCTGCGTCATCTGGATCATGCGACGCGCGACCACCTTGGTGTATTTGCTGTCGTCGGCAAAGTTGCCCTCGACATGGCAATAGGCGCAGCTTTGCCCGGGGGACACCCAATTGGTGATCGCGTTCATGGTGCGGCCAAACTCGGCCAGGCTCAGATCACCCAGCACCTTGACGTTCTGATAGACATCGCCCGCCTTGGGGCCTCCCGGGCGCACCCTGGCGGGCGCGTCGATCTCGGGCGCGGCATGCAGGCCCGCCTGGCTGGCCAGTGTGCGGGGGTTGTAAATCTGGGCCATGCCGGTGCCGCGAAAACCGGACTGTTCCGCCTCGATGGGCGGGCGCTCACAGCCGACCATCAGGCCGGCAACAACCAGGCCAGCCGCCAGCCTTGCAGCAAGAGAGAAGCATCGAATCATGGTCAACCCCGGGGCGATCGGTCGGGCGGCAGCTCGGACGGCACGAGGTCCCTCCAGGGCATTCGTGCAGCGCAATGTCCAGTCTAGTGTACACCGCTCACTGTCAATCGCACTGGACAGTCGCTGACGATATGCTCCGAAGTGGTGCTCAGCGATTGACACCGCGCAGCAACTGGCCTGGCCGCCCGGGTGCATCCCGCCCTGAGAGGTTTGCAGCGCCCGAGGCATCAGCCACCTGCACGCCATTGACCCACACGCCATGCACACCGAGCCCGTCGGTGTGCAGCCGGGGTGCCCCTCCCGGCAGATCGTGCACCCGGCGCTTCGGGCCGCGGCCGACCTTGGTTGGATCGAAGAGCATCAGGTCCGCAGCGGCACCCGGTACCAGGACACCGCGCCCGGCCAGTCCGAAGACTTGCGCCGGTTGGCCAGTCAGGCGATGGACCGCCGCCTGCAGTGACAAGGCGCCGAGGTCACGCGACCAGTGTCCCAACAGATGCAGGCCGAAGGCTGCGTCATTGAAGAAGGTCAGGTGCGCACCCGCATCCGACAGACTCACCAGGCTGTTGGGGTGGTTGATCATGCGCGCAACCGCGGTGTCGTCGGAATTCAGCAAGGTGGCCGTAAAGACAGTCTTGAGGTCTTCCGACAAGGCCAGATCGAGCATCACATCGAGCGGATGGCGCGCGGTGCCAGCCGCCAGTTCGGCCAGCGTGCGCTGCTCCATGTGCGCATGGGCAACCTCGCTCACTTCCACGACCTGAACCTGGTCCCACTCGCCATTGAAAAGGCGAAAAGCCGCCGGCGTGGCCAGCTCGGCGCGCACCCCATCGCGAAACGCCGCGCTGGCCAGCAGATCGCGCAAGGCCTGGCCCTTCAAGCCGAGCGCGGGTCGCCAGGCGCTCAGTCCTTCCACCGGGTAAGGCGATGCCAGCGTGAAATCCATGGTGAGCGGGCAGCACGACACCGCACCGAGCAGCGTATGACCGCGGGCATTGGCCTGCGCGATCGCGTTGAGGTCGGCAAAGACCGCGTCCGGGTTGGTCCGGTTATGCAGCAGCGCCGCCACGACGACCGGACGACCGCTGTCGACCGCCAGCGACTCCAGGAAATCGATGCGGGTATGCCCGCCCTTGGTCAGCATGAACACGCCGCGCCCGGACTCACCCATGGCGCCCACCAGCGCGCGCAGTTCGCGGTCATCGGCCAGCCGCGAAGGCATGGGCACGCCCCCTTCACCGTTATGCGCAGGCGAAGTACTGGTTGCAAAGCCAATGGCACCGGCCTGCATGGCCTCACGCACCAGCGACTGCATGCGGATGATTTCGTCATCCGACGCGGCGCGCTGTGTGGCCGCCTCGCCCATCACCCAGGTGCGGATAGAGGAGTGGCCGGCAAAGGCTGCAATGTTGGGCACCGCACCCTGGTGCTCCAGTTGATCGAGATATTCAGGGATGGTCTCGAAGTCCCAGCGGATGCCCTGACGCAAGACATCGAGTGACATGCCTTCGACCTGGGTGAGGTTGCGCATGATGCGCTCGCGATCAGCCGGCCGGCACGGTGCAATGGTGAAACCGCAATTGCCGATCACGGCGGTCGTCACTCCCAGTGCGGGCGATGGTGTGGCTGCAGGGTCCCAGGTGATTTGCGCGTCGTAGTGGGTGTGGTTGTCGATGATGCCGGGCATGAGCGCCAGGCCCTGCGCATCGATGGTGGTGCGTGCCTGCGCGTCCACCCGCCCCATGGCCACGATCCGGCCTTGCGAAACCGCCAGATCACCGATGGTCGGGGCCGCACCCCGTCCATCGAACAGGGTAGCGTTGCGGATCAGCAGATCAGGCATCAGGCCTGCTCCTTGCGCCGGGCGATCTGCACGTCGCGGTAGGCCATGTGATGCCGAGCCGTCTCGGTCTGACGAAAACCTTTCGCATAACGACCCAACAGCTTGACGATGCGCTCGGGCGCATAGCCCAGCTGTGAGAAGGCCACGCCGCGATCGAAGACCTCCGCATAGTGCTGAATGAACCCGTCCTGCAGGCGAAACCGGCTGGTGCCCTCGAACACAATGATCTCGCCCGTGCTCTCGGGCTCGCGCGAGCGGTAACTGAACGCGTAGCGGGCATAGCCGAGCTCGCCATTGCTCACCGGCTCAGTGAACTGCCACACGAAGACCTCGCCGCCGTGATAGAAGCGGTCGAGCATGTGGGCAATCTCGCTGCGCCCCGTGTGCGGCCCGAAAAAGTAGTCGTCGTAAGTACCGTCCGGTGCAAACAGCGACGCCAGCGCGGCGGTATCGCGCGCACCCACTGCGTCGGAAAAGCGTGCAAGAAGCGCAACAAACTGCTCAGTGTGATCAGACATGACGGGGCCTTCTCGAAAGCGTGTGAAGGGGGATGACCTCAGCGGGGCAACAGCCTGCTTGCCTGCATGCGTTCAAGCCAATGGATGAGTGCGTCTTCGGTATCGAAGCAATCGGCCAACCCATGCTGGCGCAGCTTGATCGGACTCAGGAAGGCGTGCTGCGGCTCGGTCGCACCATAGGCAAAGGCCCGGTCGGCAAACTGCCAGGAACTGCCCACCAGACCCTCGAGCGAGAACGGGCGCAGACCATGGCGATCGACCACCCGCTTCCAGACCGCTTCGCGCTGCGGCATGGCGTCGGTCAGCCGCAGAGGCTTATGTTCACCCGGCTCCATGCCGAAATGCCGCGCCACGGCAGCCCATACGTCGGGCCAGACCAGAACGTCACCGTTGACCACGTTATAGGTTTCGTTGGCAGCCACTTCATGCGTGGCCGCAAACTCGGCAGCACGCGCAATCAGTCGACTGTCGCTGGCGCCGTTGATATAGCGCACGCCGCCTGTGAAATGCAGCGGCTCGCCCAGCTCACGCTGGACGGCTGCATAGGCGCCCAGCGCCGCCACCACATTCATGGGGCTGGAAATCGCATAACCCATGACCAGCTGGGGGCGCAACACGGTGAACGTCCAGGCGGCGCGCGCCTGACGCTCGCGCAACAGGTCTTCCTGCAGCCAGTAGAAATTCTCGTGCGGGTGGCGTGGCCAGCGCTCCTTGCACGGTGCTAGCACCGGCTCGACATGCGCACCGTAGGCCTTGGTGCCCTGCATCAAGGTGATGTGCCGCAGACCGCGCGCTGCCGGCTCCAGGGCATCGAGCAGGTTGCGCAGCATGGCCAGATTGACGGCCATCTGCTCGGGGTCGCGCCAGCCACCGACCAGGTCGGGCTTTTCGTACAAGGCTGCAAACAGCACGTGGGTGACATGCGTCAGCCCCTTGGCCGCCTCGCGGCAGGCTGCGGCATCGGTCAGGTCCAATGCCACATGGCGCACCCCTTCAGATAACTCAGGCGCGCGTCGCGAGACCGCCACCACCTGCCAGTCGGGCAGCGTCGCAAAGTGCTCGGCGGCGGCGGCACCCACCAGGCCGCCTGCACCGGCCACCAGCAGCGTGTGCTTGCGGCGTGGTGTCGTTGGTGGCGTGGTTGCGCGTGTATCGGTCGTCTGCGTCATGAGGGTCTGTGTCAAGAAAGGGCGTCAGGCGCAAACAATACCCCAGGTTTTTTCGCACTCGAACCGCACGTGCCCGAACCGCAATACGGTCGCCACAGCCTAGGCTGCATTTCAAACACACCGCCAACCAAACGGCACCCGCCGATCGGGCGTGGGACAATGCCCGCTCTCAAGAGACCACCGCCGTGCCTGCCCGGGCGCGCCGGCACACGAGGCCGTCCGATGATCCGATCCCCCGCCGAATTCCTGCCCGAACTCGATCTCGAACTGCACGACGAGGCCGTGGTGCATCTTTTTGTGCGCGATGCCCTGGTGCAAAGCCTGGATGAACCACGCGCGCTGCCCTGGCGCACCTGGCGCGCCATGGGTTTTCGCGCAGGCCGTGTGCAGCCCGTCGGGCGCCATCAGGGCTTGGACCATTTTGCCGTGGCGCTCCCCGACGATCATCCGGCTGATCTCATGCCAGACGGCTGGCGCGCAGCCAACCTGCGCAACTGGTTCGGCGCGCTGGACGATGAAACCATCGCCATCGGCATGCGGGCCGTACAAATGCTGGAGTGGGACCGCACACACCGCTTTTGCGGTGCCTGCGGCACGCCCACGGAACAGATGCCGCGTGAGCGCGCCAAGCGCTGCCCATCGTGCGGGCTCAGTGTGTACCCGCGCATCTCGCCAGCCATGATGGCCTTGGTCACTGACGGCGACCGCGTGCTGCTTGGGCGGGGCGTGAATTTCCCGGCAGGCCGCTACAGTGCGCTGGCCGGTTTTCTGGAAGCCGGCGAAAGCATCGAAGACTGCGTGATTCGTGAAGTCCGCGAAGAAACCAGTGTCAGCGTCAAAAACCTGCGTTATTTCGGCAGCCAGAGCTGGCCCTTCCCGAATTCACTGATGATTGCATTCACCGCGGAATATGCCGGCGGCGAAGTGCGTCACGACCCAGCCGAGCTTGCTGATGCGCAGTGGTTTCACATCGACGCGCTACCCCAATTGCCCCCTCGGCACAGCATTTCTCGCGCACTGATCGATGCCACCGTGCGTCGCATCCGCACCGGCGGCTGACCCGCACCACCTCAGCGTCCGGTGACGGGCCGGGCGGGTGAACGGGCGGCGCTTGGTGCACGTCCGGTCTGCGTGACTGCACCAGGCGGCAAGGCCACCAGCGTGTCGTCGGCGATCGCCAGGATCGATTCGTCGCCTGCTGCGCGGATGAGCGCTGTACCGGTGAAGTCGCCAAATGCAGGCAGCAGCGTGCGTGTCGGGCCTATGCAAAAGCAAGGCAATCGCAGGCTGCGCCCGGCACGTACAGCACACCGCACGGCCGGGTGCACATGACCCTCCAGTCGATGGCCGGACCGGGCCTGTGATGGTCCACGTGCCAGAGCAGTCGCAGACGCGGTCCCAGTCGCGGTCCCATGACCAGTTGCCTGCGCATTGGAATCGTCATGGCACAGATCGAACGGTCCCATGGCATGGGGCGCATCGACCACCTCGATGCCCAAGGCTGCAGGCGGGTCCCCCGCATGCTGATCATGATTGCCCCTAACCAGTGAGATGCGCAGGCTAGCGTGCGCCGAACGCCAGTCGCCGAACGGTTTCATCACCGCATCGGTGTGGGCGGCGCGTGCATGCAGCAGGTCACCGAGCACCACCAGATGGGCCGCCGAGCAGGCCCGCACGAGCCGTGTCAGCCGCTCCAGGGTGGCCTGCGTGGGGCCCGATGGCACCGGCACCCCCAGTGCGCGAAAGCTTTCGGCTTTGCCCAAATGCACGTCGGCCACAAACAGCGTTCGCGCTCGCGGCCACCACAGGGCGCGATCAGCCAGAAAGCGGACAGTCTCGCCAGCCAGCTCTCGGTCCAGTCCTCTGAGCTGCGGCTCGCGTGACATGTCTTGCATATTCTGGATTCTATCGGTGCAGCAGCCGGTGCCGCGGCGTGGGCCTTGCATCGCCCGGTGTCTGCGCAGGGATCCTGCGTTAACCTAGCCTGATGACGACACCGCTCTATCTCGACGACGCCACCGTGCGCCGACTGCTGCCGCTTGAGCAGCTGCTGCCCGCCATGCGCGGCGCGCTCATCGACCTGTCTGCAGGCCGCGTGCTGCAGCCCCTGCGCAGCGTGGTGGAGATGCCCGAGCGCGAGGGCATGCTGTTTTTGAAGCCCGCCATGACGGCCGATGCGCTGGCGACCAAGCTGATCACGTTGTATCCGGGGAACCCCGGCCGCGGTCTGCCCACGCTGCTGGCCACCATCGTGCTGATGGACCCGGTCACCGGGCAGACGTTGGCCGTCATGGACGGTACCTGGATTACCGAATTGCGCACGGCAGCGGTCTCAGCGGTCGCTGCTGATGCCGTGGTGTCGCCGGGCCCGAAGATCGTGGCCATGTTGGGCAGTGGCGCGCTGGCGCGCAGCCATGCGCTGGCGCTGCGGGCCGTGCGCCCGGTGAGCGAGATCCGCGTCTGGAGCCGCAGTCCGGCCAATGTGGCACGCTGCGCAGCCGAGATCGGCGGGCGTGCCTGCGCAAGCGCCGAAGAAGCGGTGAGAGGGGCCGACATCATCTGCACGGTCACCAATGCCACCGAGCCCGTGCTGCGGGGCGCCTGGCTGAAGGCCGATGCCTTCGTGGCTGCGATTGGTGCACCACGACCCAGCTGGCGTGAACTGGACGATGAAGCCATGCAGCACACGGTCATCGCAGACAGCCGTCATTCGGCTGAACATGAGGCCGGTGACGTCATGCATTCGGGTGCCGCCGTGTATGCCGAAATCGGCGAGATTCTGGC
>JBIKKG010000109.1:0-10429 GCA_044360485.1 Burkholderiaceae bacterium | reverse complement strand
CGGCGCCTCCGGTGATCAGAATATTCATGGCGTCTTCAGGGATGGAGGGAAACGTGGCGAGTCAGGGGGCCGATGGTCCAGGGCGGGCTTGCGGCGCATCCTGCCACGACGAAACACCTGCTCATCCAGATAGAACGCGGGATCGGTGTTGGCTGGCGACCAGCCGGGCAAACCCATCACCGGCAACGGGCAAAAACCGCGCGCCTGCAGACTGGCTGCGGCGAGCTTGGCCGCCAACGCGCGATCGACAGCCTCGTGAGAGCTCTGAACCGGCATGCGCAGCGGCAAGGCATGCGCGGTGATGCCCTTGAACGGCGCTTCGAGTTTGTGCATCAGCGCATGTCCGAAAACGGCGACGTGCACCTTGCCCGGCAATTCGTCGCGACGGACCGTGAACAGCGTCGGCCAGTCGAAATCGCGCAGGGCCGCTTCCAAGCCCCCGTCCTGACCGATCCACACCAGACCGTTCTCATCGAACAGTGTGGCTGCATCGCGCTGCGGCCCCCGGCCCGTAGTTGATGCCACACGGGCCCGCGCCTGCATGTGCAGCGCATTCAGGCGCGCCTTGCTGTGCGGCCAGCGAAGCCAGGCCAGCGCGTTGTACAGATCGTGACGCGCACCGTCGCCATCAATGCGCGTGGGTACCTCACCGGTAGCGAAGATGTGCGACTCGTAATCGGCGATGCCTGCGTGAGCGACGAATCGCAGTGGTTGGCCAGACGCAGTGTGCAGCCCGAATGCCATCGCCTGGTGAGTCAGGTACTGCAGACGCATCCGCGGCTCGAGCGGCTCAAGCGCGTGCAGGTGCGTGCCGAGCCCGTCCAGCCAGGGTGCGCAGGCGTCAGCTGGAAAGCCGCCAGGCAAGTGCTTCTCCGGAGGCCAGCGGCACGATGCGTTCAGCGCCGAAGGGCAGCGAGTCAGGAACTGTCCAGGTCTGACGCTTGAGCGTGATCTGGCTGGTATTGCGGGGCAGGCGATAAAAGTCGGGGCCGTGCAGGCTCGCGAACCCTTCCAGTCGATCCAGACGCCCTACGGACTCAAAGGCCGCCGCATAGAGTTCCAGTGCGTGCGGGGCGGTGTAGCAACCGGCGCATCCGCACGCATGTTCCTTGAGGTCCTTCGCGTGCGGGGCACTGTCCGTGCCGAGAAAAAACCGTGGGCTGCCCGAGGTGGCTGCCTCCAGGAGCGCGCGGCGATGGGTCTCGCGCTTCAAAATCGGCAAGCAGTACCAGTGCGGGCGCATCCCGCCCTTGAAGAGCGCATTACGTTCGTAGAGCAGGTGGTGCGCCGTGATGGTGGCGGCGATCGGCCCGGAGGCCTGCGCCACGTATTGCGCGGCTTCCTTTGTGGTGATGTGCTCGAACACCACACGCAGGTCCGGGAAATCACGGCGCATCGGCTCGAGCACTGTCTCGATGAACACGGCTTCGCGATCGAAGACGTCGATGTGCGCATCCGTGACTTCACCGTGGATGAGCAACGGCACGCCGCTGGCCTGCATCGCCTCAAGCGCGGGGCGCACGGCCGCCATGGACGTGACGCCGGCATCGGAGTTGGTCGTCGCACCGGCCGGATAAAGCTTCACGGCGTGCACAAAGCCCGAGTCGCGCGCGCGCTTGATTTCGTCAGGCGCGGTGCAATCGGTGAGGTAGAGCGTCATCAGCGGCTCAAAGCCTGCGCACAGCGGATCGGCCGCCACGGCAGGCGCCAGGGCATCCAGGATACGGGCTCGGTAGGCCTGCGCGTGCGCCACCGTCGTCACAGGCGGCTTGAGGTTGGGCATGACGATGGCCCGCGCGAACTGTCGCGCTGAAGCGCCCACCACCGCGCGCAGCGCATCGTCGTCGCGCAGGTGAAGGTGCCAGTCGTCGGGGCGAATAAGCGTCAGCGTGTCCATCGTGCAGTCTTCAGGGTGCGATGCCGGACAGAGATTGTCCCATGACCCGGCACCTGGGCAGCAGCGGATCGACGCGCCCGCGACTGCTTGGGCTTGCGCCAGGCCAAACGGCTGGGCGTGCCGCGCGCCTTGGTACATTGACGGATGACCGCACAACAAGCCCGCCTGTTCGAACCCCTCATCGCCGTGCATGTCGCTGCGGCGATGCTCGCAGTGCTGCTGGGCGCCGTGGTACTGGCCCGACAAAAGGGTACCCCTGTGCATCGGGGCATGGGTCGCGTCTGGGCGTGTGCCATGGCGCTGACGGCACTGACCTCATTGTTCATGCCGGGCACGGTATGGGCCGTGGACACACCGATCGGGCGTTACGGCGCCATCCATCTCTTGTCACTGCTCACGCTGGTCACACTGCTGTGCGCGATTCAGGCGATCCGCACCGGGCAGGTGGTGGCGCACCGTGCCTCGATGATCTCGCTGTATGTGAGCCTGCTGATCGCAGGCGCTTTCACGCTCATGCCCACACGCATCCTGGGTGCGTGGCTGCACGCCTGGTAAGCCGATGAACGACAGCCCTGATCCGGGGGCTCAGCCGATCAGGATGGCCCGATAGTCGTTCACGTTGGTGCGCGTGGGGCCCGTGACGACCAGGTCACCCAAAGCATGAAAGAACTGCCAGGCGTCATGACGCTCAAGCGAGCGGCGCGCATCCAGTGACAGGCCGCGAGCCCGCGCGGCCGAATTGGGGCTGATCATCGCACCCGCATTGGACTCCACCCCGTCAATGCCGTCGGTGTCGGCTGCGATCGCCCAGACGTCAGGGCAATCGCCCAGTGCATCGAGCAGGGCCAGCAAAAACTCCGAGCATCGTCCGCCGCGACCTGGAGGCTGCGCGCCCTCACGCAGCGTGACCGTGCATTCACCGCCCGAGATCAGCGCCACAGGGGGCGCAAAGGGGGCGCCGTGACTGCGGATCTCGCGCACCAGTGCCGCCATCACCTGGGCCACGTCGCGCGCCTCACCGGTCACGGTATCGCCCAGGATCACGGGGGTCACACCTTGCGCCCGGAACACCGCTGCCGCCGCGTCCAGGCTGCCGTGAGCGGTGGCGATCAGCCGATTGTCCACTCGGTCAAACAGCCCGTCGCCCGGCTTAGGCGTCTCGGACACCTCGCCTCGCAGGCCTCGCGCCAAATGTTGCGCGATGCTTGCGGGCGGCATCACGTCATGACGTGCCAGCACCTCGAGCGCTTCGGCATAGGTGCTGGGATCGGGCGCGCAGGGCCCAGACGCAATCGCTGACACATCGTCGCCCGCCACATCCGAGATCACCAGCGCACACACCCGCGCCTGCGTGGCCTGCGCCAAGCGCCCGCCCTGGATGCGCGACAGGTGCTTGCGCACCACGTTCATCTCCTGGATCGGTGCACCACTGGCCAGCAGCTGACGGGTGACGGTCTTGAGATCGGCCATCGGCACCGCGTCGACCGGCAGCGACAGCAGACTCGAGCCGCCGCCCGACACCAGCGCCAGCAGCAGGTCATCGGGGCCCAGACTCGCAGCATCGGCAAGGATCTGCGCCGCTGCCCGCTCGCCGGCTTCATCCGGCACCGGATGACCCGCCTCGATGACCGTGATGCGATCGGTGGGCAGGCCATGGGCATAACGGGTGATGACCCGCCCCGATAAGGCTGCTTCAGCCGGCCAGGCGAGCTCGACGGCGCGCGCCATCGATGCTGCTGCCTTGCCTGCGCCCACCACCAGAGTGCGGCCCGCAGGCGGCTCGGGGAGTCGCGTGGCCACGATCTGCAGCGGGTCGGCCGCCGCCACAGCCGCGTGAAAACTGCGCAGGAGCAGATCAGTTGAATTCATGGCCCGACTCTAGCAGGGATGACTGCCGGGACCCTTGGCATGGCGGGTCAGTGTCAGCGGCATCGCGCAAGCGGCTTCGTCGCCCGAAGGCCGACCCCAAAAAAAACCCGGACAGGCCGGGCTTGGGGAAAGCGGCGAACGGCTCAGACCGCTCGCCATCAGCGCTGGATGATCAGTCCGCGTATTGACCCGCCTTCTTGATGATCGGCGCCCATTTGTCGATCTCAGCCTTCAGGTGACGTGACAAACCGTCCGGCGTCTGCTTCTCGGTCGGGACGATGACCGCACCCAGGTCGGCAAAACGCTTCACGACCGCGGGATCCTTGAGCGCAGCCTGCATCGAGGCGTTGAGCTTGTCGGTCGCTGCCTTCGGCGTGCCCTTCGGTGCGTACACCCCGTGCCACACTGCCAGATCAAACCCAGGCAGTCCCGACTCCGCTGCCGTGGGCAGATCCTTGAGGGCGTCCAGACGCTTGGCGGTGGTGACCGCCAGTGCTTTGACCTTGCCGCCCTGAATTTGCGGGATGGTCTGCGTGGTCTGGTCGCACAGAATATCGACCTGCCCACCCAGCAGATCGGCCATGGCAGGCGCTGTGCCTTTGTAGGGGACCGTGGTCAGATCGACCTCGATCGCCTGCTGAAAGAGCAGGCCGCACAGGTGCGAGGCAGCGCCCAGACCCGCGTTGGCCAGCGTGATCTTGTCCTTGTTGGCCTTGGCATATGCCGCCAGCTCCTTGACCGAGTTCACCGGCAGCCCGGTCTTGACCAGCAGCGTCATGGGCACATCGAGCACCTGCCCGATGTACTCGAAGTCTTTGAGCGGATCGAAGCTCAGCTTGCGATACAGCGCCGGAGCCGTCGACATGCCGATGTGATGGATCAGGATGCGATACCCATCGGGCGTGGCGCGAGCGACGTCGGCAACGGCAAGCGTGCCGCCAGCACCGACTTTGTTTTCGATGACCACTGTCTGGCCCATGGACTTTTCCATCGCCTGTCCGAGCGCGCGCGCAGCGACGTCGGTGGGGCCGCCTGCGGCGAAGGGCACGACCAAAGTGACCGGGCGCGTGGGATAAGTCTGGGCCGAAGCGCCGAAGGCGCAGGCAGCCAGAATCAGGCCACCCAAAACACGGAGGGAAGTCATAGGAAGGGTCCTTGTTGAAGCACGTTGCCGCAGCAGAATCCATACGCTGTTGCGGTTCGGGCGGGCACACGAAGGGCCGCAGTGTAGCCCGCCCCGGCGGAGCGAGGGAAGAGCCCGCATCAGCCTGCGGGGATCGGGCGACCCTTCAGATCAAGTCGCCCAGTCGACTTAGCCGCGCAAGGCCTGCACCACAGCGCGTCCGACGTCGCTCGTGCTGGCCGTGCCCCCCATGTCGGGCGTACGCGGTCCGCCTGCTGTCACCGCTTCAATGGCCGACAGGATGGCGTCATGCGCCTTCGGATAGCCCAGATGATCGAGCATCATGGCGCCGGACCAGATCTGCCCGATCGGGTTGGCGATGCCCTTGCCGAAGATGTCTGGCGCTGAGCCATGCACCGGCTCGAAGAGCGACGGGAAATTGCGCTCAGGATTGATGTTGCCCGAGGGCGCGATCGCGATGGTGCCGGTGCAGGCCGGGCCCAGATCGGACAGGATGTCACCGAACAGATTGCTGGCGACCACCACGTCGAACCAATGCGGGTTGCGCACGAAATGCGCGGTCAGGATGTCGATGTGGAATTTCTTGACCGCCACATCGGGATACAGCTTGCCCACGGCCTCGACCCGTTCGTCCCAGTAAGGCATGGTGATGAAGATGCCATTGGACTTGGTGGCTGAGGTGAGCTGCTTCTTGCGCCGCTGCGATAACTCGAAGGCGTACTTGAGGATGCGGTCGGTGCCATGCCGAGTGAACACCGACTCCTGGATCACGACTTCGCGGTCGGTGCCAGGAAAAGCGCGTCCGCCCAGCGAGCTGTATTCGCCTTCGGTGTTTTCACGGACCACGTAGAAGTCGATGTCGCCGGGCTTGCGGCCCACCAGAGGGCATGGCACTCCGGGCATCAGACGCACTGGCCGCAGGTTGACGTACTGGTCGAATTCGCGGCGAAACAGCAGCAACGAACCCCACAGCGAGATATGGTCGGGCACCATGTCCGGCCAGCCCACCGCACCGAAGAAAATCGCGTCGTGTCCGCCGATCTGGTCTTTCCAGTCGTCGGGCATCATCTGGCCGTGCTTGGCGTAGTAGGCGCAGCTGGCAAAGTCAAAGTGATCGAACTGCAGGCCGATGCCGAAGCGGTCGGCCGCAGCCTCCAGGACGCGCAGGCCTTCGGGAACGACTTCATTGCCGATCCCGTCGCCGGGAATCACGGCGATGCGATGTGTGGACATGAAAACTCCAGGTGTCAGCGAACAGGGGGTCAGTCGAACCAGGCCTCGAAACCTGCTTCAGGCAGAAAGCGTCCTTCGTTCACCAGCAGTCGCGTCGGCCCGGGCATGGCACGTTGCGCCACCGGATGATCCGGGTCGCCGGGGTAGCACACCACGCGTCCGGCAGGGGTTTCCACAGGATGCGGGCGAATCGTGGGCGGCAGGCGGGTGGCTGCATGCGCCAGCGTGTCGGACACCGAACCGAAGCGCGACAGATGCGCCAGGGTCATGACCTGCGGCGCGGCGAAATCGATGCCCCGATCCCAATAGCGCTGCAAGGCCGGGCGCGGCAGCACCCAGATGGATCCGACGGCCTCGCGCGGATCGTGTACGACGGTCTGACCAGCAGGCAGACATGCCACGAAGAAGCGGGTATCGAAGCGCTTGCGCATGGCCGACGCCATCTTGGGCGTGATCCATCGCGACCAGGGCTGGATGGTGGAGGGGTCCAGACGCACATCCAAAGCCCGCAGGACATCGCCAAACCCCTGGCCTTCGCGCCGCATGGCCCGCGCGCGCTCGGAGAGGGCCGCTGATGCGTCGCGTGCCAGCAGCACACCGGTTTCCTCGAACGTTTCGCGAATGGCCGCCACAAACAATGCCGCAGCCTCGCGGGCATTCAGTTCGGGCTCGCCGAGTCGCGCATGCAGCGCCTGCGGCGAGGCATCGATGCGATTCAGCAGATCGTCGTGGGCGTCTTCGGCATCGAGCTTGCCACCTGGAAACACGTGGGCTCCGGCCAGCACACGGTCTTCCGCGGGTCTTTGCAGCAGGAGCACTTCCAGTCCCCCGGGACCATCACGCAACAGCACCAGGCTGGAGGCTGGGCGCGGAGCGGCGGGATCGGTATGCGGAGCGGTCGTTTCGGCAGGGGCAGTCATCGGCCGATGGTACCAGCCCCTTCCCTTGGGTCAGCGCGCGCGAACGTCCTGCTCAGAGGGCTCAGGCCGCCGTCACAGTACCGATCCGAAAACTCGCCACCAGCCGATGCAGCTCCTGGCTCGAGGTGTCCAGCGAAGCGGTGGCCGCCGCCACTTCCTCGACCAGGGCCGCATTGCTCTGAGTGGCTGAAGACAGCTGGGTGAGCGTGGCATGCACCTCGGCTACCCGATCGTTCTGCTCGCGCGATCCGTTGAGCGCGATCGACATGGCGTCAGCGACCGAACCCGCGCTGCCCACGGTGCGCGAGACACGCTCACCGGCTTGCGCGGCTAGATCGGACCCGGTCTCGATATCTGCGGTGGAACGGGTCACGATGCCCTTGATGTCCTGTGCAGCGGCAGCACTGCGTTGTGCGAGCGAGCGCACTTCCTGCGCCACCACGGCAAACCCCCGGCCCATGTCGCCGGCACGTGCCGCCTCCACCGATGCGTTGAGTGCCAGGATATTGGTCTGAAAAGCAATGCCGTCGATCATGCCGACGATGTCCGAGATCTGCCGACTCTGGGCGTGCAATGCGGTCATGCTCTGCACGAGCCCGTGCACCGTGCCTTCGGTTTCGCGCACCGCACGCACCAACTCCGACATTTCGCTGTCGGCTCGCCCCAGAGCCGAGACGTTTTCAGCCACCCGGCGGCTGACCGCGTCCATGTTGGAGGCGACCGCCTCGATTGACGCGGCACTGTGCTCGGTCCGCGCCGAGAGATCGCTGTTGCCGGTGGCGATTTCGCGGGCGGAGCCCGAGACCTGCTCGGCGCGCTCATGCACGCTGCGCAAGGTGTCACTGACGGTGCGCAAGGAGTTGCGCAGCGTGTCGAGTGCTTGCGACACGGTGTCGCGAGCGTGCGCCTGTTGTCCGGCATGCTCGGAAAAATCCCCGCCAGCCAGTCGCACAATATCCTCGCCCAGCGCCTTCAACCCGCCCTGAAGCACGGCGTACATGGCCGCAAGCAGATAGAGCGCCAGCATCAGGCCGCCTCCTGCAATCGCCATGCGCAGGGTGCGCTCGGTGTGCAAGCGATCGATGCGCACGACCAGCAACCCGTCCAGTGCCTCGTTGGCCGAGGCGCCAATCGCCTGCGCTGCCTCGAGGGCGCGTGTGCTCGCTGCGAACCACTCCGGCGCCGCGGCCTGTTCTGTGCCGGGCTTGAGGCGCGCCTCCACGGCATGCAGCCACTCGCCGATGGGCGCCACCCGCGTACTGACCGCCAGAGGCTGTCCCAGCGCCGGGTTGTGTGCCACGGCACGGGACAGGCCCGCCTCCTGGCGCTCGATACCCAGGCGAACCACTGCGGCCGAGGCGGCCAGTGCACTGGTCTGACCCGCTGCCAACCCGGCGTCGCGCGCGCCGGCCTGAGCGGCCCGACCGATCGCATCGAGAATCACCGGACCATCGATCACACTGGCTTGCATGGCATAGAAGGAATCGAGGTCGGGATCAAGCACCAGGTTCGATGCATCACCGACGTGCGTCGCTGCTGCCATGAGCGCTGTGCTCAGGGCATCGTGGGCGGTCGTGCTCTGTGAGTCGGTCGATGCAGAGGGTGTGGGAAGGCCCTGTGCCAACGCGCGCAGTTGCGTCACCCGTGACCCCGTGTTCAGTACGCCGGCAAGCTCGGCATCCACCAGCGCCAGTTGGGCGAGTGCGGTGTTCAGCGCCTGCGCAGCGGCCGCCGTGTCGGACGCTGCGCCGGTACCGCCCGCTGCGGCAACCGCCGCTCCGTGCGCCGAGGCAAGCCGATACGACTGGGCGGCCTGCATGACCGGTAGCCAGGCCTTGAGCCAGCGCACCCCGGCACGCTCCTGTACCGCGAAATCGATCTGCGAACCCGCGTTTTGCCAATAAAACTGGCCGAGCATCCCGATCGGGACCATGAATGCGCCCACCACCAAGACAACCTTCAGCGGCAACTGCAGGCGCTGCATCAGCCAGCGGCCTGGCGCCATGAGGAGGGAAGCACGTCGGCCTGACGGGCGTGCAACGGAGTGGTGTCGTACGGCAGATGCCATGGGTGATCCTGGAAATCGTGAATACGCTTGTCTGCAGGGTGACAGGCTCAGAGCGGCTCGATCCGCTGAAAAGCTCGGCAATCGTCTTGATTATTCGGAGCGAAGCAGAGGAAGGTCTGAATCGGGACCGACTGGCTGGCGCGACCGACCGTTCGACGCGCCAGCCTTGCATCTGGCCCGTGCTCCGGGGCGGGTAGCCTTCAGCTTGTCTGGATATTAGGAATGAACGTAGACTCCTACGGCCACGCTGCACGGCCGCATCGCCCCCGCGGCGCACCCGGCGAAGCAGGCCCCCCAAACCCTCTCGCGGAATTTCCACATGAAAAGCTCCTGGCTCCGTCGTCTTGCGATCGCCTCAGCGTTCGTCCTGCCCGCCCTTGCCCCGCTCACAGCCTCGGCCGGTCCGACGCTGGACGCCATCAAGCAGCGCGGCCAACTGCGCTGCGGCGTGAACACCGGCCTGCTGGGTTTCTCGGCTCCGGATTCACAAGGCAAGTGGTCTGGCCTGGACGCGGACTTCTGCCGCGCCGTGGCAGCAGTCATTCTGGGCGACCCGAACAAAGTGCAGTACGTGCCCACCAATGCCCAGAACCGCTTCACCACCCTGCAGTCGGGTGAGGTGGACATGTTGTCGCGCAACACCACCTGGACCTCTTCGCGCGATGCGACCATGGGTTCGGTCTTCGCCGGCACGCTCTTTTATGACGGCCAGGGCTTCATGGTGAAGAAGTCTGCGAAGATCAACCGCGCAGCTCAGCTTAACGGCGCGACGGTCTGCGTGCAGCCTGGCACCACCACCGAGCTGAACCTGACCGATTTCTTCCGTAGCAAACGGATGAGCTTCAAGCCGGTGGTGATCTCTGAACTGAACCAGATCGAGCAGGCGTTCTTCGCCGGCCGCTGCGATGTGTACACGACCGATATTTCCGGTCTGGCCGCCACCCGCCGCAAGGCTCCGAACCCCGACGATTACATGATCCTGCCGGATGCGATCTCCAAGGAGCCGCTGGGCCCGATGATCCGTCGCGGCGACTGGGACTTCTTCAATACCGTGCGCTGGACCCTGTTTGGTCTGATCGAAGCCGAGGAATATGGCGTGACCTCGGCGAACGTCGACAAGCTCAAGGCCGAGAGTAAAGAGCCGCAAATTCAGCGCATCGTGGGCACATCAGGCGACGTCGGCAAGGGCCTGGGCTTCGACAACGACTGGCTGGTGCGTGTGCTGAAGGCCGTAGGCAACTACGGTGAGATGTACACCCGCAACATCGGGCCACTGGGCATCGAACGGGGCCAGAACG
>JBIKKG010000108.1:0-10480 GCA_044360485.1 Burkholderiaceae bacterium | reverse complement strand
CGAGGGCAGTATCACAGACGTGGCTGACATTAGCGGCGGCAAGACGTTCCTGGTCAACGGCACACGGGTAAACACCGGGGCTAACACCGAGTTTGAACGTGGTACCGCTGGCACCCTGGCAAACGGGATGCGTGTGGAAGTCTA
Source organism: Burkholderiaceae bacterium (assembly GCA_044360485.1). Lineage (GTDB taxonomy): Bacteria > Pseudomonadota > Gammaproteobacteria > Burkholderiales > Burkholderiaceae_E > UBA4615. Next base: position 10,336 of record JBIKKG010000108.1, on the reverse strand, counting down.
CGGACCTCTGCTGAACGGCGAAATCCAGGCCACAAAGGTCGAAGTCAAGCTGCCAGAAGCCAGCGGCACGGTGCGATTGCGTGGTGCCATCACAGACTACGTGTCGGCCACCGACTTCCGCGTCGCGGGTCAGCGGGTCAGCGCTGGCGGCAACGATGTTCCCAGATTGGCGAATGGTCTTTTCGTCGAGGTGCGGGGCAGCATTGCAAGCGGCGTCCTGGCCGCCTCGGAAGTCAAGCTAAAGGACTGATCGCAGGAACAGCGGTTACCGAAGAACTGGCCAGACCGAAGCGACGGCTGACAATCGTCGATTCGGTCTGGCCACATCGAGGGATGATTCCAAGCACCGCTTGCGCTCAGACGATGCGCCTTGACGCGCATCATCGTGGAACCACTGGTCTGAAACGGCTTCTCTTCTTAGCCGTTCATCGGACATCCGGTTTGAATTGGCAGTCGTCTTTTGCTAAACTTAAGGGCTGTTCCCTGATAGCTCAGTCGGTAGAGCGACGGACTGTTAATCCGCAGGTCCCTGGTTCGAGTCCAGGTCGGGGAGCCACATTCACAAGGCCTTGCAGCGATGCAAGGCCTTGTTCATTTAAGCCCAGTCGTGTTGATCAGTCGGCCGGGCCAACCATGAAGCCACTCGCTCACACGGCAATCGCAAGCCCTCCAGTGGCGGGATCAGCCCCACCATCCAGCACGCCGTCTTGCAAGCGAATCGCATGCACCCAGGCAAAGGTGTCGCTCTGGGCATGCCGTTTGACCGTGTAGCCCTGATTGCACAAGGCGCGTTCGGTCGCATGAAGAATCCGATTGACCCACATGTCCGGTCTTACCGTCAGCGGCGCGCGACCGTGAAAATCGATGCTGGGATGAATGCCTTGACCCGGCATGTCGATTTGCAGGTTGCCCATGCCGGCAATGCCGCATATCTGAGGATCCACCACAGTTTGCACCAGCGCTGCCGCGATGGCTGCATCCACCACATTGCCACCGGCGCGCAGTACGTCCGCCGCCGCCTCAGCAGCTTCCGGTTGTGCCGCGCACACCATGCCATGTGTTGTTGCCTGCGTCATGCCCGTCCCCTGCTTCTGCGCTGCGATACGTGAACTCGTCTTGCATCTGACGCCCGGTATGCAGAGCCGGCTGCGAGCTGTCGAATTTGACTATCGTCCTCGTACCACGGCACGCCAATCCACCGACTCCACCAACGGAACCGTTCAACCAGCGCATCAACCTGCGCGCATACCCGGCCGGCATCATGTGAGACCTTGAACTACTGCGAGCCCGCTTGCGGCACACATCTCAATGCGCACGTCCACTTCACGTTCAGGCCTGATTGCCGCCGGCACAACCGCAGTACTGCTGCTGGGATGGCTTGGCGCCGCTGCCTGGACCGGCAAGCGCGCAGAAGCCGCGCTGCAGGCACTGACTTCAACGACCGCAACGGACGGCGCGAATGTGCGCCTGACGAAGTTGTCGCACGAGCCGGGATGGCTGAGTTCACGAGGCAAGGCTGAAATCGCTCTGATCGATGATTGCTCGGACGATTTGGCAGCAGGTGATGACCCCCAGCCTTTGGCGACGGTTGAATACAACATCTCGCACTGGCCCCTGCCATCCGGGTTGTCACGGTTTGCCTGGAGTGCGGCGCCAGCAGGGGATGCAGCGCAGGATTTGCGCGCACTCATCGGCAGCGATGCAAAGCTGACGGGCCAGGGTCGGGTCAGCCTCAATGGGCAGATCAGCAGCGATGTCTCAATTCCAGAGCTTTCCCGACGCCGGACCGGTCTGAAACTGGCCCCATCGCGCGGCGCGTTTGAAGTGGGCAGCAAGTCCTTCAAATTCGAATGGAACCTCGAGCGCTTTGGCGTGCGCTCGGGCGGCGAGGCGATTGACCTGCGAGGTGTGTCAGTCCTCATCGATCTGACTGATCGGCACTTAGGCACAGGCACCTACACGGTCAGCATGGAAAAAGCGAGCCTAAGCTCAGGTTCGGCAGAAGGGATGGTGGTCCGCGCGCAGACGCTCGAGCGGGGCGACCGACTCGACTCCTCCGCCTCCTACACCGCGAAAAAGCTATCCTGGGGTGAACAGGAGCTCGGAAACATCACCTTCGATCTCTCGGTCACAGGCGTCGACCTCCAAAGCGCTGAGCGCCTCAACGCCCTGTTTCGCTCCAGTTGCGGATTCAGAAACATGACGAATGACGAGCAAAAAGCTGCGAAACAAGCCGTGTCGCAGCTGCTCGCTCGAGGCCTGTCAGCAGGCATTTCAAAGTTCGCTGCATCTTCTGAAGATGGATCGTTTGACGGTCGCTTGTCGGTCGAGATGGCCCCGTCAAACCACTCCGTTCCTTCGCTTGAAAGGCAATTGCGCGCTGAAGGCGAACTCGCCATGGTCATCAAGGGCATGACTCCGGATCAGCGACAAGCGCTGCTTGAAGTCGGATTCGAGCCGCTACGCGAAACCGGGCTGCGCGCGCGATTTCGCTTCAAAGACGGCCGACTGACACTGAACGACACGGCAGACACGCACCGTGCTGAAGTGGCCACGCTCATGGCAGGACTGCGCGAAGCCGATCAGGCGCTGGCTGAAGTGCTGTCGCTCGGCAAGAGCGCCAAGGCATCGAAGGGGATTCTGAGTGACGCGTTGACGTCTGCTCTGCCCAACAAGCCAGCGTCGTCCGGGCCCCCGCCTTTGCAAGCGCAAGAGCCGTCGCAGCAAGCCGCTGCAGCGTTACCCCGATGCCGCGGCGACTATGACCCGCAAACCTGGACCGACTGTGTAGGCAGTCGAATCACGTCTGCAGGTGACCAGTACTCAGGGGGCTACCTGAATGGCAAGGCGCACGGCCAAGGCGCCTACACCTTTGCAGACGGCCGAAAATACGTCGGCCACTACGATCAGGGCTTGCGTCACGGGACCGGCACGGAGTTTCGGCCAGATGGTTCCGTGGCCTCGCAAGGGCGCTGGTCGCAGGGACAATTCGTCGGTCTATGAGGCCCCCCCTAAGCGCGCGTGATGCGTGTGCCACACACGCAGGCTCAGGGAAGGCGCTCAGACGGCACTACTCCGGCTTGATTCCAACGGCATCCGCGATGCCCTTGAAGCGCTGATACTCATCGCTCTGATAGCGCCCCATCTCGACCGGCCCGAACGTGTACATCGGCTCAGAGCCCTGCGTCTCGAAGTACTTAGTGAGTTCAGGCGTCTTCATCGCGCGATTTGTCGCCGATACGAGCTTGGCGTGCACATCGGCAGGTGTTTCCGTGCGCACCCAGAACGCAGTCCACGCATAGTTGATGTATTCGGGCCAGACTTCGCGCAACGTCGGCACATTGGGCAGCGCGGGGTGGCGCGCTTCGCCCGACACCGCAATGGCGCGCATCTTGCCGGACTGGATCAGCGACAGTGCACCACCCAGGTCGCCTAAGCCCGCATCGAGCTGCCGACCAATTACGTCCGTGAACACTTGCGCCTGTCCTTTGTAGGGCACGTAGGTGAGCTTGGTCTTGGAGGACTGTGCGACCCACTCCATGGCGAGCTGATAGCCCGCTGAATACGAGCCCACATTGACCGCACGGGTGCGGGCCTGCGCCACCAGATCGGAGATGGTGCGCACCGGTGACTCATTGGCCACGTACCAGATGTTCTGACTGCGCCCAATGCCGTGCACCGCCTTAAATTCCTTGAGCGGGTCGTAGCCCAGATTCTTGATGACGATCGGATTCACCGACATCGGCGAATTGGAGCCAACCATGATGGTGTATCCATCAGCCGGCGCCTGCTTGACTGCCATGGCGGCCACCGCACCGCTTGCGCCAGGCCTGTTTTCCACCAGCACCGGTTGTCCCAAGATGCGCTGCATCTGTTCAGCCAGTGCGCGGGCTGAGCTGTCGGCGCCACTGCCTGCTGCAAACGGGGCCAGCATCCGGATGGGTTTGTTGGGGAAGTCGGCGCCCTGAGCTGCAGCGGTATTCGCCATCAACATCGACAGCGCTGAAAAAAGACAGGCACCGTAAAACTGCACTGACCGCATGAATGTCTCCTCGTAAAGGATGGAACCTGATGCGCGGATCCCTCAATGAAGAACCGCGTCAGAGGCATCATGCCCCAAGGACAATGTCGTGCGCCAGTTCAGCCAACTCAGTGCCGTTCCGGCTTCCCGGTGGTCAGGTCAGCCACCGCGCCCGCAATGTCAATCTGCCTGCCTTGGTAGGCCAACGATACGCGTGACGACTTGCTCTTGAGAGACCAACAGTCAGCATCTTGCAACGGCGCCAATCAAGCGTGCGTTTCGCACCACCCTTCGCCCAACGAAGCTCCTTTAGATGTGTGTTGTGCACAGTTTTCAAAAGTGGCGCAAATGAACTGCTATCCTCTGCTTAGTCTTTAGGAGACATACGTGCCACACGCCACGTCACTGATTTCCACCATTGCCGTCAGTCTTGTCTTCGCCTTTGCGGGCGGCGCCCTGGCCACCCGCCTGCGACTGCCGGCCCTGGTGGGCTACCTGCTTGCCGGTGTGGTCGTCGGGCCCTTTACGCCTGGCTTTGTGGCTGATGTCGAACTCGCGCCTCAATTGGCCGAAATTGGCGTGATGCTGCTGATGTTCGGTGTCGGCATGCATTGCTCGGTGGAGGATTTGCTTGCCGTACGGCGCATCGCCATCCCCGGCGCCTTGGGACAGATGCTGCTCGCCACACTAATGGGCGCGCTGCTATCCATGTATTGGGGATGGTCCTTGACCGCGGGCCTCGTGTTTGGGTTGTCGCTGTCAGTAGCCAGCACCGTAGTGCTGCTCAGAGCGCTCGAATCACAAGGACTCCAGGACACCGACATCGGGCGCATTGCAGTCGGTTGGCTCATTGTCGAGGACCTGGTCATGGTCCTGGCACTGGTGATGCTGCCTGCCGTGCTCAGCGTACCCGATCAGTCGGGCGCACCAACAGCGATCTGGACAACGCTCCTCACCACGATCGGAAAGGTCGTTTTGTTTGTGGCACTGATGCTGCTGATGGGCAAAAGGCTTTTCCCATGGTTACTCGCAATTGCCGATCGCTCCGGACAACGTGAACTCTTTTCGCTGGCAGTTTTGACGCTGGCCATCGGTGTCGCATTCGGTGCAGCTGCATTGTTTGGCGTGTCGTTCGCACTCGGAGCGTTCTTCGCGGGTCTGGTTATCGGAGAGTCTGAGTTCAAGGCTCGCGTCGAATCCGAGACGCTGCCTATCCAGGACATGTTCGGGGTGCTTTTTTTCGTTTCGGTGGGCATGCTGTTTGACCCCATGATTCTGGTCGACAAACCGTTGCATGTGCTCGCCGTCGTCGCGATCATCGTTGTCGGGAAATCCCTTGTGGCCTATGGCATCGTCAGAATGTTGGGGTACACAGCGGTCACTGCGCGGTGCGTGAGCGCGTCTCTGGCGCAGATCGGGGAGTTTTCCTTCATCCTTGCAGGCATTGGCGTTGCACTGAAGACGTTCCCGCATGGCGCCAGCGACCTCATTCTTGCAGGCGCTGTGCTGTCAATTGTGCTCAACCCTTTGGTCTTCAAGTGGCTGAACCCCGTGAGCCACCCTGCCCGAGAGCAGTCGGGCGCAAGCGGCGCATGAATGCTCAGGCCTGCCCAATGACCGCATGCTCATAGCGATTGATCAGTAGATCGGAGCGATCTACCCAGCCCGATCGATCAATCAGCCTTCTTCGCCTGTGAGCGGCGAACCAGTCTTAAGGGCAGGTGTGCGGGGCCATCCCGCTGTGGAGGTTCTTCAGGCACATCGTCGAACGCATACAACCCAATCCGAATCCGACGCTGCTGGCTCTGTTCGAGCGCAGCATCACGATCGACCCTGTCCCGCAACACCGGAACGAGTTCCTGTACCCATTTGTCCCACTTAGGGCCAATCAGGCGACGCACCTCCTCGATCGAGGCGTCAGACAGGCCTTCCGCAAACATGGCCTGCTCGAAGTGGCTGCGACGCCGCAGCACGTTATCGATCGCTGCATTGAGGTGATCGCTGACGTTGACAGATAAGAAACCAAGCATGCGATCGTCGTCGCCATGCGGCACGGTTCCATCAGCCGAAACGCTGACGACATCCGTCGTCGGGTCATACTCGATCAGCTTCAGGCGCACCATTTCGTCGAGCAGACTGCGCGAATGTATATCGCGGGAAACCCCCGCCACCAAAGCCTCAAAACTGCGCCGCGCACCCAACCTGGGAAGCGGGCGTGGCTGCCCGTCTTTGTTCTGATAAGCCCGCATCGTGAGCCACCTTGCCATCACTTCACTGGCTCTGGAGTGATGGACCACAGAACGCTTAGGCTCACTCTGCTGACTCAGTCGGGTCACCTCGCGGCGATTGATTCCGGTTGCAGCACTGATCCGACTGACCGCACGGTGCAAGGGCACATGGGTCATGGTTTGCGTCGCCGCATGGACCATGGCCGACTTCAATTGCTCTTCAATGTCTGCATAGGCCACACCGCGTGCGACAGCCAAACGAGCGACGGACGCGAGCAGCGAATCGATTGCCTCGGAGAGTGCACTTTGGTTAGAGGAGGCACTCGAAGTAGCCTGGCCGGTCATAAGGGAACGCAATCTATTTGCACAGTGGACGTATACATGCAAAAGCCTTGAAGCTGATTCCAGCGTTGCGCCAACTGTTCATCAATCAACCGGGGAAGTCTGGACAGACCATTTGCAGGGGACGGGCGCAAGCGATCAGCGCGACCAAAAGAAAGGTCATTGTCAATTCCGGTGACGCGGACTCGACCCTCATCGGTCACGTTGACCCTATAGTCCCAGCACGTCGTTTGCGAAACTCGTCGCCACATTTCGTGCGCTGTAGTTGGGTGCATTCGGATCGATGCCTGCCGGCTGTAATTGCTGCATGACGACGTTTTCATTGGCCTCGTTGTATACAACGGGCTTGAGGATCAGAGCCGTCGCCGCGTGACCATCGCCATATCTGGCGCGCAAGACGGTGTTCATCGAGCCTTCGCCGGCAACGCCAACCCGCGTGTTCCGATCCAGATTCGCGTCGTTCAAGCGCGCTGCGGAGTCGTGCAGCCGGTACGCGCTCAGCCATGCAGTCGCCCTTCACCGATGGCTCGTTGACGTACCACGCAGTCTGCGCGAGGCTCAAATGCCCCGAAAGCTCGCGAACTCTTCCAGCGGTGCGCGACGTGTCACCAGCTCATTGATCCTTGCGGCCTCATTGCGATAACCGATCGCCATGCCAGTGAACAGCATGCGCTCGGCCGGTGTGCCCAGAAACTGGGTAATGGTTTGCGGATACACCGCCCAGCATTCCTGTGCACAGCTATCCAGCCCTTCTTCACGCAACAGCAGCATGACCGTCTGCAGGTACATGCCCAGATCGGACCATTGCGGCATGCCCATACGGCGATCGACCGTGCAAAACAATGCGAGCGGCGCGCCAAAGAACTGGTAGTTGCGGGCAAACCAGCGCAACCGGCCGGCCTTGTCTTCACGAGGCACACCAAGCAGCGCGTACATGTCTTCGCCCACTGCGAAGCGCCGGTCGCGGTACGGCGCCACGAGTTCGGGCGGATAAATGCTGTAGTCCTTCACGTCATCACCACCGGGGGCTTCCACCACCCGCGCGCGCATGATGTCCTTGAGTCGGTTCAGCTCAGTGCCCCCCACGACGTCGATGTGCCAGGGCTGCAGATTGCCGCCAGAGGCCGAACGGGCTGCGGCACTCAGCACCTTTCGAATCACGCCGGCATCGACCGGCTTATCCTGGAAATCACGAATGGATCGGCGGCTGCCAACGGCTTCATAGACATTCATTAGAGTGCTCCCGGAGTCGTGAGGGTTCGGCGCAAAGGCGTTGCGCCACGGTGTATGCATCGGACATGCGGCAGGTCTGATGACCCTGCCACCCTGCCCAGATGCGTGATTGTGTCAGACCGTGCAGTCCGGTTGCCGCAGGCTAAGATCGGAATTCGCCTCACTCAGGAAACGCCATGACCTACCAGTGCTTCGACGTCTCCATCACCGACCGCATCGCCCATGTGGTGCTCAACCGCCCCGAGAAGCGCAACAACATGATTCGCGCGTTCTGGGACGAACTGCCGCGCATCATTCACGACATCGACGGCCAATCGCGTGCCAGGGTGATCGTGATTTCGTCGACTGGGCCGCATTTTTCATCGGGCATCGACACCGGCATGTTCGCCGACAACAGCATCGCGCCCGGCCCAGACGCCCAGCGCGCAGCGCGCCTGCAGCACGGTGCACGCTTCTACGACCATGTACTGGACATGCAACGCACGTTCACCGCGCTTGAACAGTGCCGCATCCCGGTGCTGGCCGCTATCCAAGGGGGGTGCATTGGTGGCGGGGTGGATCTGGTCACAGCCTGCGACATGCGCTATGCCACCGAGGACGCCTTCATCACCATTTTCGAAACCAATATCGGCATGACCGCCGATGTGGGCACCTTCCCCCGCCTGGTCAAGCTGATTCCAGAGGGCATCGTGCGCGAACTGGCTTATACCGGGCGGCGCATGCCGGCGCGCGAGGCACAGGCTTGCGGCCTCGTGAACCGCGTGTTTGCGGATCAGGCCACCATGCTGACTGAGGTAATGGCCATTGCCCGCGACATCGCGTCCAAGGCCCCGCTGGCGGTCTACGGCTGCAAGAAAATGATTACCTATGCCCGCGACCATGGCACGGCCGATGGCCTGGACTACATCGGCATCTGGAATGCCAGCATGCTGCAGAAGGAAGAGATACAGGAAGCGATTCGCGCCAACGCGGAAAAGCGGGCCGGCGAGTTCGTCGAGTTGCCGCCCCGCGGCATGCGGTAGCATCGGGGGTTGACGGCCGAGAGGCGGCCGCATGCCATGCGCACACAGCAACGCATCAGCAACGTACTCAGGGAGATTCCATGGATAACGCACTCAAGTTCTACATTGACGGCCAGTGGGTCGCACCGCACAGCACAGCCACGCTGCCGGTGATCAACCCGGCGACCGAAGCAGTGATTGGCACCGTTGCCATTGGCGACGAACAGGACGTCGATCGCGCTGTCAAGGCCGCGCGCCGCGCCTTCGAGAGCTTTTCGCAGACCACGATCGACGAGCGTGCCGCCCTGCTCGAAAAAATCATCGCTGTCTACAAGCGTCGCATGCCCGAGATCGCCGAGGCGGTGTCCAAGGAAATGGGCGCCCCCATGTCGCTGGCCAGCGCAGCACAAGCCCCTTCGGGTCTGGGCCATCTGATGCATGCGCTCAAAGCTCTCAAGGCTTTCGAGTGGGAAAAGGATGTGGGCCGCAGCCGCGTTGTGCACGAAGCCATTGGCGTGTGCGCACTCATCACCCCCTGGAACTGGCCGCTCAACCAGATCGCTGCAAAAGTAGCACCGGCGCTTGCCGCAGGCTGCACCATGGTGCTCAAGCCCACTGAAATCGCTCCGCTCAATGCCATCCTGTTTGCAGAGGTCTTGCACGAGGCAGGGGTGCCGGCCGGCGTGTTCAATCTGGTGAATGGTGACGGCCCCGGCGTGGGCACAGCACTCTCCAAGCACCCAGAAGTGGACATGGTCTCCTTCACCGGCTCCACACGCGCAGGCGTGCTGGTGGCTCAAAACGCGGCGCCCACTGTCAAGCGGGTTACGCAGGAACTCGGCGGCAAATCGGCCAACATCATTCTGGACGACGCCGATTTTTCCAAGGCGATCAGCGCGGGCCTGTTCTCGTGCACCAGCAACACCGGCCAGTCGTGCAACGCGCCCACCCGCATGCTGGTGCCGATGAGCCGGATGGACGAGGCGGCAGCCATTGCCAAAGCGGCTGCTGCCAAGGTCACGGTCGGCGACCCGAACTCGGCGGAAACGAAAGCCGGTCCGGTTGTCTCGAAGATGCAGTTCGACAAGATCCAGGCCCTGATCCAGAAAGGCATCGACGAAGGCGCCAAGCTCGAAATCGGTGGTACGGGGCTGCCCGAGGGGCTGAGCAAGGGCTACTTCGTGAAGCCCACCGTGTTCTCGCACGTGACCAACCAGATGACCATTGCCCGCGAGGAAATCTTCGGGCCGGTGCTGTCCATCATCGGTTACCAGGACGACGCCGACGCCGTGCGCATCGCCAATGACACGCCCTACGGCCTGTCGGGCTATGTGCAGTCGGGTGACATCGAGCGGGCCCGTAAGGTGGCGCGCCAGATCCGCGCCGGCAACATTCACGTGAACGGTGCAGGCGTCGATCCGGGCTCACCGTTTGGTGGCTACAAGCAATCGGGCAACGGTCGTGAGTTTGGGGTGTGGGGCCTTGAGGAGTTCCTCGAGACCAAGGCCATT
>JBIKKG010000370.1:0-2833 GCA_044360485.1 Burkholderiaceae bacterium | reverse complement strand
TCGGCGGGCGTGCCTGCGCAAGCGCCGAAGAAGCGGTGAGAGGGGCCGACATCATCTGCACGGTCACCAATGCCACCGAGCCCGTGCTGCGGGGCGCCTGGCTGAAGGCCGATGCCTTCGTGGCTGCCATTGGCGCACCACGACCCAGCTGGCGTGAGCTGGACGATGAAGCCATGCAGCACACGGTCATCGCAGACAGCCGTCATTCGGCGGAACACGAGGCCGGTGACGTCATGCATTCGGGTGCCGCCGTGTATGCCGAAATCGGCGAGATTCTGGCCGGAACACGTTCAATGCCTCAGGCAGGCGGGATCGTGGTTTTCAAGGCCCTCGGTCAGGCGGTCGAAGATGCGGTCGCCGCGCGACTGGTCTACGACGCAGCCGTGGCCGAGCGGCCGGCGCACTAAGTCCTGCACATGTCGGGTGATGCTTTGAGAGACCTCACCTGCGATGTCGTGATCGCAGGCGCCGGCATCGCGGGCGCGGCCGCTGCCTGGTGGCTCAAGCGGCTGGAGCCACGCCTGTCGGTGGTGCTGGTGGAGCGGGATGTCGGCTTTTCCCAGGCTTCATCGCAGCGTTCAGCCAGTTCCATCCGCCAGCAATTCAGCATCCCGTTAAATATCCGCATGTCGCAGTTCGGGCTGCAGTTCCTGCGTGACGCGCCCACGTTGCTGGCGGTCGACGGCGATCAACCGGCGCTGAGTCTGAGCCTGCCGGGGTATCTGTACCTGGCCGATGCGCAGCAGGCCGCAGGCTTGCGCGCGCTGAATGCCGTGCAGCGCGCCAACGAGGCTCCCATCGAGCTGCTGTCTGCCGAGGCCCTGGCGCAACGCTTCGACTGGCTGAATTGCAGCGACCTGGCTCTGGGTGCACTGGGCGCGGGTGCCGAGGGCTGGTTCGATGGCCCTGCCCTGCACAGTGCGCTGGTGCGTTCGGCGCGCGCGACCGGTGTGCGGCTCGTGCAGGCCGAGGTCGCAGGCTTCGACTGCGCAGCAGGTGCGGCGCAGCGTGTTCAGGCCGTGCGGCTGGCCGATGGCCGGCGCATCGCCTGCGGCTGGGCCGTGAATGCAGCGGGCGCCTGGTCGCGCTCGCTGGCGGCCCGTGTGGGCATCGATCTGCCAGTGCATGCGCGGCGCCGCACGGTGTTCGTGCTCTCGTGCCCCGCCTCACTGCCGGGGTGTCCGCTCATCATCGATCCGAGCGGGTTCTGGTTTCGGCCTGAAGGACGCGGATTCATCTTCGGCACCACGCCTGATCCGGATGCCGATGATCTGCCTCTGGAGCCTAATTTGTCTGAGTTTGATGAAGGCACGTGGGCCGCGCTGGCGCACCGGGTACCGGCCTTCGAAGCGGTGCGTATCGAGCGCGCGTGGGCGGGTTATTACGAGATGAACCTGTTCGATCACAACGCCCTGCTGGGCGCGCACCCGGGCTTTGACAACCTGCTGTGCATCACCGGGTTTTCAGGGCACGGCATGCAGCAGTCGGCTGCCGCCGGCCGCGGCATTGCTGAGCTGATCGTGCACGGACGCTATGTCAGCCTGGACCTGTCCGAATTGTCAGTATCGCGGCTGGCAGAAGGTCGGCGCGTGCTTGAGGACAATGTGATCGGGTGAGGCAACGTCGACGCATGACTGCGTGCGCGAGGCACCGAATCGTCGGCGCCGCGATCAGGCATCACACCCAGCCGCCCGAGATGCTGATGCTCTCGCCGACAACGAATTCCACCTCGCTCGCCGCCAGAAACACCGCCAGCATCGCGCTTTCTTCGGGGCGACCCAGCCTCATCGCCGGGACTTCGCGCTTCAGACGCTCCTGGAAGGCGGGCAGCGCCCGGACCTCCGGGCCGTAATAGGTCGGGTTTTCGACAAAGTTTTGCGCAATCATGTTTGCCTGCACATTGTGCGGCGCCACCTCGACACCCAGCGAGCGCGTCCAGGCCAGCTGGGCGCCTCGTGCGGCCGAATAGGTGGTGATGCGCTTCTGGCCGCGCAGCGCCGTGGCGCTCCCCATGACGACGATCTTGCCCGAGCGCCGTTCGATCATGCCCGGCAGCACCGCACGCGCCAGCCGGGGCAGCGGGTCGACCAGATGGGAGAACACCGTGCGCCACTCTTCATCATCGACTGCGGTGGCTGCGGTGTAAGGCGAGGGCACCGAGAGATTGGCAATGAGCACATCGACCCGACCGGCGCGCTTGACCACCGCCGCCGCTGCCGCCGGGTCGACCAGCGGCGACGGATCACCGATCACCTCAGCACCATGGTCTGAAAAGGCCTGCATGAGCACCGGGCCCATGAACTCCTCACTTTGCGTGACCAGCACGCGCTTGCCTTTCAGGCTGTCACCGATACGCATGATTTTTCTTTCCTGAGCGTCATCAGACTGCGTTCTCAATCGAGGCACGCAGTCTACCCGCCCCCTGCGGCCGCCTCCAGCTCACGCACCATCCGCGCCACCCGATCGGCAAGCTTCTCTGTGCTGACCTGCTCGCGCAACCGTTCGATCATCAGCGGAAAGGCAAAAGGTCCGGGGCGCTCGAGTTGGACTGACACGAGTTTCAGGCCCCGCAGACGCTCCAGTGCCACACGCAAACGACCGATTTCCAGCTCCTGTTCCAACACTTCCTTGCGCGCCTGCGACAGCAGCAAACTGTCGGCATCGTGCTGACGGAACACTTCATAGAACAAGCCAGCAGATGCCTGAAGCTGGCGCGTGCGCACGGTCGCACCGGGAAACCCCTGAAACACCAGACCGCTGATGCGCGCAATTTCGCGAAACCTGCGCAGTGCCAGCTCGCCCGCATTCAGGCTGGCCTGCACGTCCTCGAGCA
>JBIKKG010000107.1:0-10537 GCA_044360485.1 Burkholderiaceae bacterium | reverse complement strand
GAGGCGCAGGTGCCTCTGGATATTCACCATATCCAGAGGGTTGGTGAGCGGGTTCCACTGATCGCCAATCTGCAGCCCACAGGCCCCTATGCGATGGCGGCGCTGCATGGGCTGGGCGGGGTTCCGATTGTGATGAAGGAGTTGCTGAGCCACGGACTGCTGCATGGCGATGTGATGACCGTGACCGGCAGAACCTTGGCCCAGAACCTGGCCGACGTGCCCTCACTCGACGCGCTGGGTGCGCAAGATGTGGTGTTCCCCCTGTCGCGTCCGATTGCACCGGCCAACCATCACATCAGCGTGCTGTCGGGAAACCTGGCGCCGGAAAGCTGCCTGCTCAAACTCTCCGGAAAGACCCTGGAGAAGGGCGTATTTCGTGGCACGGCGCGGGTGTTCGAATCCGAAGCCGATGCCATGAAGGCGATCCGCGCGGGCGACATCGTGGCGGGCCATGTGGTCGTCGTGCGCAATGTCGGCCCAGTGGGCGGGCCTGGCATGCCGGAGATGGTCATGCTGACCATTCAGCTGCAGGGCAGGGGGCTGGGCGAAGGCGTGGCACTGATCACCGATGGCCGTTTTTCAGGCGTGTCGCACGGCATCCTGATTGGTCATATTTCGCCGGAAGCAGCGCGCGGCGGCCCGATCGCTGCCGTGCAGGATGGCGATGAGATCGTCATCGATCCGGTCGCACGCACGCTGAACTTGTCGGTGCCTGACGCCGAGATTGCGCGACGCATGGCCGATTGGCGCGCCCCGGACCTGAGCGGGCGAGTGCAGCCGGGCTCGGTGCGGCACAAATATGTGCGGCTGGTGTCGTCTGCGCATCACGGCTGCGTGCTGTGAATCAGCGCGGTTTGGCGGGCAGGTCCACGCCCAGTTCTCGGGCCACTTCCTGTGAATGCTCGCCAATCTGCGCGGCATGGGGTACCTCTTTGCGCGGCGCGGCCGAAAAGCGAACGGGCATGCCGACTTCGACATAAGGCCCTTCCGTGGGGTGTTCTCGGGTGCGGACCAGCCCACTGGCTTGAAGCTGCTCGTTGTTCACCAATTCATCAATGCGGTTGACGCGCATGGCCGGCACGTTGGCTTCCTTCATCAGGGCGAGCCATTCGTCGGTGGTGCGTTCCGGGGCAATGCGCGCCATCACTTCGAACATCTGTGACATGTTGGCCCTGCGGGTTGGCTTGTCGATGAAGCGAGCCTCCTTGAGGACATGCGCATAGCCTGCAGCTTCGAAAAATCGGATCCAGCGGTCGTCCAGGTACGGGGCGAAGGCGATATAGCCATCCTTGGTGCGCATCGGCTGGCGGGTCGGGTCGAGCTGGCGCTGGTAGTAGCCGGGTTTAGCCGTGGGCGGCACGAAGCTGTTGTCGCACAGATGCTCCAGGGTATTGAAGCTCACGAGCGACTCGAACATCGGCACTTCAACGAACTGACCTTCGCCGGTGCGCAGCTTGTGAATGATGGCGGCCAGCACGCCATAGACCGCATGCAGCCCGGACACCTTGTCGGCGATCGCGGCTGGCATGAACCGGGGTTGCGGATTGCCATCGACCATCGGCAGCAGTTGTGCCATGCCTGAGGCCGCCTGGATGATGTCGTCGTAGGCTTGCAGGCCGGCATACGGCCCGCTCTCGTCGAAGCCCGTGCAATGCACATAGACGATGTCCGGGCGAATGGCTCGCACCGCCTCATAGCCCAGGCCGATACGCCCGATCGCGTCGCTGCGGATGTTGTGAATGAATACATCACTCACAGCGATCAGGCGATGCATCGCTTCGCGACCGGCCTGTGTCTTCAGGTCCCAATCCACCGAGCGCTTGCCGCGGTTCAGGCGCATGTACACGGGGCCCATGCCAGGTGTCTTGGGCGGAGTGCCGATCAAGCGCGAGGTGTCCCCCTCGGCAGGCTCGAGCTTGACGACCTCGGCGCCGAGGTCGGCCAGCGTATGAGTGCAGTACGGACCGAAAAAGACCGTAGTGAGGTCGGTGACGCGAATGCCTTCGAGCAGGGCGGGGCGGGTCATGATGGGGTCTCCAGAGTCATGCGCTGACATGCGCTGTTTGAAACGAGCATATCAGCCTGGCTGTGCGAGCATTCGAAGACTGAATGCGAGGAGTGAAACATGACACCACAACACCCTACCGATTTCCGTGCACTGGCCGAACAGATGTGGCAAGGCGCTGTGGATCTCGTGAATGCGCATCACCCCGTACGCTCGAACTATCCAGGCGCCCAGGAATTCGCTCCAGGCCTGCTGTATCTGAAGGGCACCGCCGGCATTTCGGTGATCGACAGCGGTGCGGGTCTGGTCATGCTGGATGCCGGGACGCCACGCGACATCGACCGGGTCTTTGAGGCCGTCCGTGCCTGGCGGCCACAAACACCGCTCGTGGCCGCGGTGTATTCGCATCATCACATCGACCATATCTGGGCTACCCGGCGATTTGACGAAGAGGCCGTTCAACGCGGTTGGCCGAAGCCGACCGTCTATGCCCACGCGCTGCTGCCGGCGCATTTCGATCGTTACCGCAAGACGCAGGCCTGGAACGCGGCGATCAACACCCGTCAATTTCTCACCCGCCAGCCGTCCTCGGGCTGGCCGGTCGACTATCGCTATCCTGACGTGACGTTCGAGCGCGGCCTGTCGCTACAGGTCGGTGCCCTGCAGCTTGAGATGCACCATGCCAGAGGTGAGACCGATGACCATGTCTGGGTTTGGGTGCCCCAGCGCAAATGGCTGTTTCCTGGCGATCTCTTTATCTGGGCGGTGCCCAATGCGGGCAATCCGCAGAAAGTCCAGCGCTACTGCGAGGAGTGGGGCACCGCCCTGCGCGAGATGGCGGCATTGGGTCCCGAGATCATGTTCTGTGGCCACGGCATGCCGATTGTGGGAGCCGATCGCATCCGACAAGCGCTCACCGATACCGCCGAATACCTGGAGTCAATCGAGCGCCAGACGATCGCCCTGATGAACCGGGCCCTGCCGCTTGACGAGATCCTGCAGCGGGTCACGCCCCCCGAACATCTCAAGGGGCGTCCCTACCTGCAAGCCATTTACGATCATCCGCAATTCCTGGTGCGCAACATCTGGCGGCGCTACGGTGGCTGGTGGGAGGGTGAGCCGGACATGCTGCTCCCTGCACCCCGTACGGAGCAGGCACGCGAGTGGATGGCCCTGGCGGGCGGGCCGGAGCCGGTTCTGGCACGGATCGCAGAACTCGAAGGGGCCGGTGACCTGCGCATGGCGTGTCATCTGGTGGAGATGGCGATGCTCGCCGATCCCCAATCCAGTCGTGTGCACGCGGTACGCGCGCGGCTGTATGCGGCGCGTTCGGCGCGTGAAGTCGCCACCATGTCGCGCGGCATCTTCAATCACGTGGCTGAGTCGAGCAAGGAAGGGCAGCGTGACCGGCTCTCGCAGCCATGAGCGAGCCAGACGTGAGTCCGCTTTCGCCGCAACGGCATCCTGATGGCGCAGGGGGGTTGGTACCGGGCCGGCTCAAGGTGGGGATTGCTGGGCTTGGCAATATCGGTCGGGACGTGGCGCGATGGCTTGCAGGGCCGGCGGCCGCAGGGTTGGAGCTGGTGGCGGTGGGCGGTCGCCATCCTGAGCGTCTGACGGCTGCATTACGTGAGCTTGGCCATCCCCGCGCGCGCGCGGTCGCACTGGCCGATCTGCCCCAATCCTGCGACGTGTTGGTTGACTGCCTGGATCCTGAAGGGTCACTTGGCATGCTCGGTGCCTGCGTCGATCTGGGGCGCACAGTCATTCCGGTCAGTGTGAGCGTTTTGCTCGAGCACCCTGCGTTGATCGAGCGTGCGCACAGAGCGGGCACGCGTTTGCGGGTCCCTTCGGGTGCGGTCGGGGGTCTGGACATTCTCAAGGCCGCCGCATTCGGCACGATTCATGCTGTACGTGTGTGTACTCGAAAGCCTCCGGCCGGTCTGGCTGCTGAAGCGCAGTCAGGCCCTGTGCAGGTCTTTTCAGGCACTGCACGTGAGGCGTGTCGTGCCTTTCCGCGCAATGTCAACATCGCCGCCACGCTCGCATTGGCCGGAATCGGCCCCGATCTGACGCGGGTCGACATCTGGTCCGATCCCCAACTGACGCGCAATGTGCATGAGATTGAGATCGACAGCGACAGCACGCGGATTCGCTTGACGCTCGAAAATCTGCCCAGCGCAACGAACCCGCGCAGCAGTGCCGTCACAGCTCACAGCGTCTGTGCGGTCCTGGCTGATTTGGTGCAGCCAGTGCGGATCGGTACTTAGTCAGATGAGGTGAGGGCGTTCAGGCGTGCGCAGTGGATGCGTCGATGAACAAGACCTCCGCCTGAGCCACCACACGCTCAGCGGCCATAAGTCGACCGGTGGCGTGCGTCTTGCGGCCGTCTTCCCGGACATCGTCCAGATGGACTTGCAACCACTCGCCGATCTTCGCGCTGGAACGGTAGTCGAGTGTCAAGCGGGCGGTCACGCGTCGGCGCCCGCCCGAGCGCGCCACCAGCATGTATCCGATGCCGACATCCAGCAAGGTGGCGGTGACGCCGCCATGCAGCGCGCCACGCGCATTGAGGTGGTTCGCTCCCACTAGCATCCCGATCTCCAGGGATGCGTCCGTGCCGCGGCTCATGAAACCGCCCAGTGCGTCCAGCACCGGACTGCTGCGAAGAATCGGGCCAAAGCCCTCGGGGATGGAAGGTACGGAATCCGTCATGGCACTAGGAATGGGAAGTTGAAGGGCTGCGTCTTGCAGGACGCGGTGTCGATGCCGCGGCGTGCACCCCGGCATCCTTCAGCAGGACGAGTGCCGCTGCACGGGCTGAAACAGCTGCCTGCGGATCGCCGCCTCGCACCATGGAGGTCGTGATCGCGCCATCGACCAGTAGCGCCATCTGATCGGCCAGACGTGAAGGGTCGGTCGCGTTCAGAGTGCGCAGTCTGGTTTCGAACCAATCGCGGCGCCCGAGCTTGATGTCCTTCACCACAGCCATGGCTGGATGTGCAGGATCGCCACCCAGCTCTGCCACCGCGTTCACGTAGGGGCAACCTCTGAAACTGCGCCCACCCAGCACACGCTCCAGACCATCGAATACGCCCAGTATTTGCTGCAGCGGCGGGCCGTCCAGGGCCGTCATGCGGGCTGCACGCCTGAGGAGATAGGCGACGATCAGCGCATCCTTCGAGGCGAAGTGCTTGTACAGGGTGCGCTTGCTCACGTTGGCGGCTGCGGCCAATGCGTCGACCCCTACTGCCTGGATGCCCTCGCGATAGAACAGTTGGTCTGCGGCGTTCAGGATGCGCTCCATCACCGGATTAGGCGTTGGTGCGCTCATCAATGGTCCCAGTGCTGCGTTCTGCGCCGATCAGGCCGTGGCAAGGCTCGGGGGCTTGCCCGGTCGCGCCACGGCAAAGGCCATCTGAACCAGGCCTGCGGTCAGACCAAGTGCCACACCCACCTGCAGGGCGAGCGTGTAGGAGCCCAGGGCGTCGTAGGCAAGCCCGCCGCCGAATGCGCCAAAGAAACTACCGACCTGATGGGTCATGAAGGCCACACCACCGAGCATGGCCTGCCATCGCAGGCCGAAGTTATCGCCAATGTATCCGGCCACGAGCGGCCCCACGCCCATCCAGAGAAAGCCCATGATCGCTGCGAAGACCAAGGTATTGGCGGGACTCGCGTCCGACAGGAAATACCAGGCGATGCCGAGTGATCTGAGCGTATACATGCCGCCCAGCAGCAGCAGCTTGTTCCATCGACCGCCTGCCCAGCCAAAGAAAAGGCTGCCCAGAATGTTGAAGCCGCCGATCATGCCCAGTGCCTGCGCGCTCAACATCGGGTCGAGGCCGCAGCTGTCGAGGTAGGAGGGCAGGTGCGTGGTCAGAAACACCAGCTGCATCCCGCAGACGAAATACGCGATGGTCATGACGGCGAAGGGCGGGTGCTTGAGCGCCTGGATCGTGGCGGCCCAGGCGCTGTTCTGCTCACCCCGTGGTGAGGGTGGCGTGGGCAGGGCATCGACCCGACCCGCATACCAGGCCGATGGCACGATAATCAGGGCCAGCAGGACGAACCCATAAGCGCCGACCCGCCAGCCGTATTCCTGCGACAGCGCCTGCCCAATGGGCGCGGCGAGCATGGCACCCAACGATCCTGCCGCCGAGACGATCCCCAGCACCGTGCTGCGTACCGCTGCCGACACCGCACGCGAAGCGACCGCCATGGCGATGGCCGACCCGGTGCATGCCATGGACGCACCGATGGCAAATCCTGCACCGAGCGTGATGCCCAGCATCCCGTGGGCAGTCGCCAGCAAGACCATGCCCAGGACATAGAGGACGGAACCCACCATCATGACCTTGCGATAGCCGACGCGCACCGCCCAGGCCCCGGCAAAGGGCTGCAGAAAGCCCCACACCAGGTTTTGCACGGCAATGGCCAGGGTGAACTGCGAGACCGAGACCTCCACATCTTTGGTGAGCGCGGGCATCAGCACACCCAGGCTCTGGCGCAGTCCCATGCTCATGGTCAGCATGATCGAAGCGCCGATCAGGATCGGCAGAAGCGGGCGCAATGCGCGCAGTGATGACATGGGGGTTCCTCGAGATTCGTACGCCATAGTACACCGATCGGTTTACTTTGGTAAACCGATCGGTGTCAGAGAGTGAACGGTGCCACCGAAGTGCACCCGGCGATGCCGTCCGCGGATCAGAAAGCCACCTGTCCTGGTGGCTCAGCCCAGAGACCGCATCACGTTCGAGCCATTCAGGCCGATTCGGTTTTCTTGGCGTCGGTGGAGCGAATGGCGTCCTGCATCTTGACCGGCGGCACCACAGGAGTCAGCCCGCTGGCAACCGTCGAGGGAATCAGCTCAATGAGTTGATCCACGGTAAACACCGAGCCATCGTTGGTCAGGGTCTTGAAATCCTCGCCATAGAAGTAGCTGTTGATGCGGCCCTTCTCAACGTGAAAGACATGACCGTTGATGATGTCTGCGCCATCGGTGCACAGGTAGGCGACCATGGGGGCGATATGTTCTGGTCCACGGCCGGCGAAGAAACGGTCGTACTGTTCCTGGGTCATGAGGCCCGCGTCCAGCTTGCGCTTCTGGTTGGCGATCACAGCCTCGTTCATCATCATGCGGGTGTCGGCTGCCGGGCACATGGCGTTGCAGGTGATGCCAAAACGCGCGGTTTCCTTCGCGATGGAGCGCGTCAGCCCGATGATCCCGGCTTTCGCGGCGCTGTAGTTGCACTGTCCCACCGAGCCCTTGAATGCGTCGGACGAAAAATTCACGATCCGTCCGTACCCTTCGCGTCGCATGTACTTGATCGCGTGATGAGACATGGCCCAGTGGCCTTTCAGGTGCACGTTGATGACCGAATCAAAGTCGTCTTCGGACATGTTCCAGATCATCTTTTCGCGCAGCATGCCGGCCACATTGACCAGGATGTCGATCTTTCCAAAGGTGTCAACGCACTGGGCCACCATCCGGCCGGCCTTCTGATAGTCGGCCACGCTGTCGTAGTTGGCGATGGCTGTACCGCCGGCAGCACGAATTTCATTGACCACGTCATCGGCGGGACGCTCTTCCGTGGGCTCACCCCCGCGACCGACGCCGGGATCGTTGACGATCACGCGGGCGCCCTCGCGCGCGAGCAGCAGTGCGACGTCACGTCCGATACCACGTCCTGCGCCAGTCACGATGGCGGCTTTACCTTCGAGATGCATGGTCGAGTCTCCTGTCTGATGGAAATGAAGCCCGCGCGATGGGCCTAGCGTGAGGGCATGTCCTGCATTGCGGTGGGCGGCCGATCGATCGGGACGGTACGCTGCAAAAATTCGATGACGGCATTGGCAAAGATGTCATTGCGATCGCCCGCGACCATATGCCCAGCCCCGGTCACGTTGACGAATTCGCTGTGCGGGCACAAGTCCAGAAAGGCCTGCGCGCCGGCCTCGCTCAACAGATCTGACAGACCACCGCGCACCAGCAGGGTGGGCAGTGTGAGCGCGCGTGAACAGGCTTCCAGTCGCACGCGGCGCTGCTCGAGTTGCTGGCGACTGGAACGGTATCGCGGATCCCAGTGCCAGTGATACTTGCCATCGGCCCCAAGACGCACGTTCTTGGCTAATCCATCCAGGTTGCGGGGCCGGGTGCGGTGGGGCTGGTAGCTGGCGATGGCATCAGCTACTTCGTCAAGGGAGTGGAAGCCTTCCGGCTTGCGGCTCATGAAGGCCTGAATCTTGTCGACGCCCTCGGCCTCGATGCGCGGACCCACATCCACCAGGACGAGTGCCACTGCGTCTACACGGCCTTCACCGGCCGCCACCAGGCTGGTGCCGCCCCCCATCGAGGCACCGACCAGCACGGGGCGCCTGCCACCCAATGCCGCGACCACGGATTCGAGGTCCTCGACCATGACATCCTGGCCGTAATGACCGTCGGGTGCCCAGTCTGAGTCGCCGTGCCCGCGGGCATCGAAGGCTACAGCGCGATAGCCGGCGGTGCCCAGCGTTTCGCCCGCACCTTTCCAGGCGTGTCGGGTCTGACCGCCTCCGTGCTGGAGTAACACGAGCGGGCCGTCAGCTGGCCCCCACGCATCGCCAGCGATGCGCACCCCCCGAGCACCTGGCCACTGATGCATCGGGGTGGGTGTACCAGGCAATCGGGTGCCAGCGCTCATGCGATTTTCCGTCAGGCGGACTTCACGAGCAGGGCCAGAATTGCCTCCAGGTGGTCGTCTGCCATTTTCTTCAATTCATCATCCGTTCGGTCCTGCACAGGGTGCGGAACGAACACGTAAGCCGGATCGGTTCCCAATGCCCGGGACTGCACCGCGGCGGCATCGATGAATTCCGTGGTGGCCACACCAACAGCAGGAATGCCGTTGGACTCAAGCGCTGCGAGGTCATGCGTACAGCACGACGTGCAGGAGCCTCAGTCCGCCAGGCCTTCGATCACCAGATTGACTTCACCGACGATCTGCTGACGCAGTGGCACCGGAGCGGGCTTAGCCACCGTGGGTTTCATGTAGCGCTTGACCGTGACACCCCGCTGCGTCAGCAGGGCATCGATACGATCAAGAAAGACGTCGCCGCGCGGCTTCGAAATATCGAGCAGTCCGACGGTCAGCCCCTGGAGCTGTTCCGGCCGGACCAGCCGTGCGCGCGAGGTCGGACTGTGTTCCGACGTCGGGTCGAGAAAGACACTCACGATTTCACCTCTTTGGTTACAGGCAGCGACCCGGCGAAACCGCCGCCGGACCAGCCGCCAATGATGCCGGAGAACATGCCGGCAGAACCACCTGCCCGCACGATGAGCAATCCGCCTGGGCGGAATTTGTTGCGTGTGGTGCCAGGCGCTGAGGGCCCATAGCCCTCGTCGATACCCTGGGCGCCGCGCACCAGCATGTCATTGGGTAATTCGCACAGACGATACAGTTCTTCGAGCAGCCGCGCTTTGCTCCAGCCAGCTTGCCTGAAGGTTCGTTCATGCTCAGGACAGACGACCAGTACCGCATCGCAGGCCGGTGCGAGCTTGACATGGTGGATGGCCTTCAGCGACGCCGCCATGCTGCGCGCCAGGCTCTCGGGTGTCCGGGACTTCTGATCCACGATACCCTGGAGCCCGAAGCCTGCGAAAACCGTGACTGCCGAGACGCCACGCGGGACACCGTAATCGGTCGACAGCGGCTCCCAGGACGACCCCTCCTCATCCTCTGCAAAGCAGTAGGTGTACTTGCCGGGATTACCCAGGGTGGCTCGGTCGACTTCCTGAGGTCTTCCGCCGCCCACGTTGCGAATGATGAGCTGCAAGGCGCGCCCGATGGTGGCGTTGGCCCGATTGCCTTGCCCCAAGGCATTGCCAAGCGCATTCATCCCGATTTGCCGGCGCACCGGGCCGTTCACGATCACAACCGGGCCAACGAACATCGTGGTGGCCAGGACCCCATGCATGGCGAAGGCAGGGTCGAGCGCAGCTTCCACGGCGGCCAGTACCACCGGCAGATACTCCGGCTTGCACCCGGCCATGACCGCATTGATGGCGACTTTTTCGATCGTGAGCGCAATCAGATTGGGTGGGCACAGACCCAGCACTTCCTGAGGATCGCGTGTGGTGCCCGCGAGCATGCGCAGCACCCGTTCCCGGGTGGGCGGGACCACAGGCAGACCGTCGCTCCAGCCGCGTTCGTAGATGGCCTCGAACTCGTCCTCGTCTTCTCCGAACGTCACCTGACGCGAAATCAGCCCGGTTTGCTCGAATCGGATGAGCAGCGCCTCGCGTTGGCCCGGGTCCATGTTGAGCGCCCCGCACCCGGGACGCATGGCAGGCAGCGCCGAGCCGAGCCCACTGATTCCGCTGACGCGCTCCCATTCGCCCCGATCCCATCCGTAGGTTCGGCTTGCCTCGACGCCGGCGCGACGATGAATAAGGGTCGGGACGATCTCGATTCCAAGCGTATGCGAGACGCTCAGATCGGCGTCGTGTTCGCGCTGGGCAATGGACGCAGGAAAGGATGGATCGTCCTG
>JBIKKG010000369.1:0-2886 GCA_044360485.1 Burkholderiaceae bacterium | reverse complement strand
GCTCGACCAGCAGGATGGACATGGTTTTGCGCTGAGCCAGGCCGGCGATCACACGTTCGATGTCCTGGATGATGTTGGGCTGGATGCCTTCGGTGGGCTCATCGAGAATCAGCAGGCGGGGTTGCGTCACCAGGGCGCGCGCAATGGCCAGTTGCTGCTGCTGCCCGCCCGACAGATCGCCGCCGCGACGGCGCACGAACTGACGCAGGATCGGAAAAGTTTCGTAGACCCAGGCCGGCACGCCCCGGCCGCGCTGCCCCGTGGCCGCCATGGCGATCAGCAGGTTGTCTTCCACGCTGAGGCGAGGAAAAATTTCGCGCCCCTGAGGCACCAGCGCAATGCCCATCTGCGCGCGCTGGTGCGGCTTCAGGCGCGTGATGTCCTGCCCGTCGAACTCGATCCGGCCCGAGGCGACCGGCAGCAGACCCATGAGGCATTTGAGCAGCGTGGTCTTGCCCATGCCATTGCGCCCCAGCAAGGTGGTGACCGCGCCCGTGGGCGCCTCGAAGCTGACATCCCTCAGGGTGTGGCTGCCGCCGTAGTACTGGTTCAAAGCATCGATTTTCAGCATGGCAAAGGTCCGTGTACGCAACTGCAGGGGACGGGCCTGATTGGCCCAGACTCAGGGGCGCAAATTCAGCGGCCCAGACTCAGCGGCCCAGATAGACTTCGATCACCCGGGGGTCATTGCGAACCGTCTGCATCGGCCCTTCGGCCAGCACACTGCCTTCGCTGAGCACCGTGACCGTGCGCGCAATTTTCGAGACGAAGTCCATATCGTGCTCGACGACGACAACCGTGTGCTTGCGCTCGAGTTGCAGGCACAGTTCGGCGGTCTTGTCGGTTTCGGCATCGGTCATGCCGGCCACCGGCTCATCGAGCAATACCACGCGCGGCTCCTGCGACAGCAGCATGCCGATTTCAAGCCACTGCTTCTGACCGTGCGACAGCGTGCCTGCGATGCGATCGACCTCGCCGCGCAGATTGGTGAGATCGAGAATGGATTCGATGCGCCCCAGTTGTTCTGAGTCGAGCCTGGCACGCAGGCTGGCGAAACCGCTCTTGTCGGTCTTGAGCGCGAGCTCCATGTTTTCGAACACCGTCATGGTCTCGAATACCGTGGGGCGCTGAAACTTTCGCCCGATGCCGGCCTGGGCGATTTGCGATTCGTTCAGCCGGGTCAGGTCGATGGTCTGACCGAAAAAGACGCGCCCGCTATCGGGTCGGGTCTTACCGGTGATCACATCCATCATCGTGGTCTTGCCAGCGCCATTCGGACCGATGATGCAACGCAGTTCACCGTCGTCCAATGTGAGCGACAAATCATTGAGCGCACGAAAGCCATCGAAGCTGACCGTCACGCCTTCCAGGTACAGGATCGCGCGGTGCGACACATCGACACCCGGACGCATCGCGTGACCTAAGGCTTGGGATGCGCCCTCGCCTGCGCGCGCATCGGCCGACGAATGGGCCGCGCTCATGACTTGACTCCCGTGGCGCGAGCGATCGGACCATCGCCTTGCATCTGAGCTTCGGGCGCCTTGCTGGCACGACGCCGGAACAAGGAGATGACGCCCTGAGGCAAGAACAGGGTGACGAGAATAAACAGCAGCCCCAGGAAAAACAGCCAGTACTCAGGAAAGGCCTGCGTGAACCAGCTCTTGGCCCCATTGACCAGAAAGGCACCCAGGATCGGGCCGATCAGCGTGCCGCGCCCGCCCACGGCAGTCCAGATGGCGATCTCGATGGAATTGGCCGGCGACATTTCGCTGGGGTTGATGATGCCCACCTGCGGCACATACAGCGCACCGGCCACGCCACTGATGACAGCTGCCAGCGTCCACACCCCGAGCTTGTAGCCCAGCGTGTCATAGCCACAAAACCGCGCGCGCGACTCGGCATCACGGATGGCTTGCAGCACCCGCCCGAATTTGCGCGTGACGAGCCACCGGGCCAGGATCAGCGTGCCAAGCAGTGCTGCGGCCGTCACCCCCAGCAAAGCGGCCTTGGTGGCCGGATCAGTGATGCGATAGCCGAGCAACGTCTTGAAGTCGGTAAAGCCGTTGTTGCCGCCAAAGCCGGTCTCGTTGCGAAAGAACAGCAGCATGAACGCGAAGGTGAGCGCCTGGGTGATGATTGAGAAATACACGCCCTTGATGCGAGAGCGAAAGGCGAAGTACCCGAAGATGAACGCCAGCAGGCCGGGTACCGCGACGACCATCAGCAGGCTCCACGCAAAGCTGTCACTGTTCCACCAGTGCCAGGGGAAGTCCTTCCAGTCGAGAAACACCATGAAGTCGGGCAAATGGCTCTGGTACTGGCCTTCGCGCCCGATGCCGCGCATCAGGTGCATGCCAAAGGCATAACCGCCCAAGGCAAAAAACAGCGACTGACCCAGACTCAGGATGCCGGTGTACCCCCAGATGAGGTCCATGGCCACGGCCACCATGGCGTAGCACATGAACTTGCCAGCCAGCGTCACCAGATAGCTCGAGGGGCGAAGGGGAGCATCGACGGGCAGCCAGGCATGCGCCAGGGGCACGACGATACCGATCAGCACAAACACAGCCAGCAGCACGGACCACTGCCATGGCGAAAACAAACGGGTACGCGCAGCTGTCAGCATGTCAGGACTCCACCGCACGGCCCTTCAGGGCAAACAGACCCGAGGGACGTTTCTGAATAAACGCGATGATCAGAGCCAGGATGAGGATCTTGGCGATGACCGCCCCCAGCCAGGGCTCGAGCAGCTTGTTGGCCACGCCCAGTCCGAAGCCCGCGACCACCGTGCCGAGCAACTGGCCCACGCCCCCCAACACCACGACGATGAAGGAATCGATGATGTAGGTCTGGCCTAATTCAGGACCCACATTGCCGATCTGCGAC
>JBIKKG010000013.1:0-32483 GCA_044360485.1 Burkholderiaceae bacterium | reverse complement strand
GGGCTGACCTGCGCACCATGGCTGCGCCAGTACTCCACACGCTCAAGCGACAAACGCAGACCCTGCTCGCTTTGCGAGGCGATGGGGTTGTAGAACCCCAGACGCTCGATGAAGCGGCCATCGCGGCGATTGCGGCTGTCGGTAGCCACGATATTGAAGAAGGGACGCGCCTTGGCGCCGCCCCGGGACAGACGAAGAACGACCATTGGTGAGCCTTTCGAAGAACCCACAAGCATAGCGTGAACCAGACCCTCAGGTCAAACCAATGCACCCGCCTCGCAGGGCCTCGGTATGCACGCCGTCCGAATTTGTGCCGGCGGCTCATGGTGACTGCATATCCTCCCGCATCACCGGCGAGCACTCATGTCCGGAAGACTCAGAACATCGCTTCGTCCAGCGCCAACGTACCCGCCGCGCCGTCCACGATCGAAGCACGCAGCGCCACCGCGCGCGACAGGACATGGTCGGCATAAAATCGGGCTGTGCCGATCTTGGCTTTCAGGAAGGCGGCGTCGTCTGAACCTGACTCCAGCAGCGTGCGAGCCCTCATGGCGGCGCGCGCCATTTGCCAGCCCGCCAGCACCGTGCCGCACAACATCAGGTAAGGCACGCTACCGGCATACACCGCACGGGCATCGCCCTTGCCCATCGACACCAAATAGGTCACCGACTGCTCCATCGCCTCCACGGCTTCACGCAGGCGCTGTGCAATGGCCGAGAGATCGCCGCCGTCTTCGCGCATCTGGGAGATCGTCTCGCGCACGCGCGCCAGCACCCCACGCACGGTCTGTCCGCCATCGCGCACGGTCTTGCGCCCGATCAGGTCATTCGCCTGGATGGCCGTGGTGCCTTCATAGATCGTGAGGATGCGCGCATCGCGGTAGTACTGCGCCGCACCGGTTTCCTCGATGAAACCCATGCCGCCATGCACCTGCACCCCCAGTGAGGTGACCTCCAGGCTCATCTCGGTGGAAAAGCCTTTCACGATGGGCACCAGAAATTCGTAGAAGCTCTGGTTCGCCTTGCGCGTTTCGGCATCGGGTGAGGCATGCGCTGCGTCATACGCCGAGGCCGCCACATAGCCCAGCGAGCGAGCGCCTTCGGTGAGTGCGCGCATGGTCATGAGCATGCGTCGCACATCGGGGTGCTGAATGATGGCCACCGGGCCCGACGAGCCCTCCACAGCGCGGCTCTGCACACGGTCTCGCGCGTACTGCACAGCCTTCTGATATGCCCGCTCGGCCACCGCCACGCCCTGCATGCCCACCGCAAACCGCGCGGCGTTCATCATCACGAACATATATTCCAGCCCGCGGTTTTCTTCACCCACCAGCCAGCCAATCGCACCGGGCGCGGCTGCGCCACCTGCCTGCGGGGCCACCGGGAATTTGCCGTCGCCATAGAGCAGCACCGCCGTGGGGCTGGCCTTGATGCCGAGCTTGTGTTCTACCGACGTGCAGAACACATCGTTGCGGGCGCCGAGTTTGCCCTGCGCATCCACCAGAAACTTAGGGACGATGAAGAGCGAAATGCCCTTCACGCCTTCCGGTGCGCCGGGCGTGCGGGCCAGCACCAGGTGGACGATATTGTCCGCCATGTCGTGCTCACCGAAGGTGATGTAGATCTTCTGCCCGAAGATGCGATACGAGCCGTCCGGCAGGGGCTCGGCACGCGAACGCACCAAAGACAGATCCGAACCCGCCTGCGGCTCGGTCAGATTCATGGTGCCGGTCCATTCACCCGACACCATTCGCGGAATGAACAGGTCTTGCTGGGTCTTGGATCCGGCGGTCAACAGCGCCTCGATGGCACCATCGGTCAGCAGCGGGCACAGCGCAAACGAGAGGTTCGCGCTGTTGAGCATTTCGGTGCAGGCGGTAGACACCAGCTTGGGCAGACCCTGACCACCAAAGGCCTCGGGATGCTGCACACCTTGCCAGCCCGATTCAGCAAATGCACGAAACGCATCCTTGAAGCCTGGCGTAGTGGTGACCACCCCGTTGGCCACCGTGGCTGGCTGCAGATCGCCGGTCCAGTTCAGCGGCGCCAGCACTTCGCCATTGAACTTGGCAGCCTCTTCCAGCACCGCCTGGACGGTGTCGTCAGTGGCTTCTTCAAAGCCCGGCAGTTGCCTGACCTGCTCAAGACCCGCCAACTCGCGAATGTCGAACAGCATGTCCTTGATCGGTGCCTGGTAGCTCATCGCCTACTCCTGCAATGCATGAATCAGAAAATGAACGGGGCACCCCGTAGGTGCCCCGCAGTCAGCTCAGACACTGTGCGGTCAGAGCTTGCCCACCATCTCGGGCACGGCCTGGAACAGATCGCCCACCAGCCCGTAGTCAGCCACACCGAAGATAGGCGCCTCGGCATCCTTGTTGATCGCCACGATCACTTTGGAGTCCTTCATGCCAGCCAGGTGCTGAATGGCCCCCGAAATGCCCACCGCCACATAGAGCTGCGGCGCCACGATCTTGCCGGTTTGCCCCACCTGCCAGTCGTTCGGTGCATAGCCCGCGTCCACTGCAGCGCGCGAGGCCCCCATGGCGGCGCCCAGCTTATCGGCCAGGGGATCGAGCACCTTGAAGTTCTCGGCGCTGCCCATGCCACGCCCCCCCGAGACCACGATCTTGGCGCCCGCCAGCTCCGGACGCTCGCTCTTGGCCACTTCTCGGCCCACGAAGCTCGATTTGCCAGGGTCGGCTACGGCCGCCACCGACTCCACAGCCGCCGACCCGCCGGTTGACGAAGCCGCATCGAACGCGGTGGTACGTACGGTCATGACCTTGATCGCATCAGTCGATTGCACCGTGGCAATCGCGTTGCCGGCATAGATGGGACGCTGGAATGTGTCAGCCGATTCAATGGCGGTCACGTCCGAGATTTGCGCCACATCCAACAGGGCCGCCACGCGAGGGGTGACGTTCTTGCCGAAGGCCGTGGCCGGCGCAAGAATGTGCGAATAGCTCCCAGCCAGTGCGACCACCTGCGCGGCCAGCGATTCAGCCAGTCCATCGGCCAGATAGGCGGCCTCAACGCTGATGACCTGATTCACACCCGTGATGGCCGCAGCCGCCTGCGCCGCAGCGCCGCAGCCGTTGCCAGCCACCAGCACCACAACATCGCCACCGCATTTCGTGGCGGCCGTGACCGCATTGAGGGTGCCGCCCTTGATCGACTGATTGTCGTGTTCAGCAATAACCAGTGCTGCCATGTCAGATTACCTTCGCTTCGTTTTTCAGTTTGTCGACCAATGCAGCCACATCGGCCACCTTGATACCGGCCTTGCGTCCCGCAGGCTCCACAACCTTGAGTGTCTTCAGGCGCGGAGTCACGTCCACCCCCAGATCAGCCGGCTTGAGGGTATCGAGCTGCTTTTTCTTGGCCTTCATGATGTTGGGCAGCGTGACGTAGCGCGGCTCGTTCAGGCGCAGGTCGGTCGTGACCACTGCAGGCAGCGACATCTTGATGGTCTCCAGACCACCATCCACCTCACGAATGACCGTGGCGCCGCCATCGGCCAGATCCACCTTGGAAGCGAATGTCGCCTGCGGCAGCCCAGCCAGCGCGGCCAGCATTTGACCGGTCTGGTTGGCGTCGTCATCGATCGCCTGCTTGCCCACGATGATCAGTCCCGGCTGCTCTTTGTCCACGAGGGCCTTGAGCAGCTTGGCCACAGCCAGCGGCTGAAGATCAATGTCTGCGCCCACTTCGACCAGGATGGCGCGGTCGGCACCAATGGCCATGGCCGTGCGCAGCGTTTCCTGGCAGGCCACCACGCCACAGCTCACGGCGATCACTTCGGTCGCCACGCCCTTTTCTTTCAAACGGACAGCCTCTTCGACGGCGATTTCGTCGAAGGGATTCATGGACATCTTCACGTTGGCGATGTCGACGCCCGTGCCGTCGCTTTTGACGCGCACCTTGACGTTGTAGTCGACGACTCGCTTGACCGGCACCAGGATTTTCATGGGCAACTCTGCACAGGAGGATGGGCGAATCCTCAATTATAGGCAGGCTCCGATACCCCTGATGCCAAAAAGAGACGGGTACGCCTTGGCGGACCCGTTCGGTCAAGCGCTCTATGACAGGATCAGGCCACTCTGCGGCGCGCGAAAGCGCTAGCACCAACTGCGAACAAACCCAGGCCGATCAACGAGACGGGCATCGGCACGGGTACGAGTGCAGGAGGCGGCAAAGACGCCACCCCGACGCCGTCACAGTCGTAGGTGGCATACACCGACCCAGTGCCCGAGCAATCCCGTAGTTCGAGCGTGTCCAGATAGATCGCGTTGCCCGACTTGGCTTTGAACCGGATGTCCGAGGTGGTCGCAGTCGCCATGAACCGAAAGTCGTACTGAGTCCATTCGGTCAAGGTTTGCTTAGTCCATGTCCACTTGTCCGGGCTGCCCGAAACCTGATCCACCTCGAAATAGGTGCCGGAGTTCGTATTGCCTCCGATCAACCAGAAGGTGAGGCTATAGACAGTGCCAACTGTGAAGCCGGTGATCGCGCTAGAGGTTTCGATGCCCCGGTCCACGAAGCGCATGCTCCACTGGCCACTTTGTGCCTTGTAGCTGGAGCGCGAGACCTGGCCGAGGACTTCCCCGCTCCATTGAGCCGCGTAGTACGTGAACGTCCCCTCCTGGTCTTCAAAGCTGGGATTGAGGATCACCGGCGAGGCGACGGCCACCGGGGCGAAAGTCGCTATCGCCGCCGTCAGTCCCAGTTGGGATAGGTATCTAGGCATGTCGAAACTCCTTAGAGGCGGCACCCAGCGCGTTTCCCGGCCATCCGGATAGATGACATCGGTTCGGGCTAAGCAGTGCACGATCTCAGTGACAACTACATAGCAAGACGCAAACCAGTAAGGAGTATTCTTTTATTTTCAGTGAGTTAACGAGGATCGCCGCGAGGCTTTCAGGCGCTCAGAGACGCTGCAGGCGGGTGTTGTAACGCTGGGCGCAGTGACCCCCATCACGGACTTCCGAAACCCGTGACATGCTGCACACGTCGGTCAGGATGGCTCGGTCAGCAGTTGCAACAGCACATCGTGAAAGTGCGAGGCCGCTTCGTACTGAACCCAGTGGCCGCTGCCTTCGATCACCCGAAAGCAGACCCCGGGCTGCCGCTCACGGATCACCGACTCGACCAGCACCATGTCACCATTGCCGGTGGCGTCACCTGCGCCGTAAATCGCGCCCAATCTCTCCACGTCGATCGATGCGAGCGTGTCGCGCACCAGATTGCTGTGGGCCACGCGCTGGCTGCGAAAACGGGTGTTCTCCACATTGCGCGCATGCAGTGCCAGCGCCTCATCATCCCGCTGTGGCGAGCCCAGCATCAGGATGTGCAAATTCTTGCGATGCAGCGCAAGGCGCTCGACTGGGTCAGTGGCCTTGCGCCAACTGTTCAGACGCGGGTGGGTGCGCACAATGCCCAATGAGGCAGCACCCACCAGCACAAGCTGACGCACCCGCCCCGGTCGGCTGGCCGCAATGACCGTACCCACCATGCCACCAAACGAAAACCCGGCAAGATCCACGCGCTGAGGCAGCGGAAACAGCAGATCCAGTCCGTCGGCAGTGGCCTGTGCAATAGCGTGCACATCGGTGGGTGCGGGCGCATCGTCGGAGTCGCCAAAGCCCGGGAAATCGGCGCACCACACCGCACGGTGCTGCGAAAGGAAGCCGATGTTGCGCACCCAGTGCTCCCAGCTACCTCCGCCACCATGAAAGAGCACCAGCGGCTCGCCAGTGCCCCAAGTGCGCCACACCATCTGCCCGCTGCCACAGGGCGTGCGCACCACGCGAGCCGAGGTGCGTAGGCGCTGAAGTTCAACTTCTAAAGAGACCGAATGTCGGGGCGTCGCTTCTGTCATGGATGCCGACCTACCCGCAGCCCGTGCAGCCGGCACACGTAAAGAGGTTGCTGAGTCTCACAGTCCGCCATTGACCACCAGCGTCTGGCCGCTCACATAGTCACTGTCGGGGCTGCAAAACAGATAGACGGAACCGGCCGCCTCTTCGGGCAAACCGCCACGACCCAGCGGAATCATCTGCGACATGGCCGCAATGCGCCCGGCCTGCACTCCGATTTTCACCTCGCGCCCCAGCACTTCGATCTTGCCGGCATCGCCTTCGGCCAGCGGCTTGGTCAGACGCGTTTGGATATACCCGAACGCCACCGCATTGACCGTGACGTGATAACGCCCCCACTCCTTGGCCAGCGTCTTGGTCATGCCCACGATGCCGGCCTTAGCCGACGAATAATTCACCTGACCCGCATTGCCATTCACACCCGAGGTGGACGAGATGTTCACCACCTTGCGCACAATGCGCTGACCCTCGGTGGCTTCACGCTCCACCGCCGGCTTCAGATGGTTGAAGAAAGCTCGCAGGATGCGAAACGGCGCCTTCAGGTGCACGTCCAAAATGGCGTCCCACTGCTCATCGGTCATCTTCTGGATAACGGTATCCCAGGTGTAGCCGGCGTTGTTCACCACGATGTGCGCATCGCCAAAAGCATTGAGCGCCGTGCCCACAATACGCTCACCAAAATCGGGGGTACTGACATCGCCATTGCAGGCTACTGCCTGGCCGCCTGCGCCTTGAATGAGCGCAATGGTCTCGGCTGCGGGCGCCTCATCCAGGTCGTTGACCACCACGCGTGCGCCGTCGCGGGCCAGTCGCAATGCAATCTGCTGGCCAATGCCACGGCCCGACCCGGTCACGATGGCCACGCGGCCGTCCAGTTGCCCCATGTCTGCTCTCCTCTCAATGGTTCGGCGCAGTGTAACCTTGGCACCGATTCTGCCGCACGAACGGCATTCCACAGGCCGAATGACACGCGGGCTGCCCGGCACGTACCGCGGCGGGCCCCACACACTTCAGGGACACGATATGCCACGCACCATCTTCAGCGAAGAACACGAGCAATTCCGAGAGCAAGTGAAGCGCTTTTTTGAGCGCGAGTTGGTACCCCACTACCGTGACTGGGAAAAAGCCGGCGTGACACCGCGTGAGTTCTGGCGCAAGGCCGGCGAGGCGGGCATTCTGGGCACGATGATTCCTGCTGAATATGGCGGTGGTGGCGGCGACTTCCTGCACGCCTGCGTCGTCACTGAAGAAATGGTCAAGGTAGGCGCCAACCTGGGCCTGGCGGTGCACTCCGACATGGTCTCGCCTTACCTCATGCATTACGGCAGCGAGTCGCTCAAGCGCCACCTGCTGCCGCGCCTGTGCCGTGGCGAGATCGTGGGCTCCATTGGCATGACTGAACCCGGCACCGGCAGCGATCTAAAAAACATTCGCACGAATGCCGTACGCGATGGCGATCACTGGGTGATCAATGGCCAGAAGGTGTGGATTACCAACGGCGTGAATTGCGGCGTGGTGCTGGTGGCCTGCAAGACCGACCCGGCGGCGGGTGCAAAGGGGGTCTCGCTGATTGCCGTGGAAGAAGGCACGCCAGGCTTCACGAAAGTGGGGCCGATGGACAAGATCGGCCTGAAGGCTCAAGACACCGCCGAGCTTTTTTTCGACAACGTGCGCGTGCCGATCGGCAACCTGGTGGGCGAAGAAGGCCGCGGCTTTGTGTACCTGATGCAGCAGTTGCCCCAGGAGCGCATGGTGATCGGCATGCGCTCCTGCGCCATCCTGGAGGCCGAACTGGCCCGCACGCTCACCTATGTGAAAGAGCGCAAAGTCTTTGGCAACCCGATCTTTGACTTCCAGAACAGTAAGTTCAAGCTCGCCGAAGCGAAGGCCTACATCGCCATGTTGCGTGCGTTCATTGACAGCTGCATCGAGGAGCACGTGAACGGCGGCATCAGCAGCGAAAAAGCCGCCATGGTCAAGCTGGTGGGCACCGAGCTGATGAACCGCTACCTCGACGATTTCCTGCAGCTGCACGGCGGCTACGGCTATTCCAACGAATACGGCATTGGCCGGGCCTGGGTCGATGCGCGCGTGAGCCGCATTGCCGGCGGCACCTCGGAAGTGCTCAAGGACATCATCAGCCGAAATTTGTGAGGTGGGCTGCGTCAATCCACCGGCAACCCCATCTCCCGGGCGATCGCGCGCAGCTGAATCTCGTAACTGCCCACCGTGACCGGGGCCACCAGCGCATCCATGGCCATGCGCATGGCGGGCAACTCTTCGGTCAAGCCCCAGCCGCCGCCCACATGCAGGGCGGTTTGCGTGACCCGCACCACGGCCTGGGTAGCGAACAGCTTGGCCGATGACACATCCAGAATGACGTCGCGAAGCGGGGCACCGCTATCCCAGCGCTCGGCCGCGTGGTACGTGAGGTGGCGCGCAGCCTGCACGTCCACATGGCACTGTGCCAACTGAAAGGCGATGGACTGATTCGCACCGATCGGCCGGCCGAACTGACGGCGCACCTGCGCATACTCGTTGGCCCACTGCAATGCATGGTGCATATGGCCCAGCCAGCGTGCAGCCACCATGATCCGCTCGCGGTTGAAGCCCGTCATGATCTCTGCAAAGCCCGCTGGTAATCGGCGTGATTCAGGCACCTTCACCTTGTCAAACGCCACACGATAGGTCGGCGCAGGCCGGTTCACATAAGCTTCAATCTGCGTGGCCGTAATGCCAGGCGAATGCCTGTCTACCGCGAAAAAGCGCATGCCGCGGCGCCCGGTTCCCGGCTCGGTCTGCGCCAGGGTGACCAGCACATCCGCATCCCCGCCCAGCGTGATGAACGACTTCAACCCGTCCAGCACCCAGTGATCGCCATCGCGCGTGGCACGCGTCTGCACGTTTTGCACATCGTTGCCGGCCTCAGGCTCGGTCACGGTAATGGCCACCAGACATTCACCGGCAATCGTGCGCCGTGCAATCTCGCGCTGCGCCTCGGTGCCGTACTCATAAAGCAGCGAGCCCGCCACGTTTTGCACCAGCATCGCCACCGCCAGATTGGGGTTGATACGCGACATCTCCTCCATGGCAATGGCTTCTTCATACGCACCCAGGCCTGCGCCTCCAACCGACTCATCGGCGGTCAGTCCAATGAGGCCAGCCTTGGCCATCGCCACATAGAAGTCTCTTGGAAACGCCCGCTCGCGATCGGCCTGCTGCCATCGGGGCGCCACCTCACGTTGCGCGAACGCCCGGCACATGTCGCGGAAGGCCTCGCGGTCCACTGAATTGACCGGGCGCGCTCGAGCGCCCTCCTTTGATACCGCCATGCTGTGCTCCCGCTAGTGACCCTGTCTGCGCATCGCAGGCTGCGTACGCCTATTCTCGGTATAGAATCGTTTTCACAAACGACTATAACCGAGCGTACCTTGGCACCGCGGCACATCTGACCGCGCAAGGAAAACAGGCTCACCTCAGGAGGCCAGACCATGAAGCGATCGCACCGTACGCACGCTGTGAATCCGCATCGGCGCGCAGCGCTGGGCACGTCCGCAGCCAGCGCCGTACTGGCCCTGGGGTATGCCCGCGGAACGCGCGCGCAAGCCACTGCCGGCTACCCGAATCGCCCGGTGAAAATGGTCGTGGCCTCGGCTGCCGGCGGCATCCTCGACACCGTGGGCAGGCTCGTGGCCACGCGCATCGGCGAGAGCATGGGCCAGAACGTGGTGGTGGAGAACCGCGCCGGTGCCGGCGGCATCCTGGGCACGGAAGTGGTGGCGCGTGCCGCACCCGATGGCTACACCCTGTGCAAGGTAGCCACCTCGCACGCCATCAACCCCGGCCTGTATCCCAAGATGCCCTATGACACGCTCAAGGATTTCGTCGCCGTGAGCCAGACCGTCAACCTGAAAAACGTGCTGGTTGCGCACCCTTCCGTGGGCGTCAACACCGTCAAAGAACTCATTGCTCTGGCTAAAGCGAAGCCTCGCGCGATCACCTTTGCATCGGCCGGCAATGGCCAATCCAATCATTTGTCGGGCGAGATCTTTCGCACCATGGCAGGCGTGGAGATGGTGCATGTGCCCTATAAGGGCAGCGCGCCGGGCCTGACCGACACGGTGGCCGGCAACACCTCGGTCATGTTCGTGGACATCCTCTCGGCGCTGCCGCACATCAAATCGGGGCGCCTGAAGGCGCTGGGCGTCACGGGTGACATCCGCTCGCCTGCCCTGCCCGACGTCCCCACCATTGCCGATTCGCTGCCCGGCTTCAATGGCAACACCTGGCTGGGCCTGGTGGCACCAGCGGGGACACCCCGTGACATCGTGGCTAAGCTGAGCGCTGAAACACACAAGGCCTTGAATGCGCCTGAGGTGAAGGAAAGGCTTTTGGCGCAAGGCGTGGAGCCAGTGGGCAGCACACCGGAGCAATTCACAGCACATATCGAGTCGGAAATGGCCCGCTATGCCGCTGTGGTGAAAAGCTCCGGCGCCAAGG
Organism: Burkholderiaceae bacterium; assembly: GCA_044360485.1. Taxonomy (GTDB): domain Bacteria; phylum Pseudomonadota; class Gammaproteobacteria; order Burkholderiales; family Burkholderiaceae_E; genus UBA4615. Next base: position 22,104 of record JBIKKG010000013.1, on the reverse strand, counting down.
TGGACTGAACACATGGCCCTCGATTTCAGCTTCAGCCCCGAACACGAATCAGTACGTGAAACTGTACGGCGCTTTTGTCAGGATGAAGTGGCGCCGCTGGTGCGCCACGCGGAGGAGACCGAGACCTTCCCGCGCGAGCTCTTTCGCAAATGGGGCGACATGGGTCTGATTGGCGCGCGTTATCCGCAGGATGTGGGTGGCAGCGGCATGGACAAGATTGCCGACTGCATCATCCGAGAAGAGATGAGCGCGGTCTGCCAGGGCTTTGCATCCAGCTGGTCGGCGCACAGCCATCTGGGCATCTGGCCGATCTGGAAGGGCGGCACCGCTGCGCAGCAGGAGCGCTATTTTCGGCCTGCCATTGCCGGCCGCAAAATTGCGGCATTCGGTCTGAGCGAGCCCGACGGCGGCTCCAATGTGCGCGCACTCAAGACACGCGCCACCAAGGTGGCAGGCGGCTGGCAGCTGAACGGCAGCAAGCTCTACATCTCCAACGCACCGATCGCCGATTTCGTGCTGGTGGCAGCCCGCACCCGGCCTGAACTCACGATCGATGCGATCAGCCTCTTCATCGTCGAGACCAGCAACCCGGGCTTCGAGGTGTCCAAACTGGATAAGGAATCGATCCGCAGTTCAGAGACCGGCCTCATCCACATCGACAACGTATTCGTGCCAGACGACGGCCTGCTGGGCGAGCGCGAAGGCACTTATCCGCTGATCCTGGAGTCGCTGAGCGAGAACCGCGTGGGCGTGGCCGCCAATTCGCTGGGCATGGCACGCGCTGCGCTAGAGGCCTCAGTGGCGTATGCCGGCGAGCGCATCGTGGCCAACAAGCGTATTGGCGACTATCAGGCCATTGCCCATCGCCTGGCCGACATGGCCGCCGACATTGAGGCCACGCGCTGGCTGGTGTACTACGGCGCCTGGTGCGTGGACCGCGGCACGCTCACGCCCGACCTTGCTGCCAAGGTCAAGCTGGTGGCCAGTGAAGCGGCCGTACGCGCGAGCGAAGCCGCCATTCGTATCTTCGGTGGCGCCGGCATCATGCGCGAGTACCCCGTGGGCCGCATTCATCGCGACGCCCTGCTCTACGTCATCGGCGAAGGCACGAGCGACATCCAGCGCAACCTGATCGCCCGCGGACTGGGGTTCAAGGCGTGAGCAGCGCGCAGCCCGCTGCATCGCCCAAACTGGTGGGCGCACTGGTGAGCGGGTTGCGCATCTTGCGTCATCTCACCGATCAGCCAGCGCCACTGGGCGTGACGCGCATCGCGCGCGACCTGCAGCTGAACGCCAGCACTTGCTTCAACCTGCTGCGCACGCTGGTCCATGAAGGTCTGGTCAACTTCGACGAGTCCACCAAGACTTACAGCATCGGACTGGGCGTGGTAGAGCTCGCGCGCGGTGCCCTGGGCCAGGCGTCGCTGGTGCGCCTGGTGCAGCCTGAACTGGATGCGCTGGCCGTGCGCCACGGCGTGACGGTTGTGATGTGGCAAGCACAACCCGACGACCGCATGATCCTTGTACATGTGGCCGAACATCCCGGTGCGGTGCGCGTGCAAATGACCGTGGGCACGCGCATGCCGCGGTTTGTGGGCGCCTCGGGTCGGTGCCTGGCCGCGTTCAGCGGCCTGTCACGCACCGAGATGAAAACCCGGTTCGCCGCCCTGCGCTGGGATCGTGCTCCATCGTTCGAGGCCTACTGGAAGTCGTTGCAGCAGGTGCGCGAACTGGGCTTTGCACGCGACGACGGGCATTACCAGCGGGGAGCCACCGTATTGGCCGTCCCGGTCTTCGATGCGAGCGGCCAACCCACCATGACCATCGGTTGTGCGTCGTTCAGTGAACAGATGGATACCAGCCGCACGCGAGCGCTGGTGAAAGACCTGCAGGCGCTGGCGCAACGTTTGAGTCGCTCACAAGGGCGCGCCTGATTCAGCCCCACCCATCGGCATGCCCGTCACCACTTGGGCGGGCGCTTCTCGATGAACGCCTGCACGCCTTCCAGGGCGCTCTGCTCCATCATGTTGCAAGCCATGGTCTGTCCAGCCAGCTGATAGGCACCTTCCACACCCAGCTCCAACTGCCGATAAAACAGCCCCTTGCCAGCTGACACCGCTTCAACCGGCTTGGCCAGAATGCGCGCCAGCAGTGCTTCGATCGTGGCGTCCAACTGATCGGGTGCAACGGCCTCGTTAACCAACCCCTGCTCGACCGCTTCGGCTGCGCTGATGAAGTCGCCAGTGAGCAGCATGCGCATGGCCGCCTTGCGCGACAGGTTGCGAGACAGGGCTACGGACGGGGTCGAGCAAAATAGGCCCAGGTTGATTCCCGAGACTGCAAAGCGGGCATCGTCTGCCGTGATGGCCAGATCGCAGGCAGCCACCAACTGGCATCCCGCCGCAGTGGCAATGCCGTGCACCCGCGCAATGACAGGCTGAGGCATGCGCTGCAACAGCACCATCATGCGACTGCAGCGGGTGAAGAGATCCTGGTAGTAGGCCAGCGAAGGTTCGGCGCGCATTTCACGCAAATCGTGCCCCGCACAAAACGCCGCGCCGCGCCCGCCGATCACCACCGCCCGCACGGCTGGGTTGCGGGAAATGGCTTCGAGCTCCCCATGCAGTGCGCCCAAAAGGTCCTCGGACAATGCGTTGTACGCACGGGGCCGATTAAGCCAAAGCCAGGCCACACCACCGCGGTCTTCACGTTCAAGCAGTGCAGGTTCGGCGGACGCAGCCACCCGATCAGCGGCATGGGAACTCAGCATATGGGGATCTGTAGCCATGGGGCGTCTCCTTGTGAGCTGGGCCGCATGCCAGTCGTCGGACAGTGCTCGGGCGGCCAAAACCCCTAGATTACACTCGCGCGGATTCTCAGAAGGCACTCATGCTCGAACGCATTCAGGCGGTGGCCGCGCAGGTCGGCGGTGTGGTGGTGGGTAAGCAACCCCAGATCCGAATGGCGCTGGCATGTCTGCTGGCACGCGGCCATCTGCTCATCGAAGATCTGCCCGGCGTCGGCAAGACCACGCTCGCGCACGCGCTGTCCCAGTCGCTCGGGCTCGCCTTCAAGCGGGTGCAGTTCACCAATGACCTGCTGCCGACCGACATCGTTGGCGTCTCGGTCTTCGAGCGCGAAGGCAGCCGTTTTGTGTTTCATCCGGGCCCGGTGTTCTCGCAAGTCCTGCTGGCTGACGAAATCAATCGCGCCTCGCCCAAGACGCAAAGCGCTTTGCTCGAAGCGATGGAAGAACGGCAAGTGTCGGTCGATGGCGATGCACGCCGCCTGCCCGAGCCCTTCTTCGTGATTGCCACGCAAAATCCGCAGGACCAGATCGGCACGTTCCCCCTGCCCGAGTCGCAACTCGATCGCTTCCTCATGTGCATCGAGCTCGGCTACCCCGACCCCAAATCGGAGCGGGCGCTACTGGAAGGCGCCGACCGGCGCGAAATGCTCACCACGCTTGCGCCCTGCATGACTCCGGCGCAACTCGTGGAAGCGCAACGCTCGCTCAGTCAGGTGCGCACCGCGCCCGCCCTGCTCGATTACGTTCAAAACCTGCTCACCCACAGCCGCAGATCAGCCGCCTTCTCGGAGGGCTTAAGCCCGCGCGCAGGCCTGGCACTGTTGCAGGCGGCCAAGGCCTGGGCTTTGCTCGATGGCCGCAATCATGTGCTGCCCGACGATGTGCAGGCGGTGCTCACCGCCGTGGCCGGCCACAGGCTGCGTCCCGCCAAAGGCGTGGCGATCGGACACCGTGCGCGTGCAGAATTGGTGGCCGAGCTGTCCAAGGCCGTCCCGGTTCCCTGAGTAAGACGCATCACATGCAGGCCGCCATCTCGTCCTGGCTCGCGCACCTGTCGTCACGCCTGGCCGGTGCACGCCGACGCGATGTCGGTGATCTGCAGCTCAACCGGCATGCGGTGTATATCCTCCCCACGCGCGCCGGGCTTCTGTTTGCGATCGTGCTGGTCATCATGCTACTGACCGCAATCAACTATCAGCTCGCGCTGGGCTATGCGCTGACCTTCCTGCTCGCGGGGGTAGGCGTCGTCTCGATGATCCACACCTGGCGCAACCTCTTGGGTCTGACCTTGCGCCCGGGTCGCACCGAGCCAGTCCACGCCGGCGAATTCGCTGAGTTCGGTCTGATGATCCGCAATGCGGGCGGCCTCGATCGCTTTGCGCTGGAGTTGTCGGTACCGGGCGCGGCGCAGATTACACGTATCGACATCTCGCCGCACGCCGAGCAGATCGTGAGCGTGGTCCTGCCCACCGCGCAGCGCGGTTGGTTGGAAGTGCCGCGGCTGCGCCTGGAAACCACCTGGCCGCTGGGCTTATGGCGTGCCTGGGCGCGTTGGCACCCGGCTGCGCGGGCGCTCGTGCTGCCCCGACCCGAGACACCCGCAGTGCCGCTGCCCCAAGCCGATGCCGCAGGCGGCGAGCCCAATGGCCGTGTGCATGGCGAAGAAGACGTCGCTGCCATCCGCCCCTATCGCACTGGCGATTCACCGCGACGCCTGGCCTGGAAAGCGATGGCCCGCACCGGAGGCGACTCGCTGCTGGTGAGGGAATTTGAAGGTGGCAGTGGCGGCTTGCTGCAGTTGGACTGGTCAGGGCTGCCTGGCAATCTCTCTGCGGAAGAGCGCATTTCACGGCTGACCCGCTGGGTGATCGATGCTGAAACCGCGGGTCTGCGCTACGGGCTGCACTTACCCGGCGTAGACATGGCGCCCACGGCAGGCCCCACGCATCGGGCCGAATGTTTGCGTGCGCTGGCACTGGCCACGGTCTGAATGAAGTCGATGAGTTTGCCCGAGTGGCTGCCTTCGCTGCGCGCACTGAGCGGCACGCTTGGCGGTGAATGGGAGCGTGAGCGGCGCGACACCCTCTTTCTGATGGCGGCCATCGGACTGGCTGTACTACCCAGTTTTGCGCAGATACCACTGTGGTGTTCGGCCAGCTTTTGCGTGCTGTTTCTCTGGCGCCTGGGGCTGGTGTTCTCGGGAAATCCGTTGCCCGGCGGTGGCCTGCGGTTGGTAACGGCCGCTGCCTGCACAGTCGGAGTCATCGCCCAGTACGGCACTCTATTCGGGCGCGACTCCGGCGTTTCGCTGCTTGTGCTCTTTTTGGGCCTGAAGCTCATGGAGATGAGGGCGCGCCGCGATGTGTATGTGGTGATCTTCCTGTGTTTCTTTCTGCTGCTGACTGGCTTTTTCAAGTCCCAGTCCTTGCTGGTCGCCGGCCTGACCATGCTGGCCATCACCGCCCTGATTGCAGCACTGCTCACCGTGCAATTCGGTGCGCGCGAGGCGAGCGTGCGGCGTCGCCTGGGCTACACCGCCATCTTGTTGCTGCAGGCCCTGCCCTTGGCTGCTGCGCTTTTTCTGCTGTTTCCGCGCCTGAGCACACCACTGTGGGGCTTGCCGGACGATGCACACTCGGGGCGCACCGGCATGTCCGACACCATGACTCCGGGTCAGATCTCCAAGCTGGCGCGGGATGAGGCTGTGGCCTTTCGTGTGCAATTTGACGGCGATGCCCCCGCCCCCTCGCAGATGTACTGGCGTGGGCCCACGCTGGGCGATTACGACGGTCAGACCTGGCGCCCGGTACGCTACGAGGTCACCCGTCCCACGGTTCCGCGCATCGACCTGCCGGCTACCGGCAACGCGTTGCACTATCTGCTCACACTCGAGCCGCATGGTCGTCGCTGGCTGTTTGCGCTGGATGTCCCGGTAGAAGTGCCGGCCGGCCAGGGCTTGTCCACCTCTTTGAGCCCGGAGTTCGATGCGCTGTCTCTCAATCCGCTCGTGGCCCGCACCCGCTATCGGGCAGCGGCCCGCACCGACGCGGCCATCGGGCTGAACGAAACCCGCCTGTCTTTGCAGAACTGGATTCAGCTGCCGCCAGGCCACCATCGGCGCACGCTGGAGTTGGCTGCGCGCTGGCGCCAGGAAGAACCCGACAACCTGCGACTGGTCAAGCGTGCGCTGTCGATGTTTCGCGATGCCGGCTTTCGTTACACCCTGAACCCGCCCCTGCTTGCCGACGATGTGGTCGACCGTTTTCTCTTCGAGACGCGGGCCGGTTTTTGCGAGCATTTTGCAGGCGCCTTCGTGGTACTGATGCGCGCACTCGATATTCCAGCACGCGTCGTGACCGGCTATCAGGGCGCCGAAGTCAATCCTGAAGGTGGCTACTGGATCGTGCGTCAGGCCGATGCCCATGCCTGGGCGGAGGTCTGGCTGGCTGAGCGCGGCTGGGTGCGCATTGATCCAACCGCTGCGGTCGCACCACAACGCATCGAGCAAGGGGCGCGTTCGATGGACGCCTTGCGTGACGATGCAGCACTGCTACCAGGCTTTGCCGACTTTGCCTTGGCGCGACAGTGGCGGCTGTCGTTCGATGCCATGGCCAACAGCTGGAATCAGTGGGTGCTCAACTACGACCGCAATCGGCAACGCTCACTGCTTTCCAGTGTGGGGCTGGATGCAGCCGATCCCCGCGAACTGCTTGGAGCACTGGGCATCGTGCTGGGGCTGGTGATCGGTGCCATGGCACTGTCCACCCTGCGGCCGCGGCGGGCACGCGATCCGGTCGAAGCAAGTTACGAGCGCTTTTGCGAGCGCATCGCGCAATTGGGTACGCCACGACAGCGCGACGAAACCGCGGTGCGCTTCGTACGAAGGGTAGATCGTCTGCTCGATGCTGATGACGCACGCCAAGCCCGCGAGATCGTCGCGGTCTACAACCGGCTGCGTTACGATCCGGGTTCGTCCACCCCTGATCGGGTCCGCCATTTCCAGCGGCTCGTGAAGCAATTCAGGCCTTCATGATCGTCTTTTCCAGTCGTACTGCACGCCGCCTGTTGCGGCAGTTCCGTGTGTGGGTCTGTGGCGCCTCAATGATCGCGATCATTGGCACATGGCCCGATGCAGCCAACGCCCAAGCCGACTGGTCCAACCGAGACGATGTGCGCGAATTCGTACGCGAAATGGTGACGCGTCATGGTTTTTCGGAAGCAGAGCTCACTGAAGTGTTTGCGCGTACGCGAGCCTCCGAAACCGCAGTACGACTGATGACCCCGGCCCCTGCGGGAGCCAAGAAATCCTGGTCGCAATATCGCAACCGGTTCATCGAACCGGTTCGCATCCGTGAAGGTCTGAAGTTCTGGCGGGAGCATCGCGCCACGCTGCGCCGCGCCTCAGCGCGCTTTGGGGTACCTGAAGAAATCATCGTCTCGATCATCGGCATCGAAACCTTATATGGGCGGCAGGCGGGTGACTTTCGAGTCATGGACGCGCTCACCACCCTGACCTTCGACTATCCGCGCAGGGCCGCTTTCTTTCGCGAAGAACTCGAACAGTACCTGCTGCTGGCGCGCGACAATGGGTTTGATCCGTTGCACTGGCGCGGCTCGTTTGCAGGAGCCGTGGGCTTGCCGCAATTCATGCCCGGCAGCATCCGACGGCATGCCATCGATTTCGATGGGGACGGTCGCATCGATTTGCGAAGCAGCCCCAGTGATGCCATCGGTAGCGTCGCCAATTTCCTGGTGAATCACGGTTGGCGGCCGGGTGGTCCGACGCACTTTCCAGCCCTCGTCAAGGACGAAATTCTGGCGGTCACCGCAGTGCAAGCAGGCATTCCGCCCAAACTCTCCGTCGCCGAACTGGCCGCGCAAGGTGTGAGCAGCCCCCGTCCGTTACCGGAGGGCGAACCACTCTCGTTGATCGATCTGCCGGATGGAGACCTGCCCACACAGTACGTGCTGGGTGCGCACAATTTTTATGTGATCACGCGCTACAACCGGTCGTATTTCTACGCCATGGCCGTGATCGACTTTGCCCGCGAACTGCGCAGCGCACTGGACAACGCGAGCGCACGGTCGCCCTCACCGCGCTGACACCCGCGGCAGCGTGACAAGCACGCAGCACGCACAGCGTCAGGTGCGTCGCAACATTGCCAGACCTACGCCCGCCGACACGATCAGACCAATGCCGATCAGGGCCACTGCATCGGGAAAGGTGTCGAAGATCAACCAGCCCATCGCCAGTGCCGCAATGATGTTGGCGTACATGAAAGGGGCAATCGTGGTGGCGTTGGCGCGCTCATACGCCAGCACCAGGAGGTAGTGGCCGCCTGCACCAATGGCGCCGGTCGCCACGAACAGCAGCATGTGCCACAGCGTCTGCGGTGTCTTCCAATAGAACGGCAACAGCCCGCTCAAGAGCACCAGCGCGGCAATGGCTCCCAGAAACAGCGTGTTCACGGCTTCGTCAATGCCGGCGAGTTTGCGTGTGGCGAGCGTAAATCCGGTCGAAAAAACCGCGGCCAGCACCGGCAGCAGCGCTGCCGGCGTGAAGAGCGCGGAGCCCGGCCGAACGATCAGCAATACGCCTGCAAAACTGACCGCAAGCGCGATCCAGGTGCCCCGAGGGGCCTGCTCTCGTAGCCAGTACACGGCTACGACGCTGACCAGGATGGGGCCGATGGAAATGATCGCGCTGGCTTCAGCCACCGGCATCAGACTGAGCGCACCAAAAAAAATCAGCGAAGACAGCCCCAGACAGACGCCACGAATGACCTGCAATCGCGGCCTGCGTGTCCGCAAGATCATGCGCCCCCGTGATGGCAACAGAAACACGGCCATCAGCAGCACATGAAAGGCATAGCGCGCCCAGGAGACCATGGGCACGGGGTAGGTTTGCGACAGGTATTTGGAGGTGGTATCCAGGACTGCAAACGACATCGCTGCGCAAACCGCCAGCAACATACCCGCCACCGGATCCGGGCGGCGCGCCGTCGGCTCTGCGCCCGGCGCACCGCTGGCGAGGGGACTCACCCGGGAAACAGTCCCATGGAGAGGTAGCGATCACCCCGATCGCACACGATGAACACGATGGTGGCGTTGTGCAGCGATTCGGCCAAACGCAGCGCGATGCAGCACGCCCCCGCTGCCGAGGGACCGCAGAAAATACCTTCCTCGGCGGCCAGGCGACGGGCCATCTCCTCGGCTTGTGCCTGCGACACGTACTGCACCTCGTCGACGATAGCGTGCTGGTAGATGGCAGGCAGGTAGGCTTCGGGCCACTTGCGGATACCGGGAATGGACGAGCCCTCGTCGGGCTGCGCACCGACGATGCGCACCGCAGGGTTTTGCGATTTCAGATAGCGAGAGACCCCGGTAATCGTGCCGGTGGTGCCCATCGCCGAAACGAAATGCGTCACATGGCCAGAGGTGTCCGCCCAGATTTCCGGGCCGGTGGTCTCAAAATGCGCCGCCCAGTTGTCGTTGTTTGAAAACTGGTCCAGCACCTTGCCCTGCCCCTTGGCCTGCATGCTGTCCGCGAGGTCGCGGGCGTATTCCATACCCTGTTCGCGCGTGACCAGAATCAGCTCGGCACCAAAAGCCTTCATGGTCTGCCGTCGTTCCACCGACAGGTTGTCCGGCATGATCAGCACCATCCGATAGCCGCGAATGGCCGCAGCCATGGCCAGTGCAATACCGGTGTTGCCCGACGTGGCCTCGATGAGTGTGTCGCCAGGGCGGATTTCGCCACGTGCCTCAGCACGGGCGATCATCGCAATGGCTGGGCGGTCCTTGACCGAACCCGCCGGATTATTGCCTTCGAGCTTGCCCAGAATGACGTTGCCGCGGGCCGCATTAGCGGCGCCCGGCAATCGCTGCAGGCGAACCAGCGGTGTGCGGCCGATCACCTGTTCCACAGTCGGGTAGTTCGGAAGGTCGGAGGAAGAGGATGCAGTCACGCGCTAGCCACCGTATTGCGGTCGAAGGGATGAACAGAAGAGAGCTGCGATGCAGCCGACCCAGCCGACTGAGCGGGGCCATCCAGGCGGGTCACGCCAGGCAGGGCGGCCTTCATGACGGCCTGGCGCACGGCGTCGATCGCTGCTGTACGGGTGAAGCTGCGACGCCATGCCAGCACGACTCTGCGTGTGGGTGCAGGCGGCTCAAACGGGATGTAGGTGAGCATACCGTCATCTCGGCGCTCACCATCGAGTACGGTCTGCGGCTGAGCCATCCAGGGCAATACCGTGATGCCGATGCCCGAGGCGACCATGTGCCGAATGGTCTCGAGCGACGAGCCCTCGAAGGTTTTCTGGATACCGCCACTGGCCTGCGAATAGCGCGACAGTTCAGGGCAGACCTCCAGCACCTGGTCACGAAAACAATGTCCGGTGCCGAGCAGCAACATGGTCTGCTGCTTGAGCTCCGCAGAACTCAGCATGGTGCGTTGGGCCCAGGCATGCGCGCACGGCACCGCCACCACGAAGGGTTCCTCGTAAAGCGGTGCCACTGAAAAACCCTGGTCTGCGAAAGGATCTGCCAGGATGGCCACATCGATATCACCTTGCCGCAGCAACTCGAGCAATCGGGCGGTGAAATTTTCTTGCAGCACGAGCGGCATGTCGGGCGCGTCACGAATGAGGCGCGGCACCAGGCGCGGCAACAGATACGGTCCGATCGTGTGGATGACGCCCAACCTGAGCGCACCCGACAAGGGATCGCGCCCGAGCTTTGCAATCTCGCGGATGCTGGAGGTTTCATCCAGGACACGCTGGGCCTGGTCGACGATCTGCAAACCGATCGGGGTCACACTGACCTCAACCCCGCCTCTCTCAAAAAGCGTCACGCCCAGCTCTTCTTCGAGCTTGCGGATACCGACCGACAGCGTGGGCTGACTGACATGGCATGCCTCTGCAGCGCGACCGAAATGGCGTTCGCGTGCAACGGCGACAATATATTTGAGCTCGGTGAGCGTCATGGTCTGATTCTATCAGCGGCTCTGCGCCGTTCGATTTCTCGGCACGCATTCGGCTGCGTGTCCTGACACATGCGAAGATCCTGAATTCCCCACGACCCCACGAGACGCCCACCATGCCCCGCATGCCCTACATCCCTTCCGATCTCGCCGAACCCAAAGCCATTGTCGACGCCATCCGCGAGCGGCGTGGCGGGCAGCTCGGCGAGCTCGATCGCATCCTGCTGCACAGTCCGGCCGTGGCCATGGGCTGGAACAGCATGTTCGGAGCCATTCGCAGCGGAATGACCTTGTCGCCGAAATATCGCGAGATGGCCATGTGCATCGTGGGTGTCATGAATGGCGCGGAATACGAATGGGTGCAACACGCCCCGCTGCTGGAAAAAGCAGGCGCCACGCCCGCGCAAATGAAAGCCCTGCGCGATCCGGACAGTGCCATGAAGGACACCGCGCTCTTTGATACCTCGGAGCGTGCCGTGATCGCGCTGGTCGTCGAGATGACCCGCCACGTAAAAGTCAGCGACGCCACCTATGCCGCCGCGCGGGCCGTTTTTCCGAATGATCAGCAGATGTTCGAGTTGATCGCCACGACCGCCGGCTACAACATGGTGTCGCGTGTGCTGGTGGCCACTGGGGTCGAACCGGAATAGCACGAGGGCTGCAGTCAAGCCTTCAGGAACTCCTCGCGCCCTGAGAGCCAGCGCGCGAGGTGGGCATCCACCCGCTCAGGTGGGCCCTCCAACATCTCGGCCGCCTCCGTGCGCGCGGCCTCGACCAGATCCTCGTCGCGCTCCAGATCGGCAAAACGCAGCAGCGACAGTCCCGACTGGCGCGCGCCCAGAAACTCACCCGGGCCGCGCAGCTGCAGATCACGCCGCGCGATCTCGAAGCCATCGGTCGTTTCGTACATGGTCCGCAAGCGCTCGCGCGCCAGAGGCGACAAGGGTGTGCGATACAACAGCACGCAGACACTTTCGGTGGTACCGCGACCCACGCGCCCACGCAGCTGGTGCAACTGTGCCAGGCCAAATCGCTCCGCATGTTCGATCACCATGAACGAAGCATTAGGGACGTCCACCCCCACCTCGATTACGGTGGTTGCCACCAGCACCTGAACCTCGCCCGCAATGAACGCAGCCATGGTGGCCGCCTTCTCAGCGGCCGGCAGCCGGCCATGAACCAGTCCGACGCTCAAGCCCTCAAGCTCTGCGGATAGCGCTGCATGCGTGTCCATCGCGGTCTGCAGTTCCAGGGCCTCGGACTCTTCGATCAGCGGACACACCCAGTAGGCTTGCCGGCCGGCAGACACGGCGGTGCGCACGCGCTCCACCACTTCAGCGCGGCGCCCCTCAGTGACCAGCTTAGTGACCACGGGCGTGCGCCCTGGCGGCAGCTCATCGATGACCGACACATCGAGGTCGGCGTAGTAGCTCATGGCCAGGGTGCGCGGAATGGGCGTCGCGCTCATCATGAGCTGGTGGGGCAGTACGTCGCCTCGCGTGGCCCGCAGGGCCAGGCGCTGTGCCACACCGAAGCGATGCTGCTCATCGACAATGGCGAGCCCCAGGGCAGGCAACTCCACGGAATCTTCGACCAGTGCATGCGTGCCGACCAGCAGATCGACCTCACCCTGCGCCGCGGCTGCGCGCACCCGCTTCTTGGCGGCTGCGCTGAGTGAGCCCGCCAGCCAGGCCACGCGAACATCCAGCGGTTCGAGCCAGGCGAGCAATTTTCGGTAGTGTTGTTCGGCCAGGATCTCGGTGGGTGCCATCAGCGCAGCCTGCCGACCACTGCCGACGGCCTGCATGGCAGCCAGCGCAGCAATCACTGTCTTGCCGCTGCCCACATCACCCTGCAGCAATCGATTCATGGGTTCGTTGCCTTGCAGATCGCGAGAGACCTCACTCCAGGCACGCTGCTGAGCGCCCGTCAATCGAAAGGGAAGGTTCGCCATCAAGCGCTCGACCAGGCACTGATCCGACAAGGGCTGCGCCTGCTGCAGCGCGCGGGCGGCCCGTGCGCGACGCAACGACAGTTGCTGGGCCAGCAGTTCCTCGAACGCCAGACGGCGGCAGGCCGGGTGGCTGCGGTCTTCGATCGCGGACAACGGCGCATCCGGCGGAGGCTGGTGCAGCCAGTGCAGCGAAGCCATCAGCTCCGGCAGCCCCAGGCGTTGCGCACAGCCCGGTGGCAGCGTGTCCTCCCACGCAGCGCGTGAGAGTGCAGTGAGGATCGTGCGTCGCAGCTCCGCCTGGCCAATGCCCGCAACCGTGGGGTACACCGGCGTCAGCACCTTCGGCAGGTCGGCTGCTGAAGTCTCGCCGCTCAGGATGCGATAGCGCGGATGCACCATCTCCAGCCCGAACAGCCCACCCCGCACTTCGCCGAGGGCACGCACCCTGCGACCCACTGCAAGCTGCGATACCTGCGAACCATAGAAGTTCAGGAAACGCAGCGTGATGGCGCCGGTCGCATCTTCGATGTCCACCTGCAACATGCGGCGGGGACGCAGGACGATCTCGTTACGGCACACTACACCGGCCACCTGGCAGGTAGCACCCGGACTGACCTCCCCGATCGGCAGGATGCGCGATTCATCCTCATAGCGCAGGGGCAGATGCAGCAGCAGGTCGGATTCCGTGCGAATGCCGAGCCGCGCAAAGCGCGCGAGATCACTCATCGCGCGCGCAGCGTCAGGCCAGCACCATCACCGCTTCGACTTCGAACAACGCGCCGCGCGGCAGGCTGGAGATCCCCACGGTAGACCGTGCAGGGTACGGCGCAGCAAAATAGGTCTGCATGATTTCGTTGACACGCGGAAAGTGCGCAAGGTCCGTCAGAAAGAGCGTGAGCTTGACCACGTCACCCAGTGACCCCCCGGCAGCCTGCGCAACGGCCTTCAGGTTCGCGAACGCACGATCCACCTGCGCATCGAATCCGCCCTCGACGAGCTGGCCGCTCACCGGGTCCAGCGCGATCTGGCCAGAGAGGTAAACGGTCTGGCCGGCACGCACGGCCTGCGAATACGGACCGATGGCCGCGGGTGCACCGGCGGTCGAGATAATGGTCTTGCTCATGAAGAGGGCTCCTTCGGTATCGGGGCGATGGTAGCCGATGGCACGGTGGGAGCTGCGGGGGGACGTTGCAGGTTGCAGGTTGCAGGTTGCGCGAGCGCGGTGGGGGTGACAGAGCGCTGGCTCCGATGCCCGCCCCCGTCGGCTGCGCCGCCGGGTTCCCGGGACGTGCTTGATCGTGCAGGCCGGGATCCGAACTCGCCCCTGCGGGGCTCAGACAGCGGATCCCTGTCGGCCGGTCGCCGGCCGACACCTGCACGACCTGCTCACGGCCCGGTGCGGCCAAGTCGCTGCACGCCCTGCCACCCCCACCGCGCCGGGACGCGTGCTGCGTAAGGAGTCGCCACGCATTCCTCAGCCGTGCCGATACCGTCCCGTTAAAAAGCGCTGCTGCGGTTGGAAGTCTTGCCTCAGCACGTCCCGCACCAACCCACACCAACCCACGCGCACCTCCCGCACCGACCCAAATCCCACCGACATCACACGCCCCACCGATTCCCGTACCATCAGCCGCTCCCTCCCGCTCCGCCCCCACCTCACGATGTCCGACACCGCCTCAGCCCCCGAGGACACACCGCCCATCCGCATTCGCGGCGCGCGGCAAAACAATCTGCGCAACCTCGACATCGATATTCCGACACGCGAACTCGTGGTGGTCACCGGCGTATCCGGCTCAGGGAAATCGTCGCTGGTCTTCGATACGCTCTATGCGGAAGGGCAGCGCCGCTACGTCGAGACATTTTCAGCGTACGCGCGGCAGTTCCTCGACCGGATGGACAAACCTCAGGTCGACCGGATCGACGGCGTGCCACCGGCGATCGCCATCGACCAGACCAATCCGGTGCGCACCTCGCGCTCCACGGTCGGCACGATGACCGAGCTGAACGATCACCTGAAACTGCTCTTTGCGCGCGCGGGTCGACTGCATTGCCGACGCTGCGGCGTGGCGGTGCGACGCGATACCGTCGCCAGCATCCGTCAGTCGGTGACCGAGCGCGCGCATGCCGCTGGCGACCCCAGACTGGTGATCAGCTTTCCAGTCCCGGTGCCAGGCAATTTCAGCGAAGAGGAGATCGAGCGCCATCTGCTTGCACAGGGCTATACCCGCGTGCATTCGCGTGAAGCAGCCGAGGGTGACCGACCGCTGGTACTCAATGTGGTTCAGGATCGCCTGAGGCTTGCGGGGGCCGACTCAGGTCGTGTGGCCGAAGCGTTTGAAGCATCGTTGCACCGGGGCGCCGGACGGTTATCGGTACACGTACTGGGCGACGATGGCAACGATGCGCAACTGTGGCGCTATTCGAGCGCCCTATCGTGCGCGGAATGCGCGCTGTCCTACAGCGACCCCAGCCCCAGCCTATTCTCGTTCAATTCCCCCATCGGTGCCTGCGAGACCTGCCGCGGCTTTGGTCGCGTAATCGGCATCGATCTGGGATTGGTGATTCCTGATGGCACACGCACGCTTCAGGGCGGCGCCGTGAAGCCCTGGCAGACCGAGAGCTTCAAGGAGTGCCAGGCCGATCTGGCGCGGCACGCCAAGCTGCAGGGCGTGGCCATGGATATCCCTTGGAAAGACCTGCCCGAAGCGCACCGGCAATGGGTCATCGAGGGCGGTCCGGAATGGACTGGCAACTGGAACAAGCAGTGGTACGGCATCCGGCGCTTTTTCGACTGGCTCGAGTCGAAGGCCTACAAGATGCACATCCGCGTGCTGCTGTCGCGCTACCGCGCCTACACCCCTTGCACCGTATGCAACGGCGCACGGCTTCGCCCGGACGCCCTGCTCTGGCGGATCGGCTCGCACGCCGACGCCGATCTGGCCTTTTCTGAAAGCAAAGACCGCGGTCGCTATCGGCGCTTCATGCCTTCAGGTGTGAGTTGGAGCGAATCGGTCCTGCAGTCCATGCCTGGTCTGTGTGTGCACGATGTGATGCTGCTGCCGATCGAACGCGTGGCCGCCCTCTTTGCCCGCCTCGAGCTGCCTGCCCCGCTCGACGAAGCCACCGCGCTGCTGCTCACGGAAGTGCGGGCTCGCCTGCGCTACCTGATGGATGTCGGTCTGTCCTACCTGACCCTCGATCGACAGTCGCGCACGCTCTCCGGTGGCGAAGTGCAGCGCATCAATCTCACCACGGCACTGGGTACCTCACTCGTCAATACGCTGTTCGTGCTCGACGAGCCCAGCATCGGATTGCATCCCCGCGATATGAACCGGGTCATTGGTGTCATGAAGCGGCTGCGCGATGCAGGTAATTCGCTGGTGGTGGTCGAGCACGATCCGCAGGTGATGTTCGCAGCCGATCGCATGCTCGATATCGGCCCCGGGCCCGGTGAGCGCGGCGGACAGATCGTGTACTGGGGTGCAGCGGACGGACTGAGGCAGGCCGATACGCTCACCGGCGATTACCTCAGCGGACGCCGCACGATCCCGGCCACGCAACTCGCTCCGGTGACTGCATCCACGCCAAAGCTGGTGCTCGAGGGCGCGCGCGAACACAACCTGCGATCCATCAATGTGGATATTCCGCTGGGCAGGCTCGTGTGCCTCACCGGCGTATCGGGCAGCGGCAAGTCCACCTTGATGCAGGATGTCCTGCTGCCCGCCTTGCTCAAGGCGAAGGGCAAACCCAGCGAGGCGCCCGGTCGCCACGACCGGCTGCTGGGCGACGATTGGATCGAAGACGTCGTCTTCGTGGATCAGTCTCCGATCGGCAAGACCACCCGCTCCAACCCGGTGAGTTACGTCGGTGCATTCGACGCCATCCGCAAACGGTTTGCCGGGGCTGATGTCGCGCGCGAGCGAGGCTATACCGCGGGCACCTTCAGCTTCAATTCCGGCGACGGGCGCTGCCCCACCTGCGGCGGAAACGGGTTTGAGCATGTGGAGATGCAGTTTCTCTCCGATGTCTATCTGCGCTGCCCCGACTGCGATGGCAAACGCTATCGTCCCGACATTCTGGAGGTGCAGATTCGCGGCAGTGGCGGCACCCGTTCGGTCGCCGAAGTGCTGGAACTCACCGTGCACGAGGCCCTCCATTTCTTCTCGTCCGACTACGAGATCACCACGCGACTGCAGCCCCTGGCCGATGTCGGACTCGACTACCTGCGGCTGGGGCAACCCGTGCCCACGCTGTCGGGTGGTGAGGCTCAGCGCCTGAAGCTTGCCGGCTTTCTGGCCGAGGCAGCCAGCAAGGGGCTGGATAAGGCGCGCGGCAAGCGGGGCACTCTTTTCCTTTTTGACGAACCCACCACCGGCCTGCACTTCGAGGACGTCTCGCGCCTGCTGCGAGCCCTGCGCAAGCTGCTGGCGGCAGGTCACTCGCTCCTGGTGATCGAGCACAACCTCGATGTGATCCGCGCCAGCGACTGGCTGATCGACCTGGGCCCAGATGGCGGCGATGCCGGGGGCGAAGTCGTCGCCACCGGCACCCCTCAGGACATTGCCGATCACGCCACCAGTATCACGGGCCAATCACTGCGTGAGTACGCCGAGCAACGGATGCAGTGGGCCCATGCCGCGCCATCAGCGCAAGGCACCTCGGATGCCGACCGCCACGGCGCAGGTGCCGTGATCGCGAGCGATGCAGCCATCGCGTATTCGGCGGACGCTGATCCCGGTGCACCGCTGCAAACTGTGCTGCGCAAGCGAGCGCGCGATGCAATCGTGGTGCACAACGCACGCGAACACAACTTGAAGAACATCAACGTGGAAGTGCCGCGCAACCGGTTTACGGTCATCACGGGCGTATCCGGAAGCGGTAAATCCACCCTCGCTTTCGACGTGGTGTTCGGAGAAGGGCAGCGGCGCTATCTGGAGTCGCTCAATGCCTATGCACGCCAGTTCGTACAGCCGGCGTCGCGTCCCGATGTGGACGGGGTCTTCGGCATTCCGCCCACGGTGGCCATCGAGCAGCGCACCAGCCGCGGCGGGCGCAAGAGCACGGTGGCCACACTGACCGAGATCTATCACTTCCTGCGGCTGCTCTACGTGAAGATTGGCGTGCAGCATTGCCCCACCTGCGACACCCGCATCGAGCCCCAGTCATTCGACGCGATCGTCGCACGCCTGCTGCGCGAACACCGCGACCAGCGCATCGGCCTGCTCGCGCCGCTGGTGGTCAGCCGCAAGGGTGTTTACACCGATCTCGCGAAATGGGCTTCGGGCAAGGGTTTCACGCACTTGCGTGTGGATGGAGCGTTTCTGCCCACTACGCCCTGGCCGCGCATCGATCGATACATCGAGCACGATATCGACTTGCCGATCGCCGACCTGGTGGTTTCGCCTTACCGCGAGCCGGAGCTGCGCGATGCCCTGCGCAGCGCGCTCGACTATGGCAAGGGCGTCGTGAAGGTCGCCACCGGCCTGGAAGCACTGGAAGGAGCCATTGCCGGAGGTGACGTCCGCGGCACCAGTGCGCCGCTCCACACATCGATTCACTCCACGCGGCGGGCCTGCGGCACCTGCGGTACCAGCTTTGCAGAGTTGGACCCACGATTGTTTTCGTTCAACTCCAAGCACGGCTGGTGCACGGGCTGCCTGGGTGCAGGCCTGGAGACCATCGGGCGCATCCGTACCGATGAACTCACGCCTGGCATGGAAGGCGCCACCGATGCCGGCGTGCAATATGGTGATGCCCCCTGCCCGGCCTGCTCAGGTCTGCGTCTGAACCCCACCGCGCTGGCCGTGCGGCTGCATGAGCAGTCGATTGCAGCGCTGACCGCCATGCCGGTACAGGACACACGACAGTGGATCGACGGGCTGTCGCTGATCGGGCGCGACGCGGAAATTGCACGCGACATCCTGAGCGAGATTGGCTCGCGCCTGCAGTTCCTCTCCGATGTCGGATTGGGGTATCTGTCGCTCGCTCGCGCCGCACCGACCCTGTCGGGTGGCGAGGCGCAACGCATTCGCCTGGCTGCGCAACTTGGCTCGAACCTGCAAGGCGTGTGCTACGTGCTGGATGAGCCCACCATTGGCCTGCACCCCCGCGACAACCGCATCCTGCTCGACACGCTCGAGGCGCTGCGCAATCGCGGCAATACGCTGCTGGTGGTCGAGCATGACGAGGACACCATTCGCCGGGCTGACCACGTCATCGACATTGGCCCAGGGGCCGGGCGTCTGGGCGGAGAGATTGTGGCCACCGGTCATCATGAAGCACTGGCCAAGCAGCCGCACAGCCTCACCGGGCGGTTTCTGGCGCATCCGCTGCAACACCCGCTTCAACCTGCGCGTCCGGTCCACGCTGAGCTTCCAGCCATCGTGGTCCGGGGTGCGACCTTGCATAACCTGCAAGGGATCGATGCGCGCATCCCGCTGGGTCGACTCACCGTCGTGACCGGTGTCTCCGGCTCCGGCAAGTCCACCTTTGCGCGTGATGTGCTGCTGGCCAATCTGCAGGCTGTGGTCACGCTTCGCAACAGCGGCAAAGCCGGTGCGCTCGCCGCAGAAGACCGGCTTGCTGCGCCTACCGGATGCGACGCCATCGAAGGCACGGAACCGATTACGCGCGTCCTCGAGGTCGACCAGACGCCGATCGGTAAAACACCTCGGTCCTGCCCAGCCACCTACATCGGATTCTGGGACGCGATTCGCAAACTGTTTGCCGACACCACCGAGGCTCGGGTGCGCGGCTACGATGCCGCACGGTTTTCATTCAACACTGGCGCGGGTCGCTGCCCGGCCTGCGAAGGCCAGGGCGTGCAGACCATCGAGATGAGTTTCCTGCCCGATGTGAAAGTGCTGTGCGATGTCTGCAATGGCCAGCGCTTCAACCGAGAGACCCTGCAGGTCACGATGCGCGGCAAATCGGTGGGTGAAGTCCTGGCCATGAGTGTGGATGAAGCCGTGGTGTATTTCGAGGCGCATCGCAGCATCGCGCACCCGCTGCGATTGCTGCAGGATGTGGGCTTGGGGTATCTCACGCTGGGCCAGCCCAGCCCCACCTTGTCAGGTGGTGAAGCGCAACGCATCAAACTGGTCACGGAACTGGCCAAGGCCCGTGAGCCTGGGGCTGGTGTACGCGGGCGCGGTGGTGATGTGCACACCCTGTACGTGCTCGACGAGCCCACAGTGGGGTTGCACATGGCCGACACCGAAAAGCTGATCCGCGTACTGCACAGACTGGTGGATGCGGGCAATACGCTGGTGGTGATCGAGCACGACATCGACCTCTGGGCGGAAGCCGACTGGATTCTCGATCTGGGTCCGGAAGGTGGAGACGGGGGTGGGCGTCTGGTGGCCAGCGCACCGCCGCTGGAGTTGGCGCGGCGCACCGACAGTCATACCGGGCGCGTGCTCAGCGAATTCCTGGCAGGCCGGGCGGCAGCACTCCCTCCAGCGTAAGCAGATGCGTTTTGCGCGACAGGCCGCCCGCGTATCCGGTAAGTGACCCATCGCTGCCCAACACCCGATGGCAGGGCACGATGATCGACACCGGATTACGGCCCACGGCCGCGCCCACCGCACGGACCGCGGCGGGCGATCCGGCCTCATGCGCCATGCTGCGATAGGTCGCAGTGCGGCCGTATTCGATGCGCAGCAGCGCGGCCCACACCTTTTGCTGAAAGGGTGTGCCCTGCAGATGCAGCGGTAGCGTCGCCTCCATAGGTTCGCCAGCGAAATAGCGCTCAAGCCAGGCGTCGGTTGCACGCGCCACGGGATGCGCATCATCGCGTTTGGCCTGCGCGATCGCCGCCGGCTGATGCTTCTGGCCATCGAAATACAGGCCCCAGAGCACGTCATCATCAAAGTGCAGCAGGATATCGCCCAAGGGGCTGTGCAGCCGAGCATGGTTCATGGCGTGGCTCCATTCCACAGATGAATGACCGCATAGGCACGCCACGGCCGCCAACGATCGGCGGCCCGACGGGCCTGTGCAGCAGTCTTGACACCGAGCGCCTTCATGACGCCCACGTCGGCAGCAGGAAAGGCGTCCGGCCAGCCCAGTGCGCGCATCGCAACGTACTGGGCCGTCCAGTCGCCGATGCCTGCAATCGCCATGAGCCGGGCCAGGGTGTCCGGCACATCGACATCCGGCTCCAGTCGGAGCTCTCCCTGCGACACCGCGCGGGACAGTTCGATCAGGGCACTCGACCGCGCACGCAATAGTCCGATGCTGCGCAGATCGTCCGTGCTGCATGCCGCAAGTTGTGCCGCCTGCGGAAACGCGTGCGTCAACTCAGGCCAGGACGTTGCCACGGGCTCACCAAACCGCTGCACCAGTCGCCCGGCCATGATGCGGGCCTGCTGCACGGTCACCTGCTGACCCAATATCGCGCGCACTGCAATCTCGAAGCCGTCGAAGGCACCCGGCAGACGCACGCCCTCGCGCCCGGCTGCCAAAGGTCCCAACACTTGCGCCACCTCATCCGGTCGAGCGCCCAGATCACACACCCGCCTGACCCGCGCCAGCACAGCGGGAATCGCTGCAGACAGGGCTGGGGCAACCCGCACCTGGAGCAGATGCCCGGCCGCAGCGCGAGCGGCAGGGCCACTCAACTCGACCCATCCGCAGACCGTCGCGCCCTGCGGCGTCGGAACCCGAACGATACGGCGATAGACCACCCCCTCACCTGGCGTGCCCGGTGCGCGGCGATGCTGCGCCATGCCCATGGCCTCCACACCCTCAATGCAGCGATGCGCAAGGAACGACATCAGCGCCGGCCAGTCCAATGGCGGTCGGTAGGCCAGGCGAAACAGGAGGCCCTGCTGATCATGTCCCTGGAACTGCGACGAGGCGCCGGCGGCGACGCGGCGCAGCGCCGAGGGGGCCATCCGATAGCGCCTCGCAAAACTGTCGTTGAAGCGGCGCACGCTGGCAAAGCCGGCAGCGAGGGCCACCTCAGTCACGGGTAGTGGCGTATCAGTCAGCAAGCGCTTGGCCAGCAGTAATCGCTGTGTCTGCGCATAGGCAATCGGTGTCACGCCGAACTGATCCATGAACACGCGGCGCAGATGGCGATCGGTCACCCCAAGGCGCTGCGCAATATGCGCCAAGCCCGCCTGGCCCAGGGCGCCGTCCTCAATCAGTGCTGCGGCGCCCTGGGCCAGGCGGGCAGGCGCGTCCACGCTCGCATGCCCAGGCGCCAACTCGGGCCTGCAGCGCAGGCAGGGTCGATAGCCTGAGACTTCGGCACCGGCTGCGGTCGTGTAGAACCGGCAATGTTCGCGCCGCGGCGTGCGCGCCGGGCAGATCGGCCGGCAATAAATGCCGGTACTGGTCACGCCCACAAAA
>JBIKKG010000368.1:0-2892 GCA_044360485.1 Burkholderiaceae bacterium | reverse complement strand
GAGATTTATTGCGCCACGCCTGCCCCGCAGGACGCGCGTGCCGCGGTCACGCAATGGATGGCCGATCGCAACGGCATCGGCGCGCCTTCGGGTCTGGAAGAACATCTGTACGCGCTGCCCAACACAGACGCGGTGCGCCATGCGTTTCGGGTGGCCTCGGGCCTGGACTCCATGGTCCTGGGCGAGCCGCAAATTCTGGGGCAGATGAAAGATGCCGCGCGGGTGGCTCAGGAGGCAGACGCCCTGGGCACGCACCTGCACCAGCTGTTTCAGCGCACCTTTGCCGTAGCCAAGGAAGTGCGCAGCAACACGGAAATTGGCGCGCATTCGGTATCCATGTCGGCTGCCAGTGTGCGCCTGGCGCAGCGCCTGTTCGAAGATCTGCGCGACACCTCCATTCTCTTTGTGGGTGCCGGCGAGATGATCGAGCTGGCGGCTGCGCACTTTATGGCGCAGCAACCGCGCAAAGTCACTGTCGCCAACCGGACGGCCGAGCGGGCCCAGAAACTAGCCGGGCGTCTGGGCGGACAAGCCCTGCGGCTGGCTGACGTGCCCGACTGCCTGGCCGAGCACGACATCGTCGTGTCCTGCACGGCCAGCTCACTGCCGATCATCGGCCTGGGCATGGTCGAGCGCGCACTCAAGCAGCGCCGCCATCGGCCGCTGTTCATGATCGATCTGGCCGTGCCGCGCGACATCGAGCAGGAAGTGGCCCGACTCGACGACGTCTTTCTCTACACCGTCGACGATCTGGGCAAGCTGGTGCAAACCGGCATGGAAAATCGTCAGATGGCGGTCGCGCAGGCCGAGTCCATCATCGACACCCGGGTCGATGCCTTCATGACCTGGCTCTCGGCACGCCAGGCTGTGCCGGCTATCCGTGCCCTGCACGCGCGCGGAGAAGCCCTCAAGAGCGCCGAGCTGGAACGGGCCCGCCGCATGCTGGCACGCGGCGATGACCCGCAGGCGGTGCTCGAAGCCCTGGCCAATGGTCTGACCGGCAAATTTCTGCATGGCCCGACGACCCTGCTGCAGCGCGGTGGGCCTGAACAGCAGCAGATCGGTGCGCTGATCGATCGTCTGCTTCCCGAAGACAGGCACTAGCGCTCTGACCGGTCCTGCCGCCCGCCGTCTCGAGGGACCGGGCTGCGTGCGGGGCAGGTGGTGGTCATCCCATGAAAGCATCCATGTTGGCAAAGCTCCAGCGGCTGGAAGAGCGGCTGGAAGAGGTCTCGGCGCTGATGGCCAGCGAGTCCGCCACGCGGGACATGGCCGAGTACCGCCGTCTGGGGCGCGAGCATGCCGAACTGGTGGAGGTGGTCGAGCACTTCGTCGCCTGGCGCGGCGCGCGCAATGACCGCGACACCGCGGAAGCGCTGCGCGCGGACCCGGAGCTGCGCGAATTCGCCGCCGAGGAAATCAGCGCGGCCGATGCGCGGCTGAGCGAAGAGGCCGCCACGCTGGAGCGATTGCTGCTGCCACGCGACCCGGATGACACGCGTGACGTCATTCTGGAGATCCGCGCCGGCACAGGTGGCGATGAAAGCGCGCTGTTTGCCGGCGACCTGCTGCGCATGTATTTGCGCTATGCCGAGCGGCGCGGCTGGCATACCGAATTGCTGTCGGAGCATCCGTCCGAGTTGGGCGGCTACAAAGAAGCCATCGTGCGCATCGGCGGCGAGGCGGTGTATTCCCGGATGAAGTTCGAATCAGGCGGACACCGTGTGCAGCGTGTGCCGCAAACCGAGGCACAGGGCCGCATCCACACCTCCGCCTGCACCGTGGCGGTCATGCCGGAGGCCGATGAGGCCAGCGAGATCGTCATCGCACCGGACGACATTCGTATCGATGTGTTTCGGGCCTCGGGAGCAGGCGGCCAGCACGTGAACAAGACCGAATCGGCCGTGCGCATCACCCACCTGCCCACCGGCCTGGTGGCCGAATGCCAGGACGACCGCTCACAGCACCGCAACAAGGACAAGGCGATGAAGGTGCTGGCCACGCGTCTGCGTGATGCGCGACAGCGTGAGGCCCAGGCCAAGGAAGCCGCCACGCGTAAGTCCCTGGTGGGCTCGGGCGATCGGTCAGAACGCATCCGCACCTATAACTTTCCGCAGGGGCGCGTCACCGATCACCGCATCAACCTGACCCTGTACAAACTGCAGTCGGTGATGGACGGCGATCTGGATGACCTGCTCGGGCCGCTGATCGCCGAATACCAGGCCGAAAAACTGGCGGCGATGGCCGAGGACGGCGCATGAGCTCGATACGCGACCCACGGCCAGCCTGAGCCATGAGCGAGCCCGCCTCCCTTCCCGGCCCGCTCAGCTGGGATGCGCTGCTATCGCAGTGCGGCCTGCCGCGTCTGGATGCCCGAGCCCTGCTGGAGCACGCCAGCGGCAAGCGTCGCGAATGGCTCCTGGCGCATGGAGACGATCCTGCAGCAGCGTCCGTCATCGACGCCTTCCACACACTGGCCGCACGCCGTCGGGCCGGCGAGCCGCTGGCCTATCTGCTGGGGTTTCGCGAGTTCCACGGCCTGCGCTTTGCCGTGAGCCGCGATGTGCTGGTGCCGCGGCCGGAGACCGAAGGGCTGGTCGATGCAGCCCTGGAACGCCTGACCGACACTATCCGGCCTCGGGTGCTTGATCTGGGCACGGGTAGCGGCGCGCTGGCCATCACGCTGGCCTCGCTGCGCCCCGATGCGCAGGTTGTGGCCACAGACGCCTCGTCGCGGGCGCTAGCCATGGCACAAGCCAATGCCCGCCAGCTGGGCGCAGCCGAGATCCGCTGGCAGGTGGGCGACTGGTTTGCTGCGCTGTCGCCGAATGAGCCGCCCTTCGATCTGGTGGTATCGAACCCGCCTTACCTGGCCTGCGACGATCCGCATCT
>JBIKKG010000367.1:0-2897 GCA_044360485.1 Burkholderiaceae bacterium | reverse complement strand
TTTAGGGGTTTGGCCCAGATGGCGACGTCTCGCCATGTCCGGTCGTCCACCGCGAGCATCACCGCGGTGGGAAGCGCCAGCGCCAGCATCAAGCCCGCGAAGACGGTCAACAACGGTTGCCTCGAAAGCAATTCGCGGTAGATGCTGCCGACGGCGAGTGGGAGAAGGTGAACTTGACGCAACACCCGACGCCGCAGTCGAATCGATCCTGAAACGCAACACGCTGACTTTCTCATTCATCCTGATATGGCCTATGCGGCCGGCCCTCGTCTCAGCTACTTCAGACAGGCACAGCTGGCAGGTGAGGTCACTGCCAGACAGTTGCTCCCAGAGCTGATGGAAAGGATACAAGCCACGCGTTCTCAATCGCCTGTGGCGGCGGACAGCACCACTGGGGGCTTTCCGCGCTAGGCGATTGACGTGATCAACGACGCGTGAGTTTCAGGGGCTTGGGTCGATCAGCAATAGCAAGGCATAACGTGTTGTCAGTTGCCCGGTCTGTTGGATCCAGAATGTGAGCGGCCCTGGCCCTAATTGGTCGGGTGCAACATTCGCTACCACATTCCGTTTGAGGTCCTGAGGGCCAAAATGGCTATAAGCAAGCATCTTTCCGGTATCGAATCCTGCATCGAAAACCGATTTGCGCTGTATTGAAAAGAAAGCGATTTTGTCGGGGGAGTCATAGTCAACGAATGCGGCCGATGTCAGCCGATAGCCCGTCGGAATGTTGACGCTGACATAGTCAACGTCGCCCACAACGACTTCACCATGAATCAACACTGACTGCTTTTGTGAGCCGAGCGCCGTGGGCATCATCGGATTCCCAGACGCTTCAACCCAGCCGATCCCCTGTTCCGGCAACTCGATCGAGACTGGGGCAGATGCATTGCCGGCGATATCGGTCTGGCGCAAAAGAAGGGAAGGCAGAGCGTTTCCAGAGACCGAAAGACTGGCTCCGCGGCCTGTCAGCCAGGAGCGCCCCTGATCCAGCGAAAACTCCCACAGCGCGTTCGGCTCCAGGCCCTGGATCGAGACTTCGCGCAGCGATTGATTGCCGGCGCTCACTGCCGCGACCGCCGAGGGCGCCATCGTGTCGAGCGTGCATTTGGCAACGACGATTTCGGATGTATTCCCGAATTCATCCCGTGCCCGAACCCAAATGGTCTTCTGACCATCGCCGATCACTTCAAACGAATCTCCCTCGCCTCGGGTCCAGGTTTTGCCGAAATCAAGCGAGAACTCCCAGCTGAGACTGTCGCTACTCGATACGGACCACAGGCCGGTACGCGTCACCCCATCACTGACGCTCAGCCCCGTGTCAGTAAAACGCAAGGCAGGCGCGGCCAGGACCACAGGTCGGGCTGTAGGAGCCGGGTCCACAGCAGCACCGCCCTGGGCGACTGCGCTGGGGATGGGCTCCATTGCAGCACCGCCCTGGGCGATTGCACTGCCTGATGACCCTCCGCCACACCCCGACGCAGCAATCAACGCGCAGCCCCACAGCCAGCCGCTGCACCACCGAAGCCTCTTGTACAACGCTGAAATCACGACAACACTCCTTCGCTGAACATGTGTATGAACGTGATGTTGCAGGGCAAACATGACGCCCGTATGCCGGCAGAGCGGCACTCAAAGGGAATCGACTCACTTGCCAGGCCTGACTCGGCGCAACGCACAGATCGCCGAATACGAAATATCCATCCAGGTGGACATCTCGCGTCGGGTGTAGAAAAGTCGGTATGCAGAGAACCGATTCGTGAAGACCGAACGCCCCCGATCGAATGGTCTGTCTCCGGGCTACTACGGGAACTGGCTAGTCGTAGCTGGCTTCGTGACGCAGTTCGTCTCGGTCGCGGCCCAGAATTACGCGACCGGTGCATTCATGATGCCGATGATCGAGGAGTTCGGCTGGTCGCGTGCGCAGTTCATCTTGCCGCGAAGTCTCGGGCAGTTCGTGATGGCCTTCGCCGGGTTTTTCATCGGTACCAGGGTCGACCGCTACGGCGCCAAGCCGTTCATGCTTGCGGGCCTGGTGGCATTGTCGGCGTCGCTGTTTGCGCTGTCGCTGATCACGCAGTGGTGGCAGTGGGTGCTTCTCAATGGTGTGGTGCTGAGCATTGGTGCTGCGCTGATCGGCAACCTGGTGGTCAACGTGACCCTGTCCAAATGGTTCGTCGAGATGCGGGGCCGTGCGATCGCCTGGGCGTCGATGGGCGTGTCCTTTGCGGGCATCGCAGTGACCCCGCCGGTCACCTGGTGCATCGATCAATTTGGCTGGCGCGCGGGATGGCAGGCGATGGCCCTGGCAACGCTGGTGCTGACACTGCCCGCCGCGCTCTCGATGCGTCGCTCACCTGAGGATCATGGTCTCTATCCAGACGGCAAGTCGCTCAAGGACGCCAGTGCAGGAGGGCTGGCCCGAGCGCGTGCGGATTTCGACGGGTCGCTCACGCGTGCGCAGGCGATGCGCACCCGGGCGTTCTATTTGCTCGTGCTCGCATTCAGTCTCTTTCAGGTCTTGATTCCGGTCGTGTTGCTGCAGAGCATTCCGTTCATGACTGATGCGGGTCATTCACGTGCGTCGGCGGCGATGGCGATTCTGGTGGCCTCGCTGCCTGCGATGCTCACCAAGCCAGTCTGGGGCTGGCTGGTTGATCATATGGACCCCAAGCCGCTTGCCGCCTGCAGCGCATTCATTTCCGGCGTGTCTGTGTTGTTGATTGTCGCAGGCATTAACGGCTCTGACGTCCGTTTCGCCTATGCCGCCTTTGCGTTGCTGGGCATCGGATGGGGCGGCATGATCCCTTTGCAGGAAGTCATCTGGGCACTGTATTTCGGGCGGCGACATCTGGGGTCTGTGCGCAGCGCCGCGCTGCCCTTTGCGCTTGTCATGGGTG
>JBIKKG010000366.1:0-2898 GCA_044360485.1 Burkholderiaceae bacterium | reverse complement strand
CGCGCCAATTCCCGGGCATCGATCGTGGCGGGACCGATGCCCAAGGTCGTGACGGCCACGGTATCGGTCGAGCCGAGCACACCGTCCTCGGGCTGCGACACCCGCGCAAGGTCGCGCTTGCGTTGAACGAATCGTGCCGCTTTACGGCTGAAGATAGAAAATATCACTATTGAAAATCAGAGGGTTAGCGCGAGTCTAGCAGTCCTTGGACCAGCCTGGCTGGGCGTTTACACCGCGAGTCGGTCAACAACCCCCTGTGGTCGCCCAACAGGGAACCGGATCTTATGATACTGTGTTGCATCTTCAACTGACGTGCGTCTACAGGTCTTAGCAGCCCTGGTCAAAGTCATCCACCATGCACCCTCATCAGCCTTTTGCTCCCTCTCGTCTCGCCAGTGCGATCACCCTGCTGTGCGCTGCCTGGCTACCCACTGCTGCGCACGGCCAAAGCCTGCAGTCGGTCGTGATCACTGGCGCCCCGCCTGCCGACACGGCGCTGGATGCGTCGCAACCGGTTTCGGTCATCAGCGGCATCGAACTTGACCGGCGCCGCGCCATTTCGTTGGGCGATACCGTCGACGGCATGCCGGGCGTACATTCGACTGGATTCGGTACCGCCGCCGGCCGGCCGGTCATCCGCGGGCAAAGCGGCCCTCGGGTGAGTGTGCTCGAAAACGGCCTGGACACGCTCGATGCCTCGGCACTCAGCCCCGACCATGCCGTGGCCGCGGACCCGCTGAGCCTGCGTCGCGTCGAAATCCTGCGCGGGCCGGCCACGTTGCTCTATGGCAGCGGCGCCATCGGAGGGGTTGCCAACGCGGTCTCGGAATGGATTCCCACCACCGCCAGGCGATCCCTGGGCGCAGAAGCACTGCTCGCAGGCGATTCGGCATCTCGGGGCGCGCTCGGGTCTGTACGGATCGGTGCCTCGGCAGGCGCGGACGGTCGTCTGAACTGGAATCTGGGCGGCTTTGCACGAGAAGCAGGCGACTATTCCATCCCGGGATTTGCCGTGCGCGATGACCCGTCCAGCGCCAGCGGTCGATTGCCCAACAGCTTTGCGAAGGGCCATGGACTGTCAGGAGGGATCTCCTGGGTCGACCGTTGGGGGGTCGTGGGCGTGTCGACTTCGAGCCTCGATACCCGCTATGGCATCCCGGCTGAAGAAGGCGTGTACATCGACCTGAACAATCGACGCACCGAGGCGCTGCTCGAACTGATCACGCCCTTCTCCGGGATTGAATCGCTGCGCATGCGCGGTGCCGACGTCCGGTACAAGCACCAGGAAATCGAAGCGGCCAGCGGCGAAATCGGGACCGCCTTCAGCAGCAAAGGCCAGGACATGCGTCTGGAAGCCCTGCACGCGCCACTGGGCAGCGTGCGAGGTGTGTTTGGTATTCACCTCAAGCAGCGCGAACTCTCCGCCTCTGGAGAGGAGGCCTACATCCCGACCACCCAGTCGCGCGAACAGGCGTTCTTCTATTCCGGAGAGTTGCCGATCGGACCGGCAGCACGCGGTATGCGACTGGAGTTCGGAGCACGCGCCGGGCGCGCCACCCTGGATCCTGAGGCTGCAACCGGCCTGCCCTCGCGCAGTTTCACATTGGGCTCCGGCTCGGTGGCGGCTCGCCTGCCAGTCACGGCCTCGATATCCACCTCGCTTGGCATCGGTATTTCGGAGCGTGCCCCCACGATCGAAGAACTCTATGCCAACGGCCCTCATGCGGCCACCGCCACCTTCGAGCTGGGCGACACCAACCTCGGGAAGGAGCGTTCACGCAACGTGGAGTGGACCCTGCGGGGAGGTGAAGGCAGCCCGCTGCGATGGAACGTCGGCGTTTTTGCGCAGCACTTCAGCAACTACATCGCTGCCTTTGGCACAGATGTAGACGGCGATGGCATCGCCGACCGGGTGGATGACGCAGGCCAGATCGCCAACTCGGCGGCAGATCCGGGCGCCGGTGACTTCACGCAGGTCGCCTACCGGCAGTCGCGGGCACGCTTTCGGGGCCTGGAGGCCGATGTGCAATGGCGCCCGGTCGGATCGCCCTGGGGGGTCCGAGTCTTTGGCGATGCGGTGCGCGGGACGGTCGATGGCGTGGGGGCTGCACCGCGACAGCCCCCCCTGCGTATAGGCTTCTCGGCCGATTACGTTGGCGGCCCCTGGGCAGGTTTCCTGTCGGTCATGCATGCAGCCAGCCAGGACCGCACATCGGTCTTCGAGACGCCCACACCTGGTTACACGCGGGTCGATGCCGAATTTTCCCGACAGCTGATGCAAACGGCCCGCGGCTCAGTGAGCGTCTTTCTTCAGGCGCGCAACCTGCTCAATGCCGACATCCGCCTGTCCACGTCGTTCGTGAAGGACACGGTTCCGATGCCCGGGCGCTCAGTCTTTGCGGGGCTGCGCGTCAAGCTCTAGGACACTCCACGTGCAGGCTCGGTGCCAGCCCTCGGCTCGGTACCAGGCCTGGGCTCGGTGCCTCGGTTCGGCCCCGCGGGCACGGGCTCAACGGATCGGTTGGGCCTCGCCGTTGTTGATCCGGTAATACAGACCCATCGGGTCATCGCGCAGCACTTCGAGGCGGCCCGCGATCAGGATCGGATCGAAAGTGGATTTCACTGGCGTGCGGGTGCGCACTTCAATGATGCCTTCGGGTCCGGCCGGGATACAGAATGAGCAGGTCTGCGAGGTCACGGTCAGCAGGAAATGGCTCTGCTTTTCGCCGGATTGCAGCGGCATCATGAAGCCGGCCACCTTGACCTCCTGCTTGTCGAGCTTGGCCACCGCGGGTGCAAATTCAGGCAGCACCTTATTTTTGACCTTCACCTGTTTGACCTGACCCAGCAGATCCCAGGGCACTGCGCCGGGGACCATCGGCAAAGGCGGCGACACAA
>JBIKKG010000365.1:0-2906 GCA_044360485.1 Burkholderiaceae bacterium | reverse complement strand
ACGACCGAGCGCATCCTGTTCTACACCGGTGTGAACCACAAGATCGGCGAGGTGCACGACGGCGCCGCGACGATGGACTGGATGGAGCAGGAGCAGGAGCGCGGCATCACGATCACGTCCGCTGCAACCACCTGCTTCTGGAAGGGCATGGATATGTCCTTCCCCGAGCACCGCATCAACATCATCGACACCCCGGGTCACGTCGACTTCACCATTGAAGTCGAGCGTTCCATGCGCGTACTCGATGGCGCCTGCATGGTGTATTGCGCCGTGGGTGGTGTGCAGCCGCAGTCGGAAACCGTCTGGCGTCAGGCCAACAAGTACAAGGTGCCGCGACTGGCGTTCGTCAACAAGATGGACCGCACCGGCGCGAACTTCTTCAAGGTCTACGACCAGATGCGGTTGCGCCTGAAGGCCAACCCTGTGCCCATCCAGGTGCCGATCGGTGCCGAAGAAAACTTCAAGGGCGTGGTTGATCTGGTCAAGATGAAGGCGATCTGGTGGGACGATTCCTCCCAGGGCATGAAGTTCGAGTACGGGGACATTCCGGCCGAACTGGTCGACACCTGTGCCGAGTGGCGCGAGAAAATGGTCGAGGCGGCTGCAGAAGCCAACGAGGAGCTGATGAACCGCTACCTCGAAGAGGGCGAGCTGTCCGAGAAGGACATCCTGTCGGGCCTGCGCCAGCGCACCATCGCCAGTGAAATTCAGCCGATGCTCTGCGGCTCCGCCTTCAAGAACAAAGGCGTTCAGGCCATGCTCGACAAGGTGATCGAGCTGATGCCCTCGCCGGTGGACATTCCGCCTGTGCGCGGCCTCGACGATCACGAAGCCGAAGTGTTCCGCAAAGCCGAAGATGGCGAGAAGTTTGCTGCGCTGGCTTTCAAGCTGATGACCGACCCCTTCGTCGGTCAGCTCACTTTCATTCGCGTGTATTCGGGTGTGCTCAGCTCGGGCGATACCGTCTTCAATCCCATCAAGGGCAAGAAGGACCGTGTCGGCCGTCTGCTGCAGATGCATGCCAATCAGCGCGAAGAGATCAGTGAAGTGCGCGCCGGCGACATCGCTGCCTGCGTGGGCCTGAAAGAGGTCATCACGGGCGAAACCCTGTGCGACCCTGACGCGCCGGTCATCCTCGAGCGCATGGTGTTTCCCGAGCCGGTCATTCAGCAGGCGGTGGAGCCAAAGACCAAGGCCGACCAGGAAAAGATGGGCGTCGCTTTGCAGCGCCTCGCCCGCGAAGATCCTTCGTTCCGCGTCAAGACCGACGAAGAATCCGGTCAGACCCTGATCGCCGGCATGGGCGAACTGCACCTCGAGATCATCGTCGACCGCATGAAGCGTGAGTTCGGTGTCGAGGCTTCGGTGGGCAAGCCCCAAGTCGCGTATCGCGAGACCATCCGCAAGTCGGTCGATGAAGTCGAGGGCAAATTCGTCAAGCAATCGGGTGGACGCGGTCAGTACGGCCACGTGGTCATCAAGCTTGAGCCCTTGCCCCCGGGCGGAGCAGGCTTCGAGTTTGTCGACGCCATCAAAGGTGGTGTGGTGCCGCGCGAATTCATTCCCGCGGTCCAGAAGGGCATTGAAGAGACGCTGCCCGCAGGTGTGCTCGCAGGCTACCCGGTGGTGGACGTCAAGGCCACACTGTTCTTCGGCTCGTACCACGACGTCGACTCCAACGAAAACGCCTTCCGCATGGCAGGCTCGATGGCCTTCAAGGAGGGCATGCGTCGCGCCAGTCCGGTGCTGCTCGAGCCCATGATGGCCGTCGAGGTCGAGACCCCCGAAGACTATGCCGGCACCGTGATGGGCGATCTTTCTTCGCGGCGCGGCATGGTGCAGGGCATGGACGACATGGTCGGTGGCGGCAAGGCAATCAAGGCCGAAGTGCCGCTGTCGGAAATGTTCGGTTATTCCACGTCGCTGCGCTCCCTCACCCAGGGTCGCGCCACGTACACCATGGAATTCAAGCAGTACGCGGAAGCGCCCAAAAACGTCGCCGAGGCGATCATTGCGGCGCGCACCAAGTAAGCAGCATCTGACAACGTTCATTAGAGAATCGGAGCAATCACATGGCAAAAGGCAAGTTTGAGCGTACGAAGCCGCACGTGAACGTGGGCACGATTGGTCACGTGGACCATGGCAAGACGACGCTGACGGCGGCGATCACGACGGTGTTGTCGGCCAAGTTTGGTGGAGAGGCGAAGGCCTACGACCAGATTGATGCGGCGCCTGAAGAGAAGGCGCGCGGTATCACGATTAACACGGCGCACGTGGAGTACGAGACGACGGCGCGTCACTATGCGCACGTTGACTGCCCGGGTCATGCTGACTACGTGAAGAACATGATCACGGGTGCGGCGCAGATGGACGGAGCGATTCTGGTGGTGTCGGCGGCTGATGGCCCGATGCCGCAAACGCGCGAGCATATTTTGCTGGCGCGCCAGGTGGGTGTGCCTTACATCATTGTGTTCATGAACAAGTGCGACATGGTGGACGATGAGGAGTTGCTCGAGCTGGTGGAGATGGAGGTGCGCGAGCTGCTCTCGAAGTACGAGTTTCCTGGCGACGATGTGCCGATCATCAAGGGCAGCGCGCTGAAGGCGCTCGAGGGCGACAAGGGCGATCTGGGCGAGGGCGCGATTCTGAAGCTGGCCGATGCGCTGGACAGCTACATTCCGACGCCTGAGCGTGCGATTGACGGCGCGTTTTTGCTGCCGATCGAAGACGTGTTCTCGATTTCGGGTCGCGGCACGGTGGTGACGGGTCGTGTGGAGCGCGGGATTGTGAAGGTGGGCGAAGAGATCGAGATCGTGGGGATCAAGGACACGGTCAAGACCACCTGCACGGGCGTGGAGATGTTCCGCAAGCTGCTGGACCAGGGCCAGGCGGGCGACAACGTTGGG
>JBIKKG010000106.1:0-10752 GCA_044360485.1 Burkholderiaceae bacterium | reverse complement strand
GCATTTCCACGACGTCCGTTTGCAGC
Organism: Burkholderiaceae bacterium; assembly: GCA_044360485.1. Taxonomy (GTDB): domain Bacteria; phylum Pseudomonadota; class Gammaproteobacteria; order Burkholderiales; family Burkholderiaceae_E; genus UBA4615. Next base: position 10,726 of record JBIKKG010000106.1, on the reverse strand, counting down.
AACTGTTTGCACGCTACGCCACCTACTGCGGGTCGTCACCTTTCGAGGCACCTGCCACGCTGATGCTGGTGGCGCAGGTCGAGATGCAGGGGGTATGGGCAGTGCGCGGCGGCATGATTGCCCTGGCGCGCGCGCTCGCAGCGCTGGCCGAACGGCAGGGGGCCACGATCCGCTGTCAGGCGCCGGTCGCACAGCTGTGCGTCGAACGCGGTCAGGTCGCTGGCGTTGTCCTTGAGGATGGCGAACGCATCCACGCTGACGCCGTGGTCTTCAACGGCGACGTCGGCGCACTCTCAGCCGGTCGACTGGGTGCCGGCGCACGCAGCGCAACGCCTATCGTGCCCACTGAGTCCCGATCACTCTCGGCACTGACCTGGTCCATTCACGCGAAGACCCGCGGCTTTGAGCTCGTGCGTCACAACGTGTTTTTTGACGCGGATTACGCCAGTGAGTTTCGCGACATCTTCGGCCATCGGCGTCTGCCATCTGAGCCGACGGTCTACGTCTGCGCACAGGACCGCACCGATGCCGGCCGCGCAACACCGCCATCGGACGCCATGCTTGCGCGCACCGAAGCGCCCGAGCGTCTGCTGTGCCTGGTGAATGCACCTGCCGTGGGTGACATCCACCCAATCGCTCAACAGGCGATCGACGATTGCGCAGACCGCGCCTTCGCCCTGCTCGAACGCTGTGGTCTGCAAGTGGACCGTGAACCCTCCAATACGGTGATCACCTCGCCCAACGATTTCGAGCGGCTGTTCCCGGCCACCGGCGGCGCGCTCTATGGGCGCGCCTCGCATGGCTGGATGTCGGCCTTTGCACGACCGGACGCCGCCAGCGCGCTGCCCGGTTTGTATCTGGCTGGCGGCAGTGCGCATCCTGGGCCTGGTGTGCCCATGGCGGCGCTGTCAGGACGGCTGGCCGCCGCCAGGCTGATGCAGGACCACGCTGGACGGCAACGGCGCAAACGTGTGGTGATCCAGCAGCAGCACCGGCACGCATCTGCCTGAGCGCCTGAACGGCGCGGCCCTTACGGCGCGCGCTCCCGTCAAGGGCGTGAGCTGACGCAGCCCCCGATACGCAAGCTGCGCGCCTTAGCGTCGCCCGCGCAGACCCTGGCCCGGCACCAGCGAGGCTGCATCCGGCAGGACCGATTCCAGCGCTTTCGCCGAGGCCAATACCCCAGGCATGCCAGCCCCGGGGTGCGTCCCCGCCCCCACCACGTACAGACCCTCCAGGTCTTCGCTGCGGTTGTGCGGTCGAAACCATGCACTTTGCAGCAGCAGCGGTTCCATCCCGAAAGCAGCACCTTTGTAGGAGAGCAGCCGGTCCTGGAAGTCCTGCGGTGTCAGATAAAACGACGTGACGAGCGATTCACGCAGCCCGGGCATGACCGTGCGTTCCAGTTCTGCAGCAATCGCATCACGGTAGCGATCACCATGCGCCGACCAGTCGGTTCCGCTGTCCAGATGCGGGACCGGTGACAGCACATAAAACGCGTCGCACCCGGGTGGCGCCATGTCAGGATCCGATGCCGTCGGGCGATGCAGATACAAGCTGAAATCCTCGGCCAGATGCTTGCGCTTAAAGATGTCGTGCAGCAGCTCTTTGTAGCGTGGCCCCAGCACCATCATGTGGTGCGGCACATCGGGGAACTGTCGCTTCGTCCCGAAATACCAGACGAAGAGGCTCATGGAATAACGCGCCCGCGCCAGACGCGCATCCGTCCAGTGCTTGCGATAGGCCTTGTCGACCAGATTGCGATAGGTCCAGGCGGTATCACCGTTCGAGACCACGATATCGGCCTCGATGCGCTCGCCACTTTCCAACTCCACCCCGCTCGCGCGCCCGTCGGTGACCGATACCTTGCGCACGGTCGTGTTGTAACGGATCGGCGTGCCCTGGCCCTGCACCAGATCGACGAGACCCCGCACCAGCGAACCGGTTCCGCCCATTGCCCAGTGCACGCCATGTCGACGCTCGAGAGACGCGATGAGTGCGTAGGCACTGGTCACCGAAAACGGATTGCCACCGATCAGCAGCGGATGGAAGCTGAACACAATGCGCAGCTTGGGGTCGGTGAAATGTGAGGCCGCGAGCGTGTGAATGCTGTTCCAGGCCTTCATGCGGGTGAAGGAGGGAATGGCTGCGAGCAGATCGCCAAAGGTGTCGAAGGCGGTTTCAGCCATGCCCTCGAAGCCCAGCTTGAAGCACTTTTCGGCATCGCGCATGAAACGCTCGTAACCCGGAACATCGGCTTCACAAAACTTCGCCACTTCGGCCCGCATGCGCTGCGGATCGCCGGTGTAGTCGAACCAGGTGCCATCGTGGAACCGGATCCGATAGAAGGGGTCCATCGCCTTGAGGGTCACATGGTCAGCCCGACGCTGGCCGCACAGCGCCCACAGTTCATCGAACAGAAATGGCGCGGTGACGATGGTTGGCCCGGCATCAAAAGTGAAACCATCTCGCCGATACACATAGGCTCGACCGCCCGGTCCATCGAGCTTTTCAAGCAGCGTGACCCGCCAGCCGCGCGCACTCAAGCGGATGGCAGTGGCCAGGCCACCCAGGCCGGCGCCGATAACGGCCGCGTGGGGCCGGTGCCCGCGCTGCGCCGCGGGGAGCGTTGTCAAATCAGTCATGTGTCGGTGAGTGTAAATCAAGGTTGACGCTTCGGGGCGTCAGATGCAGACTTCGACCATGCCTCGCCCCGCCCTGTCCACCGTCACCGAGCTGCTCAAGCCGATCACCTGGTTCCCCCCCATGTGGGCGTTTGCCTGCGGTGTGGTGGCCTCCGGTGTATCGCCGCGCGAGCAATGGCCGATGGTCCTGATCGGCGTGATCCTGGCCGGGCCGATGGTCTGTGCCGCCAGCCAGGCCGTCAACGACTGGTTTGACCGCCATGTCGATGCCATCAACCAGCCTGAACGCGCCATTCCGTCAGGTCGCATGCCCGGACAGTGGGGGTTGTATATCGCGATCGCCTGGACGGTGTTGTCCTTGCTTGTGGCGAGTGCCCTCGGGCCCTGGGGCTTTGCGGCGGCCGTAGCCGGCCTGGTCCTGGCTTGGGCGTACAGCGCCCCGCCGGTGCGATTGAAAGAGAACGGGTGGTGGGGCAATGCCGCCTGCGGTTTGTGCTACGAGGGCCTGGCCTGGGTCACCGGCGCAGCCGTCATGGCAGGCGGGGCCATTCCCGACGGCCGTTCCCTGGCGTTAGCCGGCCTCTACAGCCTTGGCGCGCACGGCATCATGACCCTGAACGATTTCAAGTCGGTCGAAGGTGATCGGCAGATGGGTGTCGACTCATTGCCAGTGCAACTGGGCGTGGTTCGTGCCGCTCACGTGGCCTGCTGGACCATGGCCCTGCCGCAAGTGGTGGTCATTGCGCTGCTGGTGCACTGGGGCAGCCCGGTCCATGCGGCGTGGGTCGCCGTGTTGCTGGTGGCACAGGCGGTGCTGATGCGCTGGTTCGTCGCACAGCCATCATCCAGGGCGCTGTTCTATAGCGGTTTTGGCGTGCCCTTGTTTGTGGCGGGCATGATGGTCAGTGCGTTTGCCCTGCGCGCGCTCGCTGTGAACTGACATGGACGCCAGGATGCACACCCCCCCACCCTTCGGCTGGCTGGCGATCGCTCGTCTGGGCCTGGTGCAAATGGCTTTAGGGGCCATCGTCGTACTCACGACGTCGACCTTGAATCGGGTCATGGTGGTGGAGCTAGCGCTGCCTGCATTGCTGCCCGGCCTGCTTGTGGGGGTGCATTACGCCATGCAGGGCCTGCGGCCCCGTATGGGTTACGGGTCAGATGTCGGCGGCCGTCGCACGCCGTGGATCATCGGTGGCATGGCCGTGCTGGCCCTGGGCGGCGTGGCTGCAGCGGGCGCCACGGCGTTGATGTCGAGCCACCTGGGTCTGGGCATCGTCAGCGCTGTCCTGGCGTTCGCCACCATCGGCGCAGGGGTCAGTGCATGCGGCACATCGCTGCTGGTCTTGCTCGCCAAGCGCGTGGTGCCGGAACGCCGAGCCGCAGCCGCCACCACCGTGTGGCTGATGATGATTCTCGGTTTTGCAGTCACTGCCGGCATCGCCGGCAAACTGCTGGACCCCTACAGCCCGTCCCGACTGATTCTGGTGACCATGGGTGTGGCCACACTGGCGCTGTGCGTCACGGTGATGGCATTGCGCGGCCTTGAGGGCCGCGTCCCGCGCACTGGCACAGTGCGCGATCAGGCTGCATCGTCTGACACGCACCCGGTCACCCCAACCCCACGCTTTCGCGAGGCGCTGGCTGAAGTGTGGGCAGAACCCGCGGCGCGCCAGTTCACGGTTTTCGTCTTCGTTTCGATGCTGGCATACAGCGCCCAGGATCTCATCCTCGAGCCGTTTGCCGGCGCGGTCTTCGGTTATTCACCCGGGCAATCCACGCAGCTGGCGGGTGTGCAGCATGGTGGCGCCTTTGCCGGCATGCTGTTAGCCGCGCTCGCGGGCAGCCGGCTGGCGGGTCGCCAGTTGGGTTCATTGCGCGCCTGGACGATTGGCGGGTGCATCGCTTCCGCAGTGGCGCTGGCTGGTCTCGTTGGCGCGGGTATTGTTGGCGCACCCTGGCCCTTGAAGGCCAATGTCTTTTTGCTGGGGGCAGCGAATGGCGCGTTTGCCATCGCTGCCATCGCATCGATGATGCGGCTTGCTGCCCAAGGCCGTGCACAACGCGAAGGCGTGCGCATGGGACTGTGGGGCGCTGCTCAGGCTATTGCGTTCGGTACTGGCGGGCTCGCGGGCGCTGCGGCCAGCGATGTCGCGCGTTGGCTGGTCGGTAGCGCCGGCGCGGCCTATGCCTGGGTCTTTGCGATTGAAGCGCTGCTCTTTGTGCTGGCTGCGCGTCTGGCTGCGCGTATTGGCCAATCTGAACAGGGCGAGTTCCGAATCGACCCTGATGGCCGAGAAACCCACCCGTCGGAGGCTTCCGGCGCGGCGAGCTCTCGCACCGACTATCACCTGCCGGCGTTGGAAAGAGGATGAACCTGATGGATGTGACCGAAACCTTTGATGTCGTGGTGATCGGTGGCGGGCCGGCCGGTGCCACAGCAGCCCATAGCCTCGCGCGCAAGGGCCACAGCGTGCTGTTGCTGGACCGCGCAGGGCGTATCAAGCCCTGCGGCGGTGCGATCCCTCCGCGCGCCATCCGTGACTACGACATTCCGGATTCACAGCTGGTGGCACGTGCCACATCGGCACGCATGGTGTCGCCGCGTGCGGTCAACGTGGACATTCCCATCGAAAACGGTTTCGTTGGCATGGTCGATCGCGACCAGTTCGACGAGTGGCTCCGCGTACGGGCCGCCGACGCAGGGGCGGTGCGCCGCACTGCCGTCTTTGATCGGATCACACGCTCAGAAGACGGCATCAACGTGATCCATTACCGCACACGTGAGCGCGGGTCCACGAGCGACGGCGTGCCTGGCCGCGTGCGTGCACGCATGGTCATTGGTGCCGACGGAGCCAAGTCAGCTGTTGCGCGGCAGACCATCGATGGCGCAGAAGATACGCGCTACGTGTTCGCTTACCACGAGATCATTGCCGTTCCGGCCAAGCGCCCCGAAGGCTATGACGGCTCGCGCTGCGATGTCTGGTACCAGGGTCGGCTGTCCCCCGATTTTTACGGCTGGGTGTTCCCCCATGGCGACACGCTGTCTGTTGGGACAGGCAGTGCCGACAAAGGGTTTTCGCTGCGCAACGCGGTCGCGGCACTGCGAGAAGCCACTGGCCTGACCGATGCGCCTACGCTGCGACGTGAAGGCGCACCGCTGCCGATGAAGCCACTCAAGCGCTGGGACAATGGTCGTGATGTGATCCTGGCGGGTGATGCAGCAGGTGTGGTGGCACCGGCCTCTGGCGAAGGTATTTACTACGCCATGCTGGGCGGCACCTTAGCCGCTGATGCAGTGGACGCTTGCCTGAGCACCGGTGATGTGCGAACCCTGGCCACAGCGCGCAAGCGCTTCATGCGTGACCACGGCAAGGTGTTCTGGGTGCTGGGGATCATGCAGCGCTTCTGGTATTGCAGCGATGCAAGGCGTGAGCGTTTCGTGAGCATCTGTAAAGACCGCGATGTTCAACAGCTCACTTTTGAGTCGTACATGAACAAGGCGCTCACCCGACGCAAACCCATGGCGCATGTGCGCATCTTCTTCAAAGACATGGCCCATCTGCTTGGCCTGGCACGGGTCTGAGTCGCAGACCCTGAGGACCTGTTTTTCGCATGGCTGAACTGGTGGCCAGCGGCCGGTTGATCGATCTGATCATCGGGTTCACCGTTCTCGAAATCCTGGCGTTGTGGCTCTACCATCGGGTCACTGGCCGGGGCTTGGCGCCGACCAGCATGCTGCCCAATCTGATGGCTGGGCTTTTCCTGATGCTGGCCGTGCGGGCCGCCACAACGCAGGCTGCTTGGCCCTGGATCGTGTTGCCGCTCATGGGGTCCGGCTTGGCCCACGTGCTCGACCTGCGCAGACGCTGGCCTTCCGCGTGACACACCGACCCAACATTGTTTTCATCGTTGCCGATGATCTGGGCTTTGCCGATCTGGGGTGCTACGGTGGCCGCGACGCCGCATTCGGCGCGGTGTCTCCAAATCTCGATCGCATGGCCAAAGAAGGCCTTTGCTTCACGCAGGGGTACGCCAATTCGGCTGTCTGCTCGCCCACCCGGTTTGCGCTGATTACCGGCCGCTGGCAATACCGTTTACGCGGTGCGGCAGAAGAACCCATGCGCAGCGACCCGATCACCCGCCAGACGCTCGGCCTGCCACCTGCGCATCCGACCTTGCCATCGCTGTTACGCACGGCAGGTTATCGCACCGCACTCATCGGCAAATGGCACTTGGGGTTCCTGCCTCACTTCGGACCGTTGAAGTCAGGCTATGACCACTTCCTCGGAGCCATGGCGGGTGGTCTGGACTACTTCACACATCTGGACAGCCGTGGTCAACATGACTTGTGGGAGGGCGAATCCGTCCTGGATGACGACAGCTATCTGACCGATTTGTTTTCACGCCGCGCTGTGCGATGGATCGAGGAAGCAGCACAGCCCCCGCAAGACGCTGAGACACCCGCCAGGCCATTTCTGCTGAGCCTGCATTACACCGCTCCTCACTGGCCCTGGGAAACCCGTGAAGACCGTGCCCTGGCGCAATCCCTGGGCGGCCAGATTTATCACATGGATGGCGGCAACATCGAGACCTACCGGCGCATGATCCATCACATGGACGAGGGTATCGGTCAAGTGATGGATGCCTTGCGCCGTACCGGCATCGATGACAACACCTTGGTCATTTTCACCAGCGACAACGGCGGTGAGCGCTTCAGCGACAACTGGCCTTTGGTCGGGGGCAAGATGGACCTCACCGAAGGCGGCATTCGCGTGCCGTGGATTGCTCGCTGGCCGAACATGATCCAAGCAGGCAATCACTCTGCTCAACATTGCCTGAGCATGGACTGGATGGCCACCATCCTGGATGCAGCCGGAGTATCGGCCGACCCAGACTATCCGTTAGACGGTGTGTCGCTCATGCCCGTGCTGCGTCACCCCTCGCATCTCTTTGAGCGACCGATGTACTGGCGGATGAATCACCGTGGTCAGCGCGCCTATCGCTTAGGCGACTGGAAATACCTGCGTGTGGATGCACACGACTATCTGTTTAACTTGGCGCAGGATGAGCGCGAACGTTCGAATCGCGCAGCCCGCGAGCCTGAGCGCTTAGTTCAGATGAAATGCGCCTGGGAAGCCTGGAATGCAGGCATGCCTGCTATCCCGAGCGATGCCACGATCAGTCCGGTGTATGGGCTCAAGGACATGCCTCAGCGCTGATCGACCCCACCGCAGCGATCAGGGCACCCCTGCGCACAAAGGCGGTTCGAAGCCTCATCCTCGTGATTCCTGGTCTCGTCTATAGTGTGCCGGGCTTCATGGCTTGCTACTGCTGGTCGCCATTGACCATTCACCACTCAACACAAGGAGACTTCGCATGCTTTATGAACTGCGCACCTACTTCTGCATGCCGGGCCGCTTGCCGGACTTGAACAAGCGCTTTGAGACCATCACGCTCAACATCTGGAAAAAGCATGGCATCGTGCCGGTTGCGTTTTGGACGAATCTGATCGGCGACAGCAATGCAACCCTGATCTATGTGTTGCAGTGGGATAGTCTGGCCGACCGTGAACGCAAGTGGAATGCGTTCGCAGCCGATCCGGAATGGCTGACTGCGCGCGCTGACACCGAAAAGAATGGCCCGCTGATTTCACACTTCAGCAACGCCATCATGGCCCCTACGTCTTACTCACCCATGAAGTAAGCATGAGGCCCTGAGCAGGTCTCCATGTAAGACATCAATATCAGACGTCGATATTGCGAGCCACCAGCGCGTTCTTTTCAATGAACGCGCGACGTGGCTCCACTTCATCGCCCATCAGCGTTGTGAAGATCTGATCGGCTGCAATCGCGTCTTCAATCTGAACTCGCAGCAATCGCCTGGCTGATGCATCCATGGTGGTTTCCCATAGCTGCGAGGCATTCATTTCACCCAGACCCTTGTAGCGCTGACGCGCCACATTGCGTTCTGCATCGGTCAGCAGCCAGCGGATCGCGTCACGAAAATCCACGACGCCATGGGCGCGCTGACGGTCACCATCGCCGCGTCTGATCTCAGCACCTTGCGCAATCAGGCCACCTACAGTCTGTGCACACTCGACCAGCGTGCTGTAGTCAGATGAATTGACGAAGTGCGGGTCAATCATGCTCACACGCACATTGCCATGGTGCTTGCGCTCGATGCGCAGTCGCCATTCCTCTTCTTTTTCCTCGTACACCGCCTGCACGGTCGCACCAGAATCGTTGTCCACTTTTTGCGCTTCGCTCTGATAGCGGGCCATTGCGGTTTGAAGTCGCTGCGCTGTGGATTCAGCGTCGGTTTGCGTGCTCATCTGCAGTTCAAACCCATCCAGAATGCTGCGCAAAGCATCCTGATCAATGATGCGTGAGAGCCGTTCGATCACGGCTTCTGACAACAGGTATTTGCGAGCCAGTTCACCGAGAGCTTCGCCCGCAATGGCGCCGGGTGCAGAAGCCGCCGCCTGCGTGGCTGCAGCACCCGCTGCGCCGGATACTGGGGTACCCAGACGCGCTTCATACTCGATCTTGGCAAGCGCATTGGGCAACAACACGGCCCCTTCCAACGCCAGCTTGAGCATGTACTGATTGAGCTCGAAATCGTCCTTGATGTAACGCTCATCCTTACCGTGCTTGACTTTGTAGAGCGGCGGCTGGGCGATGTAGATATGCCCGCGTTCAACCAGCACGGGCATCTGCCGATAGAAAAATGTGAGCAAGAGCGTGCGGATGTGGCTGCCATCCACATCGGCGTCGGTCATGATGATGATGCGGTGGTAACGCAGCTTTTCCACATTGAAGTCTTCGCCAATGCTGGTTCCAAGCGCGGTAATCAGCGTGGCAATTTGTTCGGAACCAATCAGCTTTTCAAACCGGGCGCGCTCCACATTAAGCACCTTGCCGCGCAGCGGCAGGATTGCCTGATACTTGCGGTCACGACCTTGCTTGGCTGAACCGCCGGCAGAATCGCCCTCGACGACAAACATTTCGCTTTTGGCCGGGTCGCGTTCCTGGCAGTCAGCCAATTTGCCTGGCAGACCCAATCCCGCCATCACATTTTTGCGGGTCATCTCTCGTGCCTTGCGAGCAGCCTCGCGGGCCCGTGCGGCATCTACTATTTTCTGGCAGATACGCGCAGCATCGGCTGGCCGTTCAAGCAAGTACGACTCAAGCTTTCCTGCCACGATTTCTTCCACCGCCGGTCTGGCTTCCGACGAGACCAGCTTTTCCTTGGTCTGGCTTGAAAACTTCGGGTCGGCCATCTTGACCGACAACACGCAGGTCAATCCTTCTCGCATGTCATCGCCGGTGGTTTCCACCTTGGACTTCTTAGCCAGCTCACTCTCAACAATGTACTTGTTGATGATGCGAGTCATGGCCGCGCGTAATCCGGTCAGGTGCGTACCGCCATCTTTTTGCGGAATATTGTTGGTGTAACACAGCACCTGCTCGTTGTAGCTTTCATTCCACTGCATCGCCACTTCAACGAATACCCGCTTGCGCTCGGATCCCACATCGATTTCGGTCTCACCATTGGCGGAGAAAATCGTGGGGTGCAGCACGGTCTTGGACTTGTTGATGTACTCAACAAAACCAGACACACCACCAGCAAAGGAAAACTCCTCTTCCTTGGCCTGTCGTTGATCGATCAGCCTGATACGCACACCATTGTTGAGAAACGACAATTCACGCAGTCGCTTCGACAGGATCTCGTAATGAAAACTGATGTCAGTGAAGATGTCGATATCGGGTAGAAAATGGACTTCAGTCCCGCGCTTATCTGTCGTTCCGGTCACCGCCATCGGTGAGACCTCAACGCCATCTACCAGTTCAAGGCGACGGTTGCGTGGCACACCACGCTCAAATTCCATCTGATGCACCCGACCGTCGCGCTTGACAGTCAATCGCAACCATTGCGACAGGGCATTCACGCACGACACCCCCACACCGTGCAGGCCACCTGACACCTTGTAGCTGTTCTGATTGAACTTGCCACCGGCATGCAGTTCGGTCAGCGCGATTTCGGCGGCAGAGCGCTTGGGCTCGTGCTTGTCATCCATC
>JBIKKG010000364.1:0-2920 GCA_044360485.1 Burkholderiaceae bacterium | reverse complement strand
CGAGGGCCGCTCGCCACTGGAAGTGGCCTACGACTGGCTGCTTGAGCGCGACGGGCATGCGCAGATCTACACCCCTTCGCTGAACTGGAGCGGCAAGAACCTGGATGTCGTGCGCGAGATGCTGCTCAACCCCTTTGCCGTACCAGGCTTGTCGGATGGCGGCGCGCATGTGGGCAGCATTTGCGATGTCAGCTTCCCCACCACCCTGCTCCAATGGTGGGGCCGCGATCGGCCACACGGTCGTATCCCACTCGAGACACTGATCGAACGCCAGTGCCGTGCCACGGCCCGGGCTGTTGGTCTGTACGACAGGGGGGTGATCGTCCCGGGCGCCAAGGCCGATCTGAACCTGATCGACTTCGACCGTCTGCGGCTACGCGCACCGGAAGTGATGCGCGACTTGCCGGCAGGCGGGCGACGCCTGATGCAGCGTGCCGAGGGGTATCAGCACACCTTCGTGAGCGGCGTCGAGATCATGTGCAACGGCGAAGCCACCGGCGCACTGCCCGGCAAGCTGGTGCGCGGCGCGCAAAAGATCCAGACCGCCATTCAGGTCTGATCTTCGCGCGCAGGCGCTCGCGACCCGGCCGATCATCGGTCGGGTTGATGCAGGACAAGTCCCTGGGCATGCGGTGCAGTCAGCATGGGCGCTTCGGCGCCGTCCGCACTGCTCAGCTTGCCCCTCATGCCTGCCCCCGAACCCGACTCATCCGCAGCCGCCATCTTCCGGGCACGCGGACTGAGCAAGGTCTACCCCAGCGGTGAACTCGAAGTCGTCGCCCTGCGCCAGGTCGATCTGGACATTGGGCGCGGCGAGTTCGTGGTGCTGCTCGGCCCCTCCGGCAGCGGCAAGTCGACCCTGCTCAATATCCTGGGCGGACTCGATGTGCCCTCATCCGGGGAGGTCTGGTTCGCAGACCATCGATTGAGCGGGGCCACGGATGCGGAACTGACGGCGTACCGCCGCGAGCATGTCGGCTTCGTCTTTCAATTCTACAACCTGATTCCCAGCCTGACCGTGCGCGAAAACGTGGCACTGGTGACCGACATTGCCGAACATCCGATGTCGGCCGACGAGGCCATCGAGCGCGTGGGACTGTCCAACCGACAGGATCACTTCCCGTCGCAGCTCTCGGGTGGCGAACAGCAGCGGGTGGCGATTGCACGGGCAATCGTGAAGCGCCCGGATGTGCTGCTGTGCGACGAACCCACGGGTGCGCTGGACTATCCGACCGGGCGCAAGGTGCTGGAAGCCATTGCCGATGCCAATGCCACGCTCGGCACGACGGCAATCGTGATCACACACAACGCCGCGATCGCGGGCATGGCAGACCGGGTCATTCACATGGCCGGCGGCCAGATTGCGCGCATCGAGCGCAACGCACACCGTTGCACACCCGCAGAGCTGGTCTGGTGAAAGCGCTCGACATCAAGATGCTGCGCGATCTGCGCCGCATGTGCAGTCAGGCCCTGACCGTGGCGCTGGTGGTGGCCAGCGGCGTGGCGGGCATCGTCACGTTCCTGTCGGCGGTGGAATCCCTCGAGGCTGCACGCGCCAGCTTCTATACCGACGCCCGTTTCGCCGACGTGTTCGCCGATCTGGTCAGAGCGCCCGACAGCGTGGCCGCTACGCTCAACACGCTGGCGGGCGTGGCGCAGGTGCAGACCACCATCGAGCACACCGTGCGCATCGATCTGGAAGGCATGACCGAACCCGCCATTGGGCGGCTCATCGGACTGGACCCACGCGCGCCCCCTGCACTGAACATCGTGAGCGTTCGGCTGGGCCGGATGCCGGATGGCGCGATGGGCGAGCGCAGCGCACCCACCGGCACCGACATGGAAGCGCTGGTCTCGGAGGGCTTCGCGCAAGCGCATGGCCTGACACCCGGCTCGACGATCGGTGCGCTCATTGAGGGGCGGCGCCGTACGCTGCGCATCACCGGCACCGCGGTATCCCCTGAATACGTGTTTGCCGGGCTGCATGGAGCACCCGACCCCAAGGGGTTCGGCGCCTTCTGGGTCGACAAGGCCACGCTGGCCGCAGCGCTGGATATGCGCGGGGCATTCAATCGGGTCGCAATCCGACTGGCGCCGCAAGCCAGCGCAAAGGCCGTGATGAGCACCCTCGAAGCCCATCTGCAGCCCTGGGGCGGACGCCCGCCATCCGTGCGTGCCGATCAGATCTCGGAGGTCATGCTCACCAACGAGATCCGCGAACAGCGCGTGCTGGGCACCATCCTGCCTGCGATCTTCGCTGCAGTCGCAGCGTTCCTGCTCAACGTGGTGATCTCGAGGCTGGTCTCCACGCAACGCAGCCAGATCGCAGCACTCAAGGCGCTGGGCTACGGCAACAGCACCATCGCCAGACACTATCTGAAACTCGTCGGACTGATCGCAGCCCTGGGACTGCTGATCGGACTCGTCGCCGGCAACGATCTGGGTCGGCGTTTTGCCGGCCTATTTGCTGCCTTTTTCCACTTCCCAGACTTCGAACATCGCCTGTCCTGGCGACTGGTCGCGATCGCTGCGGCCGCGACCACGCTCACCGCTGTCGTGGGCACCCTGCATGCGATTCGCGCCACGGTGCGGCTGCCTCCTGCCGTGGCGATGCAGGCCCAGGCGCCCCCGGTGGGGCACCGCTCGCGGCTGGAAGGGCTGGGCCGCTTGGTGCGACACCCCGCAGGCGCCATGATCGTGCGCAACATGGTGCGCCGTCCGTGGCGAACCGGTCTGTCGATTGTTGGCATGGCAGCGGCGATGGCGATTGTGATCCTGGGCCATTTCGTGCGCGACGCCATCGAGGAAATCGAGCGTTCGGCCTTCAGCCTCGCATTGCGGGGCGACCTGATCGTCTCGATGATCGAACCGGTCCACGACGACGCGCGACATGCGCTGGCCCGTCTGCCTGGCGTCATTG
>JBIKKG010000363.1:0-2921 GCA_044360485.1 Burkholderiaceae bacterium | reverse complement strand
AATCGATCGAGCAAGGCGAGATAACGCTGCGCGAGCTGGGGATAGGCCTCGTTGCACACCGCAGACTGTTCACAACTGCGTGCGTACTGGGTCATGACCCGCTGCTTGACGGCTGGCACATCGGTCACCAGGCTGAAGCCCAGCGGCACCACGGCATCCAGGATCACGCTGCGCAGGCCGGCCGGGCGCTCGCGCATCAGGAACTGGCCCAGCTCGGTCCCATAGGACACGCCATAGAAATTGAAGGTCTGATAGGCCAGTGCCCGGCTTAGCGCCTGGATGTCGCGGGCATTCTCAAGCGAATTGAAGGCCGACAGATCCTGGGCCTCGCGCTTGAGGCGCTCGCCGCATTGCTGCATCGCCTCACGCTGACGCGCTTCGTCGGCATCGGGGGGCAGGCGCGAGGATTCGCGGCACTGCAGGCGGGGCTGCGAGAAGAACGTGCCGCGCTGGTCCCACAACACCAAATCGCGATCCGTGACCGGTCGCTTGGCAGGGTCGTCGAGCAAGACCTGCGCAAAGCTGCCGATGGTGGACCCGCCCGGGCCGCCCTGGGCCAGAAAGAGCGGGTCAGGTTTGCGCCGGGCCTCATCGGTGGCGGCAATGATCACGACGGCCAGCCGAATGCGTGGCGATTGTGGATCGGCGTGGCGCAGAGGCACCGAGACGAAACCGCACAGCGGTGGCGGCCCCGAGACACGCAGCTTGAAAAGGCCACAGTCCTCGGGTGACCAGTCGGTGCTGAAGGCGGCGTCGCGTGGGGCATTGCGCGCAGGGGTCGGTGAAGCGGTAGCCGACGACGTGGGTCCGGCCGATGCATCACCCGACGCAAAGGCGGGTCGCACACCCACCATGGCGGCCACCAGTGCGGCGGCCGCGACGATCCATCCGAAGCGCCATGCGTTCATCTTGAGATCCGAACCGATGAAAGGACTGGCATTTTGCCTGCACCGCCCAATCAGCCCTGCATCGAACCCGCTGTGCAGCGTTCGCCTACGCGGTCGCGACCTCACCTGTGGCAGGCTGCGCGGCCTCGCGTGCCTGTAGCGCCCACATCGCCGCGTACTTGCCACCCTGTGCGAGCAGCGCGTCATGGCGACCCTGTTCCACGATGCGTCCGCCCTCCAGCACGATGATCTGGTCAGCATCCACGATGGTGGACAACCGGTGAGCAATGACCAGGGTCGTGCGATCGCGGGCCACCGATTTCAAGGCGTCCTGGATCGCGGCTTCGTTGCGCGAATCCAGGGCCGAGGTGGCCTCATCCAGCAACAACACCGGCGGATTTTTCAGCAGCATGCGGGCAATGGCCACACGCTGCTTTTCTCCGCCTGACAATTTCAGACCGCGCTCGCCCACGTTGGTCTGCCAGCCCTGGGGCAGGCCGGCAATGAAGCGCTCAAGCTGTGCCGCACGCGCTGCGGCGTCGATCTCGTCGTCACGCGCATCGGGCCTTCCATAGGCGACGTTGTAGCGCAGGGTGTCGTTGAAGAGCACGGTGTCCTGCGGCACGATGCCGATGGTGGAACGCAAGCTGTGCTGGGTCACGGTGCGAATGTCCTGGCCACCGATTCGAATCGTGCCGCTGGTCACATCGTAAAAGCGAAAGAGCAGCCGCGAAAGCGTGGACTTGCCTGCGCCGCTGGCGCCCACCAGGGCCGTGGTGGTGCCCGCAGGCACCGTGAAACTCACGTCGTGCAGGATGGCCCGCTCGGGCTGATAGGCAAAGCTCACGCGATCGAACTGCACGTCGGGAGCAGCCGGCACCTGCAATGGACGCGCATTCGGGGCATCGTCCACTTCCCGGTTGGCATCGAGCAGCCCGAAGAGGCGCTCCATGTCGGCCAGGCTCTGCTTGATTTCCCGATACAGCACGCCCAGAAAGTTGAGCGGCATGTAGAGCTGGATCATGAAGGCATTGACCAGCACCAGATCGCCGATCGACATGCGACCTTCAACCACCCCCACCGTGGCACGCCAGACCATGAGCGTGACGGCAACCGAAATGATCGCGGCCTGTCCGACATTGAGGACCGACAACGAAGTCTGGCTGCGCACGGCGGCGCGCTCCCAGCGCTGCAGACTCTGGTCATAGCGCTGCGATTCAAACGCTTCATTGCCGAAGTACTTCACGGTTTCGTAGTTGAGCAGCGAGTCGATGGCGCGCACATTGGCCTTGGAGTCGAGCTCGTTCATGGTGCGGCGATGCTCGGTGCGCCATTCGGTGACCAGCACGGTGTAAGTGATGTAGGCCACCAATGCCACCACCGTGATGCCGGTGAACCAGAGGTCGTAGTGCAGTCCCAGGTAGGTGACCACCAGCGTGATCTCGACCAGTGTGGGCAGGATGCTGTAGAGCGTGTACGACACCAGGCTGGCAATGCCGCGCGTGCCGCGCTCCATGTCGCGCGTGAGGCCACCAGTCTGGCGGTCCAGGTGAAAGCGCAGCGACAAGGCATGCAGATGGCCAAACACCTGCAGCGCCACCTTGCGCACCGTCCGCTGCGTCACCTTGGCAAAGACGAACTCGCGCAGTTCGGTGAAGAGCGTCGAGGCCACTCGCAGCGCGCCGTAGGCCAGCAGCAGGCCGATCGGCACCGCGGCCAGGGCCACGGTCTGCGCAGGCACCCCAGCCTGCGTGGCTATGGGTACGAGTACATCGACGATACGCTTGAGCACCACAGGCACGCCCACCACCGCAGCCTTGGCTGCGACAAGAAAGGCAATCGCCAACCCGACGCGCCAGCGGAAGTCCCACAAATAGGGCAGCAGACTGAGCAGGGTCTGCCAGTCAGTGCGGGTGCGGGGGACGGGCTGTGAAGGCGGAAGCGATGAGGCAGGAGCGGGGCGCATGGGCGCTAGTGTCGCTCAAGTCGGGATATCGTACGTCTGCCACAGACCCACACTAGGAGACACCCCCA
>JBIKKG010000362.1:0-2923 GCA_044360485.1 Burkholderiaceae bacterium | reverse complement strand
TCGGTGACCACGTCGTGACCCATGACCCGCACACTGCCCGAGCTGGGACGGTTCAGGCCGGCCACCACCGAGATCAGCGAGGTCTTGCCCGCGCCGTTGGGTCCGAGCAAGCCAAAAAACTCGCCGGCCTCGATGCGCAGACTCACACCGCGCAGGGCCTCGAAGCTGCCGTAGCGCTTGCGGACCGAATCGATATCAATGGCGGCGGGCATGGGTCTCTTCAGGCATTCGGCCCGAAGAGCAGGGTCTCCACGCCGTACAAACCCGCCAGTTTACGCAAGTTGGCTGGCGCGCCCCTGAACGCCGGACCATGCGGCGCTTCACGGCGCAGCGCAATCAGCACAGCCACCGCGGTCGAATCGAAGTGCGTGAGACCGGACAGGTCGAGCTCAGCCGCGCCACTGGCGGCCGCGTGGCGGGCCTGGGCCAGCGCCTCGTTGGCGTCATCGAACGTGATGCGCGAAGGGAATGCGGCTTCAGACACGGCAGGCCTGAGGCTCAATTGGCCTTGGCCTGCGTGAACTTGCGATTGCGCTCGGCAAGCGCCTGGATCAGCCCATCCATGCCACGTGCGCTCAGCTCCTGCGAGAACTGGCCGCGATAGGCTTCGATCAGCCACACGCCCATGACGTTGAAGTCGAAGATTTTCCAGCCACTGGGAGACTTCTCGACCCGGTAGCTGATCTCGATCGGCTCGCTTCGGTTGGACACGATTTCCGAGCGCACGACGTACTCGCCCCCCTCACCCGGTGCGCGCATGGGCTTCATGCGCAATTGCTGGTCCTTCACCGAAGCCACCGCTCCAGCATAGGTCCTCACCAGCACAGTCCTGAACTCCGCCATCAGCTGACGCTGCTGCTGCGGGGTGGCCTGGCGCCAGTGGCGCCCGGTCGCCAGAGCAGTCATGCGCTCGAAATCGACGTTCGGCATGACGGTTTCATCGACAAACTTGAGGATGCCCTGAACGTCGCCTGCCTTGAGTTGGGGGTCTTCACGGATCCGGTCCAGGATGCCGTTGCCGAGTAAGCGGATGAATTCATCCGGGGTGGCGGCAGCACCGGGCGCAGCGGAGGTGGCCTGCGCCTGCGCAGTACCGGTCAGCGCAGCCAGGGCCAGCCAGGCCGAGAACAGCGCGGTCAGCAGCTTGCAAAGGAAGCGGTTCATGTGCGTGGTCAGTCCCGAATCAGTCGGCGGTGGGCGGGTCGCCATCGTAGATCAGGCTGGTGCGCCGTTGCAGGTAACCATTTCGAATGAGCAGGTACGGATCAAAAGCTTCATCCAGGAACTGCTGCGCCGGCAAGGCACGTACGCGCTGCTGCAGAAATTCAAGGGAGGCCAGGCTATAACGTACCTCCGTATTCTTGAAGCGTGCGAGCAGTGCGCCGAACACATCCACCACGAACCCGACGGTATCGCGCACCGTGGACGGCCCGAACAGGGGCAGCATGACGTAGGGGCCGGGCGGCACACCCCAGACGCCCAGGGTCTGGCCAAAGTCCTCGCGGTGCTTCTGAAGGCCCAACTCTGTGGCCGGATCGGCGATGCCCAGCACTCCGACCGTTGTGTTGACGGCGAACCGGGCCAGGTCGGAGGCCGCATCCAGTGGCTTGCCCTGCAGCAGGCTGTTGGCTGCGATGTAGGGATCCAGGAGATTGGACATCATGTTGCGCAGACCCGTTTGCAGCAGCTGCGGCACATGTTGCTCGTAGGCGCGGGCGACCGGCAGCACGAGGGCTTCATCCAGCGCCATGTTCACCGCAAAGATCTGCCGATTGAGCGACTCGAACGGATCGCGCGGATCGGCGGTGTCCTCGCTGTTGTATGACGCCTCCGACGGGGCCGACGGCGCCTGACGGTCGCCAGCAGCCGGCACAACGATCGGTGCGGCAGGCACCGAATCGAGTGAGATGCGAGCTGGATCGTCCGCCTGGGCTGTCATGATCGGCATTGACTCTGCAACATCGTTCGCCAAGGACTCCGGAGCCGGCACGATCGGCGCCTCGGCATTGAGCGCAGCCATTGGCGTTTCCGTGACATCGGCTGCGCTGAGCGCACCGACGGCCTGCTCCGCGGGCGGCTCGGTCAGTGGTGTCGCAAGGTCAGACGGCGTGGCGAGCGCAGGCTGAGCGCTCAGCGCCATCGCCATCGCCATCGCCAGCAAGGGGACGGCCAGCCTCAAGGTTTGGAGCCCTCCGAAGCCTTGTCGCCACTTTCGGCCGCTTTATTGAAGAGAAACTGGCTGATGAGGTTCTCCAGCACCACCGCCGACTGGGTCATGCGGATGCTCTCGCCTGCGCCGATCATCTTTTCATCGCCACCGGCTTCCAGGCCAATGTACTGCTCGCCCAGCAAACCGGAAGTCAGAATTTTGGCGGATGAATCCTTGGGAAACCGATAGCGCTCATCGAGCGACAGGGTCACGAGGGCCTGATAGGACTTTTCGTCAAAGCTGATGGCAGCGACCCGCCCCACCACCACACCCGCACTTTTCACAGGCGCGCGCACCTTCAGCCCACCGATGTTGTCGAACCGTGCCCGTGCCTCATACGTGCTGCCCCCGACCCAGACACTGCCCAGGTTGGCCGCCTTGAGCGCCAGAAACAACAGCGCAGCGAGCCCCAGCAGCACGAAGGCGCCCACCATCACATCGATCGATCGTCGCGAGTTCATTGAACCGTCCAGAAAAACATGCGGTGAAGTCGGGTCAGGAGGTGCCGAACATCAGCGCGGTGAGGATGAAGTCGAAGCCCAGCACAGCCAGGGAGGACACCACGACGGTGGTCGTCGTGGCACGCGACACCCCTTCGGGCGTGGGCTTGGACTCGTGACCGACATACAAGGCAATAAAGGAACAGATCAGCCCGAACACCGCGCTTTTAATGACGCCGTTGGCCACATCCTTCCAGACATCGACCCCCGATTG
>JBIKKG010000105.1:0-10798 GCA_044360485.1 Burkholderiaceae bacterium | reverse complement strand
GTCCTCAAGTTCGACCAGGAAAAGAACCGCGTCTCGCTGGGCGTCAAGCAACTGGGCGACGACCCGTGGGTCGGCATTTCGCGCCGTTACCCCACTGGCACGCGCATGTTCGGCAAGGTCACCAACATCACCGACTACGGCTCGTTTGTTGAGATCGAGCCCGGCATCGAAGGTCTGGTGCACGTGTCTGAGATGGACTGGACCAACAAGAACGTCAACCCCGGCAAGGTCGTGGCCCTGGGCGACGAAGTCGAGGTCATGGTCCTGGAGATCGACGAAGACCGCCGCCGTATTTCGCTGGGCATGAAGCAGTGCCGTCCGAACCCCTGGCAGGAATTCGCCGACAACCATCGCAAGGGCGACAAGGTGTCGGGTTCGATCAAGTCGATCACCGACTTCGGCGTGTTCATCGGCCTGCCCGGTGGCATCGACGGCCTGGTGCACCTGTCCGACCTGTCCTGGAGCAAAGCCGGCGAAGAAGCCGTGCGCGACTTCAAGAAGGGCGACGACGTGGGCGCTGTGGTGCTGGCCATCGATGTCGAGCGCGAGCGCATCTCGCTGGGCATCAAGCAACTGGACGGTGATCCGTTCACCAACTATGCGACGACCAACGAGAAGGGCGCCGTCATTGTTGGCACGGTCAAGAGCGTGGATGCACGCGGCGCAGTGATCGGCATCGATGGCGACATCGACGGCTATCTGCGCGCCTCGGAAATCTCGCGTGACCGCGTCGAAGATGCCCGCAATCACCTGAAGGAAGGCGACTCGGTCGAGGCGATGATCATCAACGTCGACCGCAAGAACCGCTCCATCAGCCTGTCGATCAAAGCGAAAGACAACGTCGAAACCGCCGAGACCCTGCAGCGTATGCAGGCCGAGACGGGCGCAGCCACCGGCACCACCAACCTGGGTGCCCTGCTGCGTGCGAAGTTGACTGACCGCGACGACAAGGTCTGAGTCCTGGTAACGCCGGAAGGGTGCGGGCTCTCGGGCCCGCTGCGTACAAGTGGCGCAGCCCTTCTGCCTGACCAGGTCACGACAGGCTCAGGCGGCCGATGATGTCAATGATGGCGGGGCCGCGGTGTGGGTCCGCCAGCAGAGTTGGCCGAAACGTTCGCTTAAGCATGTGGTGGAGCATGTTGATCTGGATGCGCGTGAAGCGAACAGATGTTGTATCTGTTCAAGTTGTGTAACCCTGCCCCGCGCGGCTGACCTCAGGATCCGATGATGGTGTTCCTCGATATCGACGATCAGTTGGCCCCCGGGACGATGACCAAGTCCGAGCTCATCGGACGTCTGGCCGAGCGTTATCCCCAGTTGGTGGCCAAGGATGCTGAGTTTGCGGTGCGCACCATCCTGGATGCCATGGCCAGCACGCTAGCCGACGGTCATCGGATCGAGATTCGCGGGTTCGGCAGTTTTGCGCTGTCGCACCGGCCGCCGCGCGTGGGGCGCAACCCTAAGTCGGGTGAGCGTGTCGAGGTGCCCGAGAAGCGTGTGCCGCATTTCAAGCCGGGCAAGGAACTGCGCGAGCGCGTGGACGCGCGGATGCGGGCCGACGACGATCGCTAAGCCCGTGCGCACCTCCTGAACTCCTCACCCATCGCACCCATGAGCCTGCTGACCTGGCTGTTGCGTGTGGCGGTCTTTCTGCTGTTGGTGGGCTTTGCGCTGTCCAACACCGAAACCGCCGTGGTGCGCTTTTTTGGCATTCCTCAATTCGAATGGCGTGCACCGCTGGTGCTGTTGCTGCTCGCTTTTTTTGCGGTGGGCGCGCTGTTGGGCGTGTTGGCCACCATGCCGATGGTGCTGCGTCGCAATCGCGAACTGCATGCGCTGCGTCGCGAACACACAGCGCAGGCGGCCCCGCTCATGGCCTCGGGGTCGCGTGCCTCCAGCGCCCGTTCGTCCTGAGCGCGTGACCCACGCGCGAGCGCTCCATGGAATTTGAGCTCTGGTGGCTGCTGGCCATCCCGCTGTTTTTCTCGCTGGGCTGGGTCGCTTCGCGCATCGATACCCGGCAGGCCGTGCGCCAGTCGTCGCAGATGCCAGACGCCTACTTTCGGGGTCTGAATTTCCTGCTCAACGAGCAACCCGACAAGGCGATCGACGCCTTCGTCGAGGTCATGAAGGTCGACCCCGAAACCGTCGAGCTGCACTTTGCCCTGGGCAATCTGTTTCGACGCCGTGGCGAGACCGACCGGGCGATTCGTGTGCACCAGAGCCTGGTGACCCGCGACGATCTGCCGGCAGCGCAGCGTGAACATGCGCTCTACGAGTTGGGTCAGGACTTTCTGCGAGCCGGGCTGCTCGATCGCGCCGAAGACGCGTTCGTGCGTCTGGAATCGGGCGCCTATGCCACTGCCGCATTGCGTCACCGCTTGGAGATTGCGCAGATGGTGCGTGATTGGCCGCGTGCCATTGACCTGGCACAGCGCCTGCGTCAGACCGATGGCACCGATCCCGGGACGTTGCTCGCCCACCTGCATTGTGAACTGGCGCAGCAGGCGCTTTCAGTTGCGTCTGCAGCCTCGGCAGATCGTCAAGCCGATGCCCTGCGCGAGCTGGATCTGGCCACGCAGGCCGCCCCGGATCATCCCCGCCCCTGGCTGATGCGCGGTGAAGTGGCGCTGGCTGCCGACGATTGCGAAGCCGCTATTGAGGCCTGGAGCACGCTGGCGCGCGAGCGTCCGGCCCATCTGGGGCTGATTGCCGAGCGGTGGCTACAGGCGCATGAGCGTCTGGGCAGATTGTCCGAGGGACTGACGAGCCTGGAAGCCATGCTCGGCGAGCAACCTCCCGTGGATGCGTTGCGCGCGCTGGCCCAGGCCCGTGCACGCCACGATGGCAATGCTGCCGCGATCGCCTGGCTGCGCGGCATGCTTGCCCGTCATCCCTCGCTGCTGGGGCTCGAGCAATTGCTTGAACTGCGCAAGGCCGCCGATCCGGCCGCAGACGATGCGGCTGACATCGCCCTGTCGGCTGCACTCATTCAGCGTCAGGCTGCCCGACTGGGGCGCTTTGTGTGCGGTCATTGCGGATTCAAGGCGCGCCGCCATTACTGGCAATGCCCCGGATGCAGCCGCTGGGATACTTACGCCCCGCGACGCACCGAGGAGTTGAACACCGACACGGCAGCCTGACGCACGGCCAATGATCTAGGCCTGAAGTCGTATTGCAGGGGCTGAAGCCAAAGCGATGGGGCTATCATCGGTGCACATTCAGGGAGCTCACCATGTCGCGCCTCGTTCAAACGGCTCGTTCCTGCTTCGTGCAAGCAGCGCGGTCCTTAATGGCTGTGGTCTTCATCACGCTGTGTTCGCTGAACCCGGCCTGGGCCGCGGTCAATGCCAACACGGCTTCGGTGGATGAACTCCAGACGGTTCGCGGCATCGGCCCCGCCATCGCTCAGCGCATCGTGGACGAGCGGGCCAAGGGTCCCTTCAAGAGCCTGGACGATCTGCAATCCAGAGTGAAAGGCGTCGGCCATGCCAGTGTGAAGAAGATGGCGGCAGCAGGCCTGACCACCGGCAGTGCCAGCACGCGGGCATCGCGTGCGCCAAACGCCGCACGCGACACTTCATCCCGAGATACCGCATCCCGAGATACCGCCTCGCGTGACTCGTCTGCGTCTGATGCGGCCTCACGCAACACAGCAGGCAAGCCGGTCCCGAAATCGAATGCGCCCAGTTCAACCCCGCCCACGTCGGACTCCGGCAAGACGCCACGCAAACCGTCCGAAGCCGCTGCTGAACCGCCCAAGGCCTCGCCCCGGGCCTCGGACCAGGCAGCTACGCCCAGCGCCAAGCCCGGCCAGTGAGCACCGCTGCACCGGCAGGGGCGCCGCCGCGCTGGCTGCTCTATGCGCGGCTCTTGCGGCTGCATCGCCCTATTGGCACGCTGCTGCTGTTGTGGCCTACCCTGTGGGCGCTGTGGTTCGCCGCGCAGGGTATGCCACCTGCCTACGAGCTCTTTGCGTTTTGCCTGGGCACTTTGTTGATGCGCTCGGCCGGCTGTGCCATCAACGATTGGGCTGATCGAGATTTCGACCGCCATGTGCAGCGCACGGCAGACCGTCCACTGACGGCCGGCTTGATTCGCCCTACTGAGGCCCTGTGGCTGTTTGTAGGGCTGTCGCTGGTAGCCCTGATGCTTGTGCTGCCCATGAACCGCCTGACCTGGGCCATGGCGGGTATCGCGGCTTTTCTTGCCGCGAGCTACCCGTTCACCAAGCGATTCTTTGCACTGCCCCAGGCCTATCTGGGCATCGCCTTCGGGTTTGGCATTCCGATGGCCTTTGCAGCATTGTCAAACACGCTGCCACCGGTTGCCTGGATCTTGCTCGCGGCCAATATTTTCTGGGCGATTGCCTACGATACCGAATACGCCATGGTCGATCGTGAAGACGACCTGAAGATCGGCATTCGCACCTCTGCCATCACGTTCGGTCGCCTGGATGTGGCCGCGGTCATGCTGTCGTATGCAGTCACGATTGTTCTGCTGGCGCTGGCAGGCCATCTCGCGTCACGCGGTCTGGCGTATCACCTCGGGTTGCTCGTGGCCTCGGGCATTGCGCTCTACCACTGGACCCTCATCCGCGATCGCAGCCGGGCCGGATGCTTTCGGGCTTTCAATCACAACACCTGGTTCGGCGCAGCTGTGTTTGTGGGGCTGGCCATCGACTTTGCATGGGGCTAAGGGCGTCGGCCCGCCTGCGCGGCCCGCATCATGACAGTTTCATCGCCTTAGTTCATCGCCCGAATTCATCGCCCAGCTCTTGCGAGCGTTTCTGTGCGGCGGTCATCGCGTCCGCAATCAGACCGGACACATCGCGCGCCTCCATTACCGCCAGGGCCGCTGCCGTGGTGCCGCCCTTGGAGGTGACCCGCTCACGCAACACCGAGGCGGGCTCGTTTGACTGGGCCGCCAGAGTGGCCGCGCCCAGCATGGTTTGCAAGGCCAGCACTCGTGACTGATCAGCACTCAGGCCGAGTTTCATCCCGCCTTCGGTCATGGCTTCGATCATGCGAAATACGTACGCCGGGCCGCTGCCGCTGAGTGCGGTCACGGCATCCAGCTGCGATTCATCGTCCACCCATACCACTTGCCCGACCGCGGACAGGATCGATTCAGCCAGCTGGCGGTCATCAGCGTCGCCGCCAGGCAGCTGCGCCAGTCCGGTGACCCCCAGGCCAAGCAGGGCGGGGGTATTGGGCATGGTGCGCACAATGCGTCGATAGCCGCCCAGCCACCGTGAGAGGTCGGCGGCCCGCACGCCGGCTGCCACGGAGATCAACAGCGGCGTGCGGATGAGGCCGCCCATCGCCCCGATGGCGTCCTTCATGTGCTGCGGCTTGACCGCCAGAACGATGACGTCGGCATCCAAATTGGATGCATCCGGCGCCGCAAAGGTGTGCACGCCTAAGCGTGCCTGCACAGCGGCCCGCTGTTCGGCCGATGGGTCGATGGCGCGCAGCGATGCGGGAGGCGCGCCGCGTGCAATCAGCCCGCCCATCAGCGCGCCGGCCATGTTGCCTGCACCCACGAACACAATGCGCGGTGCAGGCAGGGTGTGCGCGCCCGAAGCGACGGGGGATGACTGGCTCATGCGATGTCCTATGCAGTGCGGCGAATAAAGTGGCGCGGGCGCAGTCCCAGCGCAAAGAGAATGCCCAAATACAGGGCTGCGGCTGCCGCCACCAACCCCAGCGTGAGTGCCATGCGCAGCCAGGGCTGCGCGCGCAGCGCCACCCAATCGACCTGCGGCACGGCCCACAGCAGCAGCGCCAGCATGGCGCCCAATGCCACCAGCAGCTGCGCAGCAAAGCGCAGCCACCCCGGGCGGGGGCGATAGATGCGCTTGCGCACCAGCCCCACGTACAGCAGCCCTGCGTTGACCAGCGCGCCCAACGCAATCGACAGCGCCAGCCCCGCATGTCCGAAGAGCGGTACGAGTGCCAGGTTGAGCAGTTGCGTGAACACCAGCACCAGCAGCGCAATGAGCAAGGGCGTGCGCACGTCTTCACGCGCATAAAAGCCGGGCGCCAGGATCTTGATGGCGATCAGGCCGAACAGACCGACCGAGTAGGCCATGACGGCGCGCGCGGTCATGAGCAGATCCTGGTCATCGAAGCGCCCGTAGTGAAAGAGCAGCGCGGTGAGCGGTTGAGCCATCACCGCAAGCCCCACCATGCAGGGCAGCGCCAGCAGTGCACACCAACGCAGCCCCCAGTCGAGCAGGTCACTGTACTCATCCATGCGTCGGGCTGCATTGGCCCGCGAGAGGCTGGGCAACAGCACCGTGCCCAGCGCCACACCGAGCATGGCGGTGGGGAACTCCATGAGGCGGTCGGCAAAGGACACCCAGGACACGCTGCCTGTGGCCAGTCGAGAGGCGATGTGCGTATTGACGATCAGACTGATCTGCGCCACCGAGACCGACAGCAGCGCCGGCCCCATCAGACGCAAGATGCGGCGCACTTGTGCATCGGCCAATGCCTGGCGCAGGTTGGCGCCCAGTTTCGGGAGCATGCCGATCCGCAGCAGTGCCGGGACCTGCAGGGCCAGTTGGGCTACCCCTCCGATCATCACGCCTGCAGCCAGCGCGTACACCGGCGGGTCGAAGTAGGGGGATAGCAGCAACGCGGCAGCGATGAACGCCAGGTTGAGCAGCACCGGTGTGAAGGCCGGCACCGCAAACTGGCGCCAGGTGTTCAGAATGCCGGCCGACAGTGCCACCATGGACATCAGAAGGATGTAGGGCGCCATCCAGCGGGTCATGCCGACGGCGGCATCAAAGGCAGCGGGTTCCTGTTGCAGACCCGAGGCCATCAGCCAGACCAGCACCGGTGCCCCCACCACGCCGAGTGCAGAGACGGCCATCAGCGCCCAGAACAGAGCGGTGGCCACATGGTCGATGAGGGTGTGCATCGCCAGACCGCCGCCCCGGGTTTCGCGCACTCCAGCCAGGATGGGTACAAAGGCCTGGGAGAAGGCGCCTTCGGCGAACAGCCTGCGCAGCAGATTGGGCAGCCGAAACGCCACGAAAAACGCGTCCGTCATGGCCGATGCGCCGAAAACGGTGGCGGTGATGTTTTCCCGAATCAGGCCGGTGATGCGCGACAGCAGCGTGAATCCGCTGACCGTGGCGAGCGATTTGAGCAGGTTCAACGCAGCAGACCGAAGGAGGTAAGGGCAGGCAGGCTTGCAGCCTGGGGCGATGGCATCTTATACTTCAAGGCTTTCCCGAATTCGGGTTCATCATTCGGGGCCACGGTCCAGGCCGGGTCCCCACACCGAGATTTTCGCATGGCCAACATCGCTTCGGCGCGCAAACGCGCCCGCCAGGCAGTCAAGCAGAACGCCCACAACTCCAGCCTGCGTTCGCGCCTGCGCACCGCCATCAAGTCGGTCCGCAAGGCTGTCGCCGCTGGCGACAAGGGTGTGGCCACTGCGCAGTTGCGTGCTTCCACGCGCGTGATCGACTCCATCGCCGACAAAAACATCATCCACAAGAACGCTGCGGCCCGCCACAAGAGCCGCCTGGCTGCTGCGCTCAAGCGCATGGCCTGATTGACCCCCGGGGCGCTTCGCCCCGCGGCCGCCCCTGTCAGTTCGGTCACGCCGGACGTGGCGGCCGGCTTCCAAACAGCGCAGTGCCCACTCTCACGATCGTCGCCCCCTGACCGATCGCCTCCTCCAGATCGCCTGACATGCCCATCGACAGGGTGTCGAGGTCGATACCCTCCGATCGTATGGTCTCGTACACGGCTCTCACCCGCGCGAACTGAGCGCGCTGGACGGCAGGGTCTGCGCTGGGCGCAGGAATCGCCATCAGGCCTCTGAGTCGCAACCGCGACATCGCACCGATGGCCTGTGCCAGCGCAAGGGCCTCGAGTGGGTCGCAGCCACTCTTGGTGGCCTCACCACTCACATCCACCTGGATGCACACATTGAGTGGAGGCAGTTCAGCAGGCCGCTGCTCATTGAGGCGCGCCGCCACCCGCTCGCGTTCAACCGAATGCACCCAGTCGAAGTGCTCGGCAATCGGCCGCGTCTTGTTGGACTGAATCGGACCGATGAAATGCCAGCGCAGCGACTCGGTTGCTTGTGCCGCACAGGCTGCCATCTTGGGCAGCGCTTCCTGCAAAT
The DNA here is from genome assembly GCA_044360485.1 of Burkholderiaceae bacterium. Lineage (GTDB taxonomy): Bacteria > Pseudomonadota > Gammaproteobacteria > Burkholderiales > Burkholderiaceae_E > UBA4615. The sequence continues at coordinate 2,647 of JBIKKG010000105.1, read as the reverse complement.
AGTTTTCCCCGAAGTCCCGCTGGCCGCAGGCCGCCAGCGCAAGGATGGCATCGGGCCCGAAGGTCTTGCTGACCGCCAGCAATTGCACGGTTGAGGGGTCGCGGCTGGCCGCATGGGCCGCCTGAGCGATGCGTGTGAGCAAGGCCGCATGTCGGCTTGACGCGTCCTCGGTACGCGTCAACCCGCCATTCGTCGGGGCGCACGGCAGTTTCGCGGGTGGCACGGGTGTTGTGTCGTCGGTGGACATACAGTGGCTGGATGGATATCGCGGAACTGTTGGCTTTCGCCGTCAAGAACAAGGCGTCCGACCTGCATTTGTCGGCCGGACTGCCGCCGATGATTCGTGTCCATGGAGATGTCAGACGGATCAACCTGCCGCCGATGGAGCACGAGGCGGTGCACGCGATGATCTACGACATCATGAACGACTCGCAGCGCAAGGACTACGAGGAAAACCTGGAATGCGATTTCTCCTTCGCCATTCCGGGGCTGGCCCGCTTCCGGGTGAACGCGTTCATGCAACAGCGCGGCGCAGGCGCCGTGATGCGGACCATTCCGTCGAAGATCCTGTCGCTAGCTGATCTGAACGCACCCAAGATTTTCGCAGATCTGTCGATGCAGCCGCGCGGGCTGATCCTGGTGACCGGCCCGACCGGCTCGGGCAAGTCCACGACCCTGGCTGCCATGATCAACCATATCAACGAAAACCAGTATGGCCACATCCTGACCGTCGAGGATCCGATTGAATTCGTGCACGACTCCAAGCGCTGCCTGATCAATCAGCGCGAGGTGGGTCCGCACACGCTGTCGTTCACGAACGCACTGCGCTCGGCGCTGCGCGAAGACCCCGACATCATTCTGGTGGGCGAGCTGCGCGACCTTGAAACCATTCGGCTTGCGCTGACCGCCGCCGAGACCGGCCACCTGGTGTTCGGCACGCTGCACACCTCCAGCGCCGCCAAGACCATTGACCGGATCATCGACGTGTTCCCCGCGGCCGAAAAAGAGATGGTGCGGGCCATGCTGTCGGAGTCCTTGAAGGCGGTGATCTCGCAAAGCCTGATCAAGACTAAGGATGGCGCCGGGCGAGTGGCAGCGCATGAAATCATGATCGGCACTCCGGCCATCCGCAATCTGATCCGCGAAGCGAAGATCGCCCAGATGAATGCAGCGATTCAGACCGGTGCGTCGGTCGGTATGCAAACGCTTGATCAGTGCCTCACCGAGCTCACGCGACGCAACCTGATCTCAATGGTCGATGCGCGCGCGGCAGCGGCCAACAAAGACAATTTCCTGGGCTGACAGCCCAAGCTCAAGACCCGGAGACATGATGTCGGCAGTCGATCAGGACATGGCGGCAAGCCTGGGTAACGGCGGTGGTCGTGTGACGACCATGGAGCGCGAGCAGGCCTCGCGCTTCTTGCGCGACCTGCTGCGCCTGATGCTGACCAAGGGTGGCTCAGACCTTTTTCTGACCGCTGATTTCCCGCCGGCCTTCAAGATCGACGGCAAGCTCACACCGGTTTCCAGTGTGCCGCTCACCGCCCCGCACACGGTGGAGCTGGCGCGTGCGGTCATGAACGATCGTCAGGCGGCCGAATTCGAGGCCCGCAAGGAGCTGAATTTCGCGATCGCGCCGCAGGGTATCGGCCGATTCCGCGTCAATGTTTTTATGCAGCTGGGCCGTGTCGGCATGGTGTTGCGCACCATTCAAAGCCGAATCCCCACGCTGACCGAGCTGCAGATGCCTGCGGTGATGTCCGATCTGGTGATGACCAAGCGGGGTCTGATCATCGTGGTGGGCGCCACGGGCTCAGGCAAATCGACGTCGCTGGCGGCAATGATCGGTCACCGCAACGAGCACTCGCACGGCCATATCGTGACCATCGAAGACCCGGTGGAGTTTGTGCATCCGCACCGCAACTGCATCGTGACCCACCGCGAAGTGGGGGTGGACACCGAGAGCTGGGAAGCGGCGCTGAAGAACTCGCTGCGGCAGGCTCCCGATGTGATCATGATCGGCGAGATTCGCGATCGCGAGACCATGGAGCATGCGATCGCCTTTGCTGAAACCGGGCACCTGTGCCTCGCGACATTGCACTCCAACAACGCCAATCAGGCGCTCGACCGGGTCATCAACTTCTTTCCTGAAGACCGGCGTGCACAGCTGCTGATGGACCTGTCACTGAATTTGCGCGCGATCATTTCGCAGCGTCTGTTGCCGCTGGAAAGCGGCAAGGGCCGCGCTGCTGCAGTCGAGATCATGCTCAATTCGCCGCTGATCGCTGATCTCATTTTCAAGGGTGAGATCTCGGGCATCAAGGAGGTCATGAAGAAGTCGCGCGAGCTCGGGATGCAGACCTTCGATCAGGCCCTCTTCGATCTGTTCGAGGCCGGACGCATCAGTCTGGCCGATGCGCTGCGCAATGCCGATTCGGTCAATGACTTGCGCCTGAACGTCAAACTTCACAGCAAGCGCGAGCAGCGCGACCTGTATCAGGGCACCGAAAAACTCGGCATCGTGTGAGGGGCTCGCCTGAACTAAGTGCGCTGATCTGCCCCCGAGACTGATGAGCGGTCTGGTCGCGCCGACCCTGCCACCATCTCGAAGCGAAACAGCCGGCATTCCAGTGCGCCGTTGAACAAG
>JBIKKG010000361.1:0-2944 GCA_044360485.1 Burkholderiaceae bacterium | reverse complement strand
CCGCAGGCACGGTCGCCGTGCCATACGCCAGGGCCGCGACCGCCTGCGCACCGCCGATGGTGAACACCCGATCGACGCCAGCAATGGCTGCTGCTGCCAGCACCATGGGATTGCGCACGCCATCGGGGGTGGGGCAGACCATGATCAGTTGCGGCACACCCGCCACCTTGGCGGGGAGCGCATTCATCAGCACCGAGGAGGGATAAGCCGCCTTGCCGCCCGGCACATACAGGCCCACCCGTTCGATGGGGCCGATCTTTTGCCCCAGACGGGTGCCGTCAGCCTCGACATAGGACCAGGACTGCGCGCGCTGATGGGTGTGGTACGTGCGCACACGATCGGCCGCGGCCTCGAGTGCCTGGCGTTGTGCAGCAGGCAAGCCGTCCAACGCGGCCTGCAAGGCAGCCTGGGGCAATTCGAGTGCGGCGGGATCACTGACCTGCACGCGATCGAAGCGGCGCGTGTATTCAAGGACGGCCGCATCGCCCCGGGCACGCACATCGGCGACGATATCGGCCACGGCGCGCTCGATCGCGGCGTCTTGCGAGGCCTCCCAGGCGAGCACTGCCGACAGCTTTGCGTCGAAGCCCGGCTCGGAAGAATCAAGCCGGCGCACAGCCGGCATGAACGCGGACTTGGCCCCCGCCGCCTCTGCGGATGCACTCGACATGGCCGAAGACAGTTCGGTGGACGCGCCTGCTGCAGGGCTCACGATGCAGCTCCAGCCATCGACCCCGACTGCACGACCCGCTGAAGGCTGGCAAGCAGCGGCGCGAGTTGGGCATGACGCGTCTTGAGCGAGGCCTGGTTCACCACCAGGCGCGCGGAGATCGGCATGATCTCTTCGACCTCGATCAGATCGTTGGCCTTCAGGGTGCTGCCCGTGGACACAATGTCGACGATGGCATCGGCCAGTCCGACCAGCGGTGCCAGTTCCATCGAGCCATAGAGTTTGATGAGATCGACGTGCACGCCTTTGGCAGCGAAGTGATCGCGGGCCACCGTGACGTACTTGGTGGCCACACGCAAGCGGGCGCCGCGTCGAACAGAACGCGCGTAATCGAAGCTGCGGGCGGTGGCCACGCACATGCGGCACTGGGCGATGCCCAGGTCGATCGGCTGATACAGGCCCTCTGCGCCATGCTCGATCAGCACATCCTTGCCTGCCACGCCGAGGTCGGCTGCACCGTATTGCACGTAGGTGGGCACGTCGCTTGCGCGCACGATGATCAGCCGCAGGTCGGGCGAGCCGGTCGGCAGGATCAGTTTGCGTGAACGCAGCACAGCCGGATCGACGTCGATGCCCGACGCGGCCAGCAGGGGCAGGGTTTCATCGAGAATGCGCCCCTTGGAGAGCGCAAGCGTGATCATGATTCAACCACCGTGCGCACCCGCTCGATGCTGGCCCCCACGCTGGCGAGCTTGCGCTCCATGCGCTCGTAGCCACGATCCAGGTGATAGATACGATCGACCAGTGTGTCGCCCTGCGCGACCAAACCGGCAATCACCAGCCCCGCCGAGGCGCGCAGATCGGTCGCCATGACAATCGCCCCGGACAGGCCCGGCACGCCACGTACCACTGCGGTGTTGCCCTGTGCATCGATGTCCGCACCCAGACGGCTCAGTTCCTGCACATGCATGAAGCGGTTTTCAAAGATGGTTTCAGTGATGACGCTGGTGCCCTCGGCCACACAATTGACCGCCATCAGTTGCGCCTGCATGTCGGTGGCGAGACCCGGATACGGTGCCGTGCGCAGGTTGAACGCCCGCGGACGCCCGGTCATGGATGCGCTCACCCAGTCGGAGCCGGTTTCGATGCGCAGACCCGCTTCACGCAGCTTGTCGAGCGTGGCGTCCAGCGTGTCGGGCTGGCAGCCGGTCAGGCGCAGCTCGCCGCCCGCCGCCGCCACGGCGCACAGGAAGGTGCCGGCTTCGATGCGGTCGGACATGACCCGATGCGAGCCGCCATGCAGTGCGCTGACGCCCTCGATGACGATGCGATCGGTGCCGGCGCCGCGAATGCGCGCGCCCAGCGCATTGAGCGCCAGTGCCAGGTCGACCACCTCGGGCTCGCGGGCCGCGTTCTCGATGACGGTCTCGCCTTCGGCCAGCACCGCAGCCATCATGAGGTTCTCGGTGCCGGTGACCGTCACCATGTCGGTCACGATGCGGGCACCGCGCAGCCGCTTGGCCCGGGCCACCACATAACCGTGCTCGATCTCGATCTCGGCGCCCAAGAGCTGCAGCCCCTTGATGTGCTGATCCACCGGGCGCTGCCCAATGGCGCACCCGCCTGGCAGCGACACGCGGGCCTCGCCGAATCGGGCCACCAGCGGCCCCAGCACCAGGATGGAGGCGCGCATGGTCTTGACCAGATCGTAGGCGGCTTCCAGGTGCGTGACCGAAGTCGCATCCAGCGTGACGCCGCCGGCCTCGCGCACCGAGCGCACACCCATGCGCTCGAGCAACTTGAGCGTGGTGTCCACGTCCTGCAGCGCAGGCACGTTGTCGATGCGAAACGTGCCCGGCACGAGCAGGCTTGCGCACAGAATCGGCAGCGCCGCGTTCTTGGCGCCTGAAATGCGGACTTCGCCGTTGAGTCGGCGCCCGCCATGAATCAGCAGCTTGTCCATGGATGCTGGCTCAGCGCGCGCCGCGCGCCGCCCACTCCTCGGGGGTGAGCGTGCTCATGGACAGCGCGTGAATTTCTTCGCGCATGCGGTCGCCCAGGACGGCGTAGACCATCTGGTGGCGCTGAATGGGGCGCTTGCCTTCGAACTGCGCGCTGACGATCACAGCCTCGAAATGCTGGCCGTCGCCACTCACGGCAAGGTGTTCACAGGGCAAGCCTGCAGCGATATACCGCTGGATGTTTTCCGGGGTGGTCATAGATGCAGAGGGTGCAGAGAGGGGAAGCGAGAGGGTCAGTGACGGATACGCCAGC
>JBIKKG010000360.1:0-2980 GCA_044360485.1 Burkholderiaceae bacterium | reverse complement strand
CGGCTCCAAGGTCATGGCCTTCGTCGCCCTGGAGCGCGTCGGTGGCGTGATGGTGTACGACGTATCGACACCCACCGCCCCCACCTTTGTGACCTACTTCAATGCAACCCGCACTGGCGCAACCGGCGATCTCGGACCGGAAGGGCTGTTCTTCATCCCGGCGGTATCGTCGCCCAACGGCAAACCCCTGCTGGTGGTGGGCAATGAAATCAGCGGCACCACCCGTGTGCTGCAGATCAACCTGACGTACTGACCGATCGGTGCATCGCCATTCGCTGGCCGCAGATCGCTGCGGCCAGCGAATGATGTCGTTGTCTAAGCATTCACGGCGCCGCCACGCGGTTCCAGTCTGCTGCAACCCGTGTTGCGCGCCATGCACCCAAGGGCGTACCGTCCGGCTGTGCCTGCGCCATCGCCCTCCCTCAGCGCCCCCCCCATTCCTGACCCGCCGGATGCATCCGCCAAGCGGGCCGCGTTGGGCGTGCTGGTCGTGTGCATGCTGATCAGCCTGGTGTCCCGGGGTATTGGCGAAACCTTCGCCATTTTTCTGTTGCCGATTTCGCGCGAATTCGACGTTGATCGCGCGGCGCTCACCGGCATCTACTCGGTGTACATGCTGGGTCTGGGTTTTGTGTCGCCTGTGGCGGGCATGATCTTCGACCGACTGGGCGCGCGAGTCTGCTATGGCCTGGGCCTGGGTCTGTACGGGTTGGCCTGTGTACTGGCGGCCTCGGCCACATCGCTGTGGCAGCTGTATGTGCTGGTCGGGCTGGGTAGTGCGATCGGCGCCTCCATGATCGGCATGGTCCCCGCCAGCAGTCTGGTCAGCCGCTGGTTTCAGGCCCGCTTGCCCACCGCGATGGGTATCTTGTCGGCCTCGCTCGGCACAGGCATTTTTCTTTTTGCACCCATTGCGCAGAGCCTGATTGACCGGCTGGGTTGGCGCGGCGCTTACAGCACCATGGGCTGGGGCATTTTTGTGGCAATGGCGATTGTGCTGGTGCTGCCATGGGGGCGCATCGCAGCTGGCTCGCCGCAGGTCATGCAGGCACGCAAGGCCGCCGCCGCTGCCGCGGGGGCCACCGAGTGGACGATCCCGCGCGCCATGCGCACATCGGTCTTCTGGGCGCTCTTTGCTGTCATGTTTTTCACGTCATTGAGCACCTACGCGGTCATGGTCCAGGTGGTGGCGTACCTGGTGGAGTCGGGTGTGCCGCCGTTGCACGCTGCAGCCATCTTTGGCGCCGTGGGCATGGTGTCGATCGTGGGCATGATCGGTGCTGGCGTGCTGGCCGAGCGCATCGGAGAAGTAAAGGTCGCGATGATGTCGTATGGGGCCACAATTGCCGGCACGGCTGCGCTCGCCGGTGTGAGTCAGTCTCCGACCCTGTTGCTGATCGGCGCCTTCGTGCTGCTCTTTGGCACCATGCAGGGCTCGCGCGGACCGCTGGTGGCTACCCTGTCTGCGCGCAATTTCGCAGGGGGGCGTCAGAGCGGCATCTATGGCGCGGTGCTGTTCGGCATGGGTACAGGGGGTGCTCTCGGTTCGTGGGGCAGCGGCGCGCTCTACGACCTGACCGGCCACTACCTCGCGGGGTTTGCGCTGTCGGCGGCGGGTGCTGCCTGCGGCCTGGCTTTATTTCTGATCGTCCCGGGTCTGGGTGGTCGTGGCATCGGACGTCGCGCAAGGTCGAGCACGGAGCGTGGCCACAGCGTCACGCGGACCGACCGATGAGCACTGCGCTTCCGCTTCTGGCGGTGTTTGCCTTCAACTCGGTGCTGGTGCTGACGGCGATCCTCTTGCACTACGAGGTCCTGTATCAGTTGGCCCGCAGGCTGCCTGAGGCGCGCATCACGCCGCGCTACCGGGTGTTGCTGGGCGTGGGCGTCATCTTCATCGCGCACGTGATCGAGATCTGGCTGTTCGCATTGGGGTACCTGATTTCCCTGCAGGTCGAGGGGATCGGCGGACTGGTGGGCGAGCCATCAGGTCACGGCGCACTGATGGACTATGCCTACCTCTCGTTCATCACCTTCACCACCGTCGGTTACGGTGACCTGGTGGCCCATGGTTATCTGCGCTATCTGACAGGTGTCGAAGCGCTCACCGGTTTGATCCTGATCACCTGGTCGGCTTCGTTCCTGTTTCTGGAAATGCAAAAAGACTGGAACCGATGAGCTCCGACCCTGAATCTCAGACCGAAGCGCGTCTGACCGAACTCGAAATCAAGCTCGCCTTCACCGAAGACCTGGTGGAGCGACTGGATACCGTGGTGATCGAGCAGCAGCGCCAAATCGATCGGCTCATGCAGGAATTGATGCGGCTTCGCGAGCAGATGCAACAGGCCGGCTCGGCCACGTCCGGTCCGTCAGGCGACGAGCGCCCCCCGCACTACTGATCGAAGCACACGACGGCACGCCTCGCGCTACCCGTTCCCATGAATGCAGCCCAATAGGCGGGCAGTTCGTTGATGTGGAGACGGTGCGCATTGATCTGGCGTTGTATGGCCCCGCGCAGCCTGAAATGCCTAAGCGCTGACCGTCAAGCCTACGCGCTGACTGAATGCGCTCTTGCCCCTGATTTGAGAGCAGTCAATGCTTAGTGGGCTGGCCGACTTAGGATCATCCCTCGCAGCGCGCGCATCATCGAAGAGGGGCATTGCCATGAGTCTGCACACCGGAACGCTGACCAAATTGGCGCTCGGTCTGATGGGTCAGGTCAAGCCTGCTGCGCCAGAGCCGCCCGCAGGTCTGGCGCCACGCTTGCCTGCACCAGACCTTCAGGGTGGTTTGCCTCTGATGCAGGCGTTGAGCAAGCGACAGTCGCAGCGCAGCTTTTCAGAGGCGGCGCTGGACGCTCAGCAGCTGTCCGATCTGTTATGGGCTGCAAACGGCATCAACCGTGTGGCGGATCAGGGCCATACCGCGCCCAGTGCCATGAATGCGCAGGAACTTGACCTCTACGTGGCACTGCCAAACG
>JBIKKG010000012.1:0-33292 GCA_044360485.1 Burkholderiaceae bacterium | reverse complement strand
CGACGGCCATGAAACAGGCATCTTCGGCTGGGAGTATCTCCATTGGCTGGGGACGCACCAGACGCGCCTGTGGAAGGACTACCTCGATCGGCTCAAGGCGGCCCATGCCAGCCGCGACCCCGCGCCGGCGCCTTCGGCGTTGCCCAACGAGACGGGCGTGAATGCCACGGCCTTGTCACGGCCGCGAGGCTGAACGCTCCAGCGATTCGCTCGCACGCAGCGGGTGCCACCTGACCGATCCCTTTCACGCCATTGACCGATGACTCAGTCGCCTGAACCGCCGCGCTCCTCAGAAGACGGCCATACCCATTTCGGCTATCGCACAGTGGCCGAAGGGGAGAAGGCAGGCAAAGTGGCCGAGGTTTTCGACTCGGTCGCCACCCGCTATGACGTCATGAACGATGTGATGTCGGCGGGTCTGCACCGCGCCTGGAAGGCGTTCACGGTGCGTCAGGCGGCGTTGCGCCCAGGCATGAAGGTGCTCGACATTGCGGGCGGCACGGGCGACCTGACGCGGGCGTTTTTGCGCCGGGTGGGGCCCGCAGGCGAGGTCTGGCTGACAGACATCAATGGATCGATGCTGGCGCGTGGGCGTGATCGCCTGCTCGATGAGGGCATGGCGCCGCCGGTGGCGCAGTGCGATGCCGAGGCCCTGCCTTTTCCGGCGGGCCATTTTGATCGGGTCAGCGTGGCCTTCGGGCTGCGCAACATGACGCGCAAGGAGTCAGCCCTGCGCGAGATGCACCGGGTGCTCAAACCGGGCGGACATTTGCTGGTCCTGGAGTTTTCCCGGGTATGGAAGCCGCTGGCACCGGTCTACGATGCCTACTCGTTCAATGTGTTGCCGCGTCTGGGGAAAATCATTGCCGGCGACGCTGAAAGCTATCGTTATCTCGCTGAATCGATCCGGATGCATCCGGATCAGGACACGCTCAAAGCGATGATCGAGGCTGCAGGATTCGGGCGTGTGAGTTACTACAACTTGAGTCTGGGTGTAGTAGCCCTACATGATGCAGTGAAGTATTGAGTTGGTCACATCGCACCGGGTAGGATCGATGCATCCTTTACAGTTCTCATCTCTTGACCGGAAACGTCATAGGAGCTTGTGCATGAAGTCGTTCTGGATTGCTTTGATGCTCGTGGTCAGCACCGCTTCCATCGGCCTGTCCGATGCGCAGGCCAAGCGCGTGGGTAGTGGCCAGTCCGTGGGCAAGCAGGCCCCCTCGGGTAATCTCAAGCGGGAGGCATCGCCCTCTCAGCCTGGCGGCACGGCTGCAACCCCGGCCACACCGGCGTCTCCGGCTGCTGCGCCCGCTGCAACGCCGCGCCCCGCTGCCGCTCCACAGGCCGCGCCTGCATCGCGTGGCAGCCGCTGGATGGGCCCGCTGGCTGGCCTGGCCGCTGGCCTGGGTCTGGCGGCACTCGCCAGTCACTTCGGGTTCGGTGAGGAACTCGCCTCGGCGATGCTCATGGGCCTGTTCGTCATCGGCGCGCTTGCACTGGTGGGTTGGTTCATGGCGCGCCGCAAGATGGGCGCGAACATGGCCCGCTCCGGCGCGGGTCGTGAGCCTGCCTTTGCAGGCGCAGGGTATTCCACGTCCCAGCTTGGCCAGGAGGCCTCGGTGCCCCAGTACGCACCGTTGCCACAGCACGCCACGTCTACAGCGCAACCTGCCACGACCGCTTTCGAGCCGCTGCAGGCACCCCAAGCGACGGCACGTGTGCCTGCCGACTTCGACACACCCAACTTCGTGCGAACCGCTAAAGTGTGCTTCGTGCGCATGCAGGCTGCCTACGATGCCGGGAATACCGCCGATCTGCGCGAGTTCACCAGCCCCGAGATGTTCGCGGAGCTCAAGCTTGAAATCGAAGGCCGGCAGGGCGCTGCCAATCAGACGGATGTCGTCACACTCGAGGCAGATCTGCTCGGGGTGGACACCGGTCCGGTTGAGCAACTGGCCAGCGTACGGTTCACCGGCATGATTCGTGAAGAGGCCGGTGCGTCGGCACAGCCGTTCGATGAGGTCTGGAACTTTGCGCGTCCCGTGGGCACGCAAGGTGGCTGGGTCCTGGCGGGTATCCAGCAGCTGTCTCAGGCCTGACTGAAGCCAGCGGCCCCCACCGCTGACTGGCGCACGCTCACTTGGCTGCCTTGCCACTGCCCGTGGCCCAAGTGGGGCTGAGTGCCTTGAATCATGTCCTGCGCCAGCAGGTGTGGGCCCGCGACCGACTGCGGGCCCATGCCGGACGCGTTGTGCGCATGGCGGTGGTCTCGCCCCTGGGCCGTGTTCGTGCAGAGGCACGCATTGCCGCCGATGGCACCCTCGAAACAACATCAAGCGAGGCGCCCAGCGTGACCCTCGTGCTGACGCCCTCGGTCAATGCCGTTTTCGATACGCTGCGCGGCGGGCCTCAGGCGCTGGCGGGACATCTGAAAGTCGAAGGCGATGCCATGGTTGCTGCCGCGGTCGCTGAGATCGCACAGCATCTGCGCTGGGAGATCGAGGAAGACCTGAGCCGGTTGGTCGGCGATGCGCTGGCGCATCGGGCCGGCCAGACCGTACGAGACCTGTCAGTCCGTTCGAGCGAAGTGCGTGAGCGTATGAGCTCGGGGCTGCGTCAATTCCTGGTTGAAGATGGCCACCAACTGATCGAGTCCTCGCACATGCGCGCGCTCTCGCAGGCCTTGACGGAATTGGATCTGCGCCTGGCGCGGCTTGAGTCCATGGCACGCTCCCGCCGCGGTTGAACGATTGGCCGGCACCTCGCCTGGCCCCGCTTCCCGCGCTCCTCAGTCAGTACTGCGCGAACAGCGCTTGAATCGCGTCGCGCCCCAGGCCGCCAGCCAGTGCAAGCGCGGTGAGCAGTCGCGCCTTGTGCGGCGGCAGAAAACCCGCGGCGACAAAGCCTTGTGCGTCATCGTCGACACTCGCACCGCGGTGCACGGCGCCTGCTGCGACGCGGCTGGCACGCACCACAATGCACCCCGCCGCGGCCGCGCGGTGTAACGCGCTTTGCAAAGGGTCCGCAATCGATCCATGCCCGGTGCCTGCCACCACGATGCCCCGCGCCCCACGCGACAGCATCCAGTCAACGATTGCCACATCGACGTCGACCTGCTGGGTCAGGATGTCGACCCGCGGCAGATGTGTGGGCAGGTCATGAAACTGCGTGGCCAATGAGGGCCGCCTGTGCGCCAGACCACCGGGGTCGTGTCGCCAGTGGGGCAGGCCGTCTGCCATCACACCGATCGGTGCGCCCTCGCGCGCGATGAAAGCGTCTGTGCGAGTGGTATGCGCCTTGCACGCCTGATCCGGCGTGAAGATCTGGTCGTTCATCACCACCAGCGCGCCAGCCTGCGCGCACCGACGGTCGAGCGCCACGCTGGTTGCTGCATACAAGTTCATCGGGCCATCGGCGCCCAGCGCGGTCGACGGCCGCATTGCACCGGTCAGCACAAGGGGCTTCGTTCGGGCGCATACCAGATCCAGGAAGAAAGCGGTCTCTTCCATCGTGTCGGTGCCATGGGTGATAACCGTGCCATCGATGGCAGGGTCGGATTGTGCTGCGCGGATGCGCGCGGCCAAGGTCAGCCAGTGCGACGACGCGAGATGCTGGCTGCCGATGGCATAGGGCTGCTCGGCGCGCACCTGAGCGCGTTGCCGGATGCCTGGCACGGCATCGAGCAGTCGTTCGACAGGCACTGCGGCGGGCGTATAGCCCTGTGTGCGATCGGGCGAGGCGGCTTCGCCGGCGATAGTGCCACCGGTGGCCAGCAGCAGCAGACCGGGCAGGGAGGTGTGCATGGGGGAGCTTCGATGTAAAAAGTCTGAAACGTAGGCGGCGGAAAAGTATGCGTATGATGCCCCGACGCCGCGCTTGACCGATGGGTACCCTGATGCACGATGTCCTGGCTCTCGATATTGCCGGCATGCCGGTGCGATGGATCGACCACGAAGCCGCTGCGGGCTACTACGCCAGCGGCAAAGTGCGCTGGGAGCTGGGTGAGGCACGCACGGTGCTGCACGGGGGCTTCAGCCGATTGCAGGGGCGTCAATCGACGCTGGAAATTGCGGCCATTATTGCGATCGACGGTCCGCGCTGGAAAGTGCGCGGCAATGGCGATCGGGTGTCGCTGACGCGTACGATGGTCTTCGCGCGCGACCGTCATGTGTGTGCTTATTGCGGCGGACGGTTCAGCGCGGCGTCGCTCGAGATGGAGCATGTGACGCCCAGTTCGCGGGGTGGTGCCACGACCTGGCAGAACGTGGTCGCCGCGTGTCGGGCCTGCAATCAGCGCAAGGGCAATCGCACGCCAGAGGCGGCTGGCATGCGCTTGTTGTACGTGCCTTACGTGCCGAACCGGCACGAGGCCTTCATTCTGGCGAATCGGCGGATCCTGTCCGACCAGATGGCGTTTCTGCTGGCCGGGGTGCCGCGTCATTCCCGTCTGTGGCAGTCGGATGACGGGCCCGATGCGCCTGCATCAGCAGATGGGCGGTCACCGGGGCGGTGAAAAACACCCAGATGGTGATCAGCAGTTCCTGAACCGGCAGGCGGCCCTCCCACCAACCGAAACAAATCATCGACGCGAGCAGCGTTCCGCCAACGCCCAGGGTGCTGGCTTTGGTGGGGGCGTGCAAGCGCATGGGGAAGTCGCGCAGACGCACCAGTCCGATCGAGCCCACCAGTGCGAACAGCCCGCCCCCGACCAACAGCACACTGGCTGCGAGGTCGAGCCAGACCGGCAGGGGCAGGGCGGCGGTGCTTGCGATCGCTGCGGTGGTCATGCGCGGCTCAGTCGGGTTGAATGATGTCGCCGCGCGACAAGAATCGTGCGGCGGCGGCGGTCGCGACGAATCCGAGCATCGCGATCACCAGCGCAGCCTCGAAATAGAGCCGTGACTGCATGCGGATGCCCAGAATGACCACGATGGCCATGCCAAGCGTGTACAGCGCGTCCACCGCCAGCATGCGGTCTTGAGGCTCCGGCCCGCGCAGCACACGCCAGCCGGCCAGTAGCATGGCAACCGAGAACAGCATCAGGGCAAGGTTCAGGGCGTGCAGGATCATGGCATCAGCTCCAGGAGGGGTTGCTCGTAGCGCTCGCGAATCAACGTCACCAGTGCGTCGGCGTCGCGCAGGTCCAGCGCATGGACGCACAGCCGTGTGCGATCGTCGGAGAGCTCAGCCGACACCGTACCCGGTGTCATGGTGACGATGGCGGCCAGGCATGACACGGCGCGCGGGTCACGCACCCTCAGCGGCACCGTCACGAAACCTGGGCTCAGACGTTCCGGGCGGCCCAGGATCAGACGAGCCACCTGCAGATTGGCGACCACGATGTCCTTCAGAACAACCGCGATCAGACGCAGTGTGATCAGCAGGCGTGCGAGGGGCCGGGCGTGGTGGGCCGGTGTGGAGGATGGCGCTGCGGCAGGTGTCGGGACAGCTCCCAACCCGGATGTGGGTGGGGCTGCAGAACCGGACGCCGATGCCGATGCCGATGCCGATGCCGATGCCGATGCCGATGCCGAAGGCAGTCGGCCTGGAATCGTGCCTGCAACCGTTGCACCGGGAGGCGGACCTGCCCATGCCGACAACACCAGAGCAAGCAGCGCGCCTCCCAGCAGATGCGCCGGCTCCAGGCTGTGCTGCAGCATCAGCCAGGTGAGCCACAAGGCCAGCGCCAGCAGCGGGCGTGGCAGCAGGCGCGAGCGCCAGGCGACGGATAGGCGTGGGCGCTGGGGCGCCACGGGCTGCGGGCTCTGTGCGGGGCGCTCGTCAATGTGGCCTGGCGCGGACGGTCGGGTCATGGCGCCGGCTCCGGTGGCGTGGTGTGCGGGCTGGGTCGCTGTGTTGTGCCCAGCACCTGTTCGATCAGCGCGGACGGCTCCAGCAGCTCCTGCGCTGTGGCCTGCGCATACCGCTGCATCGGGGCCATGGCGAGGGTCAGTCCTGCCAGCGCCATCAGGGCCAGACCGAGTGCAACGGTATCGCGCCGGCCGGGCGGCGAAGGCGTGTGCTCAGCGCCTTGCGCAGCTTTGAGCGCCGCATCCGACCAGAACAGATGGGTGCCGGCGCGGGCCAGGGCGATCGTCGCGCACAGGCTGCCGATCAGCACCGCTGCCCACACGAGCGCCATCCCTGTCGTGGGATGGGCATTGACGTCTGCTTCAGGAAGCGTCGCGGTGAGCATCATGGCCTTGGCGATGAAGCCCCCGAACGGCGGCAGGCCCGCCATGGCGACTGCCCCCAGCGCAAAATAAACGCCTGGGACGGCCTGACGGGCATGCGCCTCGTCTTGCAGGTTGTCGCCGTCTGCCCCGCGCACCTGCATGAGTCGACCCGAAACCAGGAACAGCAGCGCCGCAGACAATGTGGTGTGAGGCAGATAGACCAGGGTTGCCGCGATGGAGCGCTCGCTGGCCCAGCCCACACCCAGAAGCAGCAGACCGGCTGAGCCGACCACCAGCCATCCGGTCAGCCGGCGCAGGCTGCTTGCACCCAGGCTGGCACAGGTAGCCAGTGCAAACCCGGCACAACCGAGCGCGCTGAGGCCTGTCAGCAGCGGGCTGGCAAGCCCATCAGGACCCATGCCGAAGACCCCGGAGAGCACGCGCAGCGCGGCGTACACGCCGACCTTGGTCATGATGGCAAAGAGCGCGGCCACGGGCGCCAGAGCAGCCGCATAAGTGCCTGGCAGCCACAGCCCGAGCGGCAGCAGGGCCGCTTTCAATGCGAAGACCGTCAGCAACAGTGCCCCGGCCGCCTGGGCCAGACCGCGGTCGGGCGCTTCAAGTGCCGCCACGCGCACCGCGAGGTCTGCGAAGTTCAGGGTCCCGGTGAGTCCATACAGGAGGCTTGCGCCAAGCAGAAACACCGCCGAGCCCAGCAGGTTCAGTGCCACGAAGCGCAGCCCGGCACTGATGCGAGTGCGCCCGTCGCCATGGATCAGCAGTCCGTAGGACGCAATCAGCAGGACCTCGAAGAAGACGAAAAGATTGAAAAGGTCGCCGGTCAGAAAGGCGCCGTTCAGTCCCATCAGTTGCAGTTGCAGCAGCGGATGAAAGTGCTCGCCAGCAGCATCGCAGCGCTGTGACGCCAGTAGCACCACCACGGAGAGCACCGCCGTGAGCGCCAGCATGAGCGCGGACAGCCGATCGAGCACCAGCACAATGCCCCAGGGCGCAGCCCAGTTGCCGACCAGATAGACCCCGCGCCAGCCATCGGCGGCGAGCGCCAGCATCCAGGCCGCACAGCCTGCGCTGAGCAAGGTGGCGACCCAGGCCAACAGACGCTGCGCAGTCAGACGCCGGTCGAGCAGCATCAGGGCTGCAGCCAGCGCAGGCAGAACCACGGGCACGATCGGGGCGTGATTCACAGGCTGCTGCTCACGACGTATGCCCCGAAGCGTGCCCCGAAGCGTGCCCCGAAGCGTGCCCCGAAGCGTGCCCCGAAGCGTGCCCCGTGCTGCGGTGCTGGCCAGGCCCGTGCTCATCGACCCGCCATGTGTGCTGAGGGGCGTCATCACGAGGCAAATCCGTTTGGAGCTCGCCCTGGCTGCCATCATCGGTCTGCGTACGCATGGGGTCGACGCCGTCATGCCCCTGGACCGCCTGTGCGCGTACCGCCAGCACCAGCAACAGTGCGGTCATCGCAAAACCGATCACGATCGCGGTCAGCACCAGGGCCTGAGGCAGCGGATCGGCGACCGGAGGCGGCGTGCCGGCGATGGCGGCACGGCCCACCTGCAGCCGGCCCATGGCGAAGATGAAGAGGTTGACGCCATAGGACAGCAGGGTCAGCCCCAGTGCGATCTCAAAACTGCCTGGGCGCAACAGCAGATACAGCCCCGTGGCTGCGAGCACTGCGATGGCACTGGCAAGCAGCAGTTCCATCAGCGGGGCCCTCCGACCGCAGTCGCACCAGGAGCATCCTGCCGAGGCCCCGTGGCTGCAGCGCGATTGGCAGGCAGAGCCAAGCGGGCGAGGTCGGTCAGCGCCAGCAGCGTGGCACCCACCACGGCCAGATAGACACCCAGGTCGAATGCCGCCGCACTCGCGATGGGTAGCTCGCCGAGCACAGGCAGGACCGGATGACCGAAGCTCGATGTCAGAAACGGATAGCCCACCAGCCAGCTGCCCAGGCCTGTGAGCGCGGTGAGCAGCATGCCTGCGCCGATGCACTGATGCCAGCGTCGGATGGCGTGCGAGGTCGTGTCGCGGGCGCGGCTGGGCGCGCGGCTGGCTGAGGCATCCGATACGTCTGGTGTGTGGTGTGCGCCTTGCGCCATCTGTTGCAGGAGCAGCCCGATCGATGTGACCAGGCCTGCGATGAAGCCACCGCCGGGCAGGTTGTGGCCGCGCAAGAAGAAATAGACCGACACCATGAGCGCAAACGGCAGCACCGCCCAGGCGAGGACCGCGAGCAGGAGCGGTCGGAGGGTTTCCGACGCCCCGACTTGCGCGCGCGATGGACCGCTGACTGCGTGCAGCGTGCGGCCTGCCAGCAGCGCATGGATGACCAATCCGGCTGCCGCCATCACCATGGTTTCACCGAAGGTGTCGAAGCCGCGGAAATCCACGATCACGACGTTCACCACGTTACTGCCGCCCGCCTCAGGCAGCGCCCGTTCAAGGTAATGCGTGGAGCGCGTCTCGAAGGGCCGCACCATGACGGCCCAGGCGATGGCGCCCAACCCGAGGCCTGTGACCGCGCTCAGCGCTGCGTCACGCAGCTTGCGTGCATCGCGATCGGGGGTCCTACCAGACTGCGCGGGTAAATAGCGCAACGCCAGCACCATGAGCAGGAGCGTGACGCCTTCAACCAGCAACTGCGTGAGCGCAAGGTCGGGCGCCGAGAGGCCTACAAATACGAGGCTGACCATCAGCCCGACGATGCCCATGCATAACAGGGCAGCCAGTCTGTGCCGCGACAGGACGACTGTGCAGATCGCTGCCGCCACAGCCAGCACCCACAGGATCAGCGGCCATCCATTAAGCGACCCCAGACCGAGTGGCCACAGAGCGGGCGCACGCAGAACCTCTGAGCCTGAGGTGGCGGCCCGCTCGGCCAGGCCATCCAGCGGACCCGTTGTCTGCCACCAGGGCAGGGCGACAGCCAGGGCGACGGCCGTGACGGTGAGCACGATGCTGCGGCGCACGCCCCCGGCATGGAGCAGACGATCCAGATGGCCCGCGCCGCGCACGGCAGCGTTCAGCACACGGTGGAAGCCACGTTGACCCAGACCGACGGTCTCGCCGTGCTCGTGCAGTCCGCGGGCCTGGCGCCAGCCCGTGCCCGCGCCGCGCTGCAGCCAGAAATAAAGCGCTGTGCCGCCTGCCATCGCCAGCACGCTCATCGCCAGGGGGACATTGAACCCGTGCCAGATGGCGAGCGAATAGGGCGGTACGTCGCGGCCCAGCATGTCGCGTGCACCTGCATCCAGCAGCGTGCCGATGGTGAGGCCAGGCAGCAGCCCCACCAGCAGGCAGACCACAGCGAGCAGCGCGACCGGCAGGCGCATCCACTGCGGTGGTTCATGCGGCTCACGCGGCAGATCGCGCGGCGCCCCGTTGAAAAACACATCGTGAACGAAGCGTGCCGAATAGGCGACCGACAAGGCTGCAGCCAGAGCCGCCACAGCGGGGATGACCAGTCGCGCAATCGGGTGGCCTTCAATGGCCAATGTTTCAGCGAAAAACATTTCTTTCGACAAAAAACCGTTGAGCAAGGGCACCCCTGCCATGGCTGCTGCGGACACGATCGCCACCGTGGCGGTCACCGGCATGGGGCCTGCCAGGCCCTGCAGCTTGCGCATGTCGCGGGTGCCGGTCTCGTGGTCGATGATGCCGGCGGTCATGAACAGCGAGGCCTTGAAGGTCGCGTGGTTGAGCAGATGAAAGACGGCAGCCACGGCGGCCATGGGGGAGTCCAGGCCCAGCAGCATCACGATCAGCCCGAGGTGACTGATCGTGGAGTAGGCGAGCAGGCCTTTCAGATCGTGCTGAAAGATGGCGTGCCAGGCGCCAGTGAGCAGCGTGGCCGCGCCGATGGTCGTGACTGCAACAAACCACAGGTCGGTGCCCGAAAGCACCGGGTATAGCCGCGCCAGCAGAAAAATACCGGCCTTCACCATCGTGGCGGAATGCAGGTAAGCCGATGCCGGGGTGGGCGCTGCCATGGCCTGCGGCAGCCAGAAGTGAAAGGGAAATTGCGCCGACTTGGTGGCTGCGCCCACCAGCACCAGCGCCAGACACACGGGATACCACGCATGCTCGCGCACCGTTGGGCCGGCCTTGAGCACGTCATCGAGTTGCCAGCTGCCGGCGATCCAGCCCAGCAGCAGCAGTCCCGCCAGCAACGCCAGCCCGCCGGCCCCGGTGAGGGTGAGTGCCATGCGTGCACCTTCGCGGGCGTCACGGCGAGCGGGCCAGAAACCGATCAGCAGAAACGAGATCAGGCTCGTCAGCTCCCACGCGATGCCCAGCATGATGAGGTTGTCGGCCAGGGCAATGCCGAGCATGGCGCCCATGAAGGCGAGTAGCAGCGTGTAGAACCAGACCGTGCGATCGCGCGCACTCAGGTAGTAGCGGGCATACAGCACCACCAGCAACCCGATCCCCAGGATCAGCCCGCAAAAAATCAGGGCCAGGGCATCCAGGCGCAAGCCCAAGCCGACGCCGAACACCGGTAGCCAATCGATGCGCGCGCGCTGCACTTCGCCTGCGATCACCGCTGGCGCCAGGCTGATCAGTGCGCCGGTGGCCAACGCGGCAAAGGCTGCGGCCAACCAGGCAGCCCGGCGCAAGCGCCGCTCAGGGTCGGTGCGTACGCTGGCGCGCTCGAAGGCCCACAGCAGCGCTGCGCCCGCAAACGGCGAACAAAACATCAGCCACAGGGCAACGGTGGACATGCGAACGGGGGTGCAGTGGATCGAGAGAGCGGCGTGAAGCACCGGACTGGGCTGCACGCGGATACGCCGTACGGCGCAGGCCGGCTTGGACGAACCCGCGCAGTATAGCGAGGGGCTCCGGCGGACTTGTTCGAACTTCGGGTATCGTGCCGCCGGACATGAGCGCCTCTTCTTTGCTGACCCTGACCGATGCCCAGCTCGCCTTTGGCGATCTGCCCCTGCTTGACGCCACCTCGTTCTCGTTGCTGTCCGGCGAGCGGGTCGGTCTGATCGGGCGCAACGGCACCGGCAAGTCGTCGCTCCTCGCGGTGATCCACGGACGCATTGCGCTGGATGACGGCCTGCTGCAGCGTCGCGATGGCCTGCGCATTGCGGCCGTGGAGCAGGAGCCCGCATTGCCGCAGGCCAGCTCCATGCATGACAGCCTGGTGGCGCGTGGCGCATTGGAGCAGATCGAAGATGAACGCGAGCGCTGGCGGGTACAGGCCCGGCTGACCGAGTTCATGCAGCGTTTTGGTCTGGATCCGGACACGGATCCGGCGACTGCGTCGGGTGGCGAGTGCAAACGCGCAGCACTCGCCCTGGCTTTCGCGCTGGAGCCCGATGTGCTGCTGCTCGATGAGCCAACGAACCATCTGGACATCACGGGCATCGAGCTGCTGGAGACCTTGTTGCGTCGTGTGCCGGCAGCGGTCTTCGTGACGCACGACCGGTTCTTTCTGGATGGCGTGGCCACCCGCATCGTCGAACTGGATCGCGGCGTGCTGCGTTCGTTTCCTGGCAACTTTTCGACCTATCTGCGCACCCGGGCCGATCAGCTGGCGGCCGAGCGCACAGCCGCGCGACGCTTCGACAAGTTCTGGGCGCAGGAAGAGGTCTGGATCCGCAAGGGCGTGGAGGCGCGCCGCACGCGTAATGAAGGCCGGGTGCGCAGGCTCGAGCAACTGCGTCGCGACCGTGATGCCCGGCGCGAGAGCATGGGGCAGGTGCGCATGACGCTGGATGCAGGCGTGCGCAGCGGCAAGCTGGTGGCTGAACTGGAAGGCGTGAGCAAGGCCTTCGATGGCCGCCCGATCATCGAGGACCTGTCCCTCACGCTCACGCGTGGTGATCGGCTGGGTCTGATCGGCCCCAACGGCGCGGGCAAGTCGACACTCTTGCGCACGATCCTGGGTGAGCTGGAGCCTGATCGCGGCACGCGCAGGCTGGGCACGCAACTGCAGGTGGCGTATTTCGATCAGATGCGCGAACAGCTCGACCCGGAGCGTTCGGTGGCCGAAACCATCAGCCCAGGTTCCGAATGGATCGAGGTGGGCGGTGAGCGCAAGCATGTGATGAGCTACCTGGGCGACTTTCTGTTTTCGCCGCGCCGCGCTCAGGCGCCCGTGCGCACGCTCTCGGGTGGCGAGCGCAATCGGCTGTTGCTGGCGCGGCTGTTTGCGCGTCCTGCCAATTTGCTGGTGCTCGATGAGCCCACCAACGACCTTGACATCGAGTCGCTCGAGTTGCTGGAAGACACGCTGCAGGGCTATGGCGGCACGCTCTTGCTGGTGAGCCACGATCGGGCCTTTCTCGACAACGTCGCCACGCAGGTGCTGGTAGCCGAAGGCGAAGGTCGCTGGCGTGAATATGTGGGCGGCTACAGCGATTGGCTGCGCATGCGCCCGCCACCCGTGGCCGACACGGTGAGCGCGGCCAACGCCTCATCCGATGCGATCCGCAGCGGCGGGGCAAGAAGCGATACCGAGCGCAGCGCACCGCCACCGGCGCGTGAGGCGGCCGAGCGGCCGCGCAAGCTGTCCTTTCGCGAGCAGCGCGATCTGCAGGAGCTGCCCGGGCGCATCGAGGCCCTGGAGGCCGAGCAGGCTGCGCTCACGGCTGAAATGAACGGCCCCGAGTACTACCGCAAGGATGCCCAGGCGTTGCGGGCTGACCAGGTGCGTCTGCAGGCCATCGAGACGCAATTGATGGAGTGGCTCGAGCAGTGGGAAACCCTGGAGCAGCGGGCCCGCGAGACGGCAAAGTGAGCGCAACCGGGGTTCGCATGGCCCGATCGAAGTCCCCATGCGTCGTCAGTCGGGCCCGCCTGCTGGACATGCGAATGGTGACAGCGCGGGTGCTCTGGGCCGTACTGGCCATGATCGGCTCCGGCCTGGCCGTGGCCCAGGCGCCTGCGGCCGACACGGCCGTGCCGGCTTCGGTCGCCGTGCCGCGGGTCGTGGAGTTTGCGCATGACAACGACCAGTTAGCCTTCACGTCGGGTGCGCGCGAACGCTGGTATTCGAGCGGGCTGTTCCTGCGTACGGCTGCGCCCGCCGACCCGACCGACCCGGATGCGCGCCTCATGGCCCTGTGGTGTCGTGCGGTCCTCGCCTGTGATGCGCACGCGCGCATCGACCGGGTCTGGGCCATCACACAGCTCATTCATACCCCCGCCTGGACCGGCACAGACCAGCCGCAGCCGAACGACTGGCCCTATGCTGCCTCGCTGTACGGCAGCCTGAGTGTGGCGGCCCACGGCCCACATACACGTCAGACGTTATCGCTGCAGGCGGGGGTGCTGGGCCCTGCCGCCCTGGGCGAGCAACTGCAAAACGCCGTGCACCGCGTGCTCAATCAGCCGAAGGCGCTGGGATTTTCCTGGCAAGTGGGCCCGCAACCGGTGGCGCAGCTCGCCTGGTGCAGACTGGTGAGCTATCCGCTCGGCGCGCCGGAGTTCGACCTGGTCAGCCGTACTGCGGTGGTGATTGGGCGCCCGCTCACGCAGGCCAGCGGCGGGCTGATGCTGCGGTTCGCCGGATTGCCATCAGCCCCCAGTTGGCCTGGCGACATCCAGCTGCCCGGTACGTCCACCCACCGCTGGTTTGGTTGGGTCGGCGTCGAGGCGTTCGCTGTGGCGCATCAGGCGTATATCGACGGGCCGACCAAGCGCTATGAGTCGCTGGTGCAGCACCGCCGTGCCGTGGGTCACCTCATGACCGGCGCTTCGGTGGCGCTGGGTGCCCGAACCTGGGTCGATGTGGGGCTGGAGTTCAGAACGCTCGAGTTCGAAGCCCCCGCGGGCGCCCGCGCTGCGTCGCCCCAGCGTATCGGCACGCTGGTGCTGCGACACGCCTGGTTGTAGGACCGGTCAGCGGGTCAGTCGTTTGACCGACCCTGCAGGCGGGCAATTTCGCGCTTGAAGAATGGAAAGAGCAGCGGCGCGGCCACGAGGCCCTGCACGCCGAAGAGTGCTTCGCCTGTCAGCATGGCAGCCAGGATCTCCCACGAAGCCACCTGTACCCGGGCACCGACCGTTCTGGCATTGATGAAGTATTCGGTCTTGTGAATGAGGATCAGAAAGGCCAGCGAGGCCACTGCGAGCCAAGGCGAGATGGCCAGCGAGATCAGCATGACGAGGGTATTGGCGAGCAGATTGCCCAGCACCGGCAGCACGCCCGTGACCAGCGTGAACAGACACAGCAGACCCCTGAACGGCAGCACGAAGCCGAAGGCGGGCAGGATCACAAAGAGGTAGAGCGCGGTCATGCTGGTGTTGAACAGCGCAATCCGTCCTTGCGCCAGGACGACACGCTCCAGAACCAGGAGCAGCCTGCCCATGAAGCGCTCTTCGGACATCAGCAGGCCAGGGCTCCAGGTGGCCGCCGCTGCCATGGCGCCCACCAGAATCGCGAAGATGCCCTGCACCACCCCATGGGCGAGTTTGCCTGTGAGCCCGCCCAGGCTCGCCGCATGGTCGCGCAGCCAGCTGAAGATCTGCGTGCGCAGCTCGATCAGATTTTCCGGGATGGACTGCGCCAGGGACTCGGGCAGGGCTTCGCGCAGGGTATCGAGAGAGTCTTCGATGCGCATCAGAAACGTGCGCAACTCCTCACCCGAAGCGAGCGCCACAGTCCAGGTCAGCAGGCCCGAAAACGCGGCGAACACCAGCAGACCGACGATGGCACCGGCTGCCGCCGCCACCCCGCGCCCGGTACCGAATCGACGTGAAAGGCGATCGGCGAGCAGACAGCTCCAGGCATAGACCAAAAGGCCCAGCAACACAGGCACCAGCAGGCGCTGCCACAGTACAAGCAGCGCGCCCAGCGCGGTGAGGATCAGCCGAAGCACTTCAGGACGAATGGCGAACGCACCGATGATGACAAGACTCCGAGGCTGCGCGCCGGGCGATCCGGGCGCGATCGGAAAGCACTCTAGCGCATCGGGCGTGCACTTTGCGGGCCACCGACCGTCCAGAGCATCAAACGGCTCTGTTTGCGCAACCCGACGATCTTGTCCGGCGCATCGACCAGCACCGTGCGATCGGGCTCCCAGTCGCCCATGTCCCAATCGTGTGAGACCAGCCGTGTGCCGGGGCGAAGCTGTTGCAGGCGAGGGCGCAGCAGCAGATTCACATCGGGCAACAGATACATGGTGATCACCGTGGCCTGCGTCAGGTCCATCTTGAAGAGATCGGCCTCGATGAACCGCGCACGGTGAGCAACGCCCGCGCGTCGCGCCGCTGCCCGGGCGCGCTCGATCAGTGCCGGGTCGATTTCCACGCCGGTGGCTTCAATGCCCCAGCGCTGCGCCGCGGTGATGACAATGCGTCCGTCGCCTGATCCCAAATCCAGCAGCCGATCGCCCGGACCCACTTCAGCCAGCGCAAGCATCGCGTCGACCACATTTTGCGGTGTGGTCACGAAGGGGACATCGAGGGAGCCATCGGATTGCGCGCGGGCACTGGGCGCCTGCGCGATCCAGGGCAGCGCAGCCAGCGCGGTCAGGTATGCGCGACGGTGTGTACGACGACTGGCGTGACGAGATGCGCCATGGCCTGTGTCTGACGATGGCTCGGGCTGGTTCAATGGGTGACTTCCGCGGCGGTGCGCCAGTCGGCGGCCGTCAGTGCAAACTGCGTGCGCAGGGTATCGAGGGCGGCAGGCGCCGCGACATCTTCGCAGTGCTCAAGGTTGGCTGCCGCTTGCGCAAGCGAATGAAAACCCAGGGTGGTGGCGGCACCCTTGAGGCTGTGCGCAGCCATGCGTCGGCTTCCCCGATCAGATCGCGTCGTGGCCTGCACGCAGGCGGCCAGATCGGTATCGGCGCGGGGCCAGAACACCTGGGCAATCAGCTCCCAGTTATCGGCACCGAACTCGTTGCGCACGGCATCGACATGGACGGCATCCAGTCGGTCGGAGACCGCAACGTCCTTGAAGGCAAGGTCGAAGGCGGTCTGCTCCACGGCTTTGATAGGCGTGCCCTGATCCGGCGGCACCGATGATTCGATCAGACGGGCCAGCACCGACCAGTCGATGGGTTTGGTCAGATAGGCGGTCAGACCACTGGTCATATGCTGTTCGCGCATCTCGGGCAGCGCGTCGGCGGACAGGCCGATGATCGGCAAGCTCCCGATCGGCTCAGGTAGCGCACGAATGGCGCGGGTGGCAGCAGCGCCATCCAGGACCGGCATGTGGATGTCCATCAGGATGGCGTCATAGTCGCCAAAGCGTGCGGCCTCCACCGCCTGTTCGCCGTCCTCCACCAGATCGATCTGATGACCCATCTTGCGCAGGCGCATCTCCAGCAGCAGACGGTTGGTCGGGTTGTCTTCCGCCGCAAGCAGCTTCAGGCTGCGTCGTGACAGAGGCACCACAGTCGGCGAGAGCGGGTCGCTGTGCGGATCGGGCATGCCGATGGCGCGTGACACGGTCACGGTGAAGGTGAAGGTGGAGCCGCGTCCGACTGCAGAGTCCACGTCGATGCTGCCGCCCATGGCGATCACCAGTTGACGGCAGATCGCCAGACCCAGCCCGGTGCCACCGTATCGGCGGGTCGTCGAGGCATCGCCTTGCGAAAAGGGGCGAAACAGCGACGCCAGTACTTCCGGTGCCATGCCCACGCCGGTATCGCGCACCTGGGCCGAGAGTGTGAGCTGCCCCTGGCTCGCAGACAGGGTCTGCAACTTGAGCACCACCGTGCCGCTTGAGGTGAACTTGATGGCGTTGCCGACCAGGTTGTGCAGCACCTGCGCCAAGCGCGTGGGGTCGCCGCGCAGCGCCCGGATCGGTTCGCTGCTCCAGTCGACCGTCAGGGTGGTGTTGCGCTGCAGGGCTGTGGCGCGATGAACGGCGATGACGCTTGAGACCAGCGCATCCAGATCAAAATCGACCTGCTCCAGCTCCACCCGCTCCGCTTCGAGCTTTGAGTAGTCGAGCACGTCATTGAGCACCTGGAGAAGGGCGTGGGAGGAATTGCGCAGCACGCTCAGGAACCTGGCCTGCTCCAGATCCATACGGGTTTCGCCCAGCATGTCGATCATGCCGATGATGCCTGACATGGGGGTGCGCAACTCATGGCTCATGACGGCCAGGAATCGCCCCTTGGCCTGAGCAGCCGCTTCGGCCGCCTCCCGCGCATTGCGCAGTTCCGCCGCATCGCGCTCCATGGCAGTGAGATCGCGCAGGGTGAGCAAACGGGTGACCTGCCCGCCTAGTCGCACTTGGGCGCCGCTGAGGTCGACCATGATCAGGGACCCGGAGAAGGTCTGAATGCGAGCAGTGATATGGGTTCGCGGCTGGGCGTCGAGGGAGTGATTCAACGCCCTCTGGCCGGCGCGCATCCGTTCGGCGCTCAGGTCAAGACCGTCCGGATTGGGCGTGGTCGGGATGAGTTCGTAGGCGGTGCGTCCGATCAGTCTTGAGCGATCACCGGCTTCCAACAGGGTGACTGCGGCTTCGTTGCAGTCGATAACCACGCGATCGGGCAGGGAAAACAGCATCTGCGGCTCTGAAGACTGCATGAAGAGTGCCGTAAAGCGTGCCTCCGCCTCATTCATCGAGGTCACGTCACGCACGATCGCGGTGACGAATCGCTCCGTGCCCTCGGTATGGCGGCTGGCGGAATACTCCAACTCCACCTGACGGCCGTCCAATCGGGTGATTCGCGCTGAGCGGCGCACCACTTCCGGGACCTCTTCAAAGTGCTCGACGTACTCCCAGAAGAGGTGTCGGTATTTGTCCACCTCATGGGGTGGGAATAAGTCCCCGAGCTGACGCCCGATCGCTTGCTCGGCCTGTACCCCGAGGATCGACTCCGCCGCCCGATTATATCGACGCACCACACCATCCATGCCGAAGGTAACGATGCCTTCTGCGGCATGCTCGACGATGTTGGCGAGTTGCTGCTCGCTGGTGCGCTGTTGTGCCTGCGCCTGAAGCTGCAGGCTTTCGTTGCGCGAAGCCAGCCGGCCGTAGTACAGCAGCCCGCCCAGCATCAGTGCGAGCAGGGCCAAGGGTCCGCGCAGGGTCGCCATCCAGCGAGCGGTGAGTTGCTCTTGCGACCCGCGCACCTGCACGCGCAGCGGGAAATCGTTCGCGTACGAGAGATGCGTGAGCCAGCCGTTGGCTTCGCCGGCAGCGTCGCCCAGGCGCTGATTGAAGTTCGTTCTGACCAAAACGGGTGGATTCGGGTGTGCCAGCCGCCCCGCTGTATCTTCGAGCTTCATGCCCTCGTCACTGCACACCACTTCGGCGCTCTGGTCTGTATAGACACTGTAGCCACCGGTGTGTGCGGTCCTCAACCCGGCCAGTTCCGCGCTCAGTCGCTCGGAACTGATGACCGCGATGGCGCGCAGATCGGGATGTTTCGGCAAGGCGTGCCAGACCACGAGGTACTTGCCTCGGCGCGTGTCGGGTGCCTGCCCGGGCTGCATCGACCCAAGGCCCATGCCGTCATAAGGCCCGGCAATCCGGGTGCCGCTGTAATTCGCGGGGGTGTCAGGGTTCAAACCGAGGGAGGACACGTCCAGGTTCAGGTGTCCGGGCGTGGACGACGCCACGATCCGCCCGCTTCGATTCAGGACAGCCAGCTCCAGCACCAGCGGCTCATCGCGCAACTCGGCGCGCAGCGTGTCGTTCAGCAGTTGGATCTGCCCGACAGGCAAGGCGCTCACGAGCGGGTCCAGTTGCTCGAGCAACTCCTGTACGACCACCATCGCGCGGTTCAGCGACTGCGACATGACCCGGGCGGCCACTCGCAGCTCTTCGCGTTCCTCCTGATAAATCGTTTCGCGCATCTGCATGGCATGCAGCGCGGTCGCGACGATCAGCGCCAGGGCGCCTAAGGCGCTGGCGATCCGATTCAATCTGCGGGAATCATTACCCACATCGCTCCCTGTTGGCGTTCGGGTGGCCGGCTGCCAGTGCACTGCAATGAAAAAGGCCGTGCGACTGTAACGCCTCGCTTTAGGTTGCGCAACATTACAGACACAATCATGTACGGCTCCGTGCAGGTCCTGATGCGGACCTCGTTATGCTCTTCCCTGTCACCGAAACCGATCACCCGCCATGACCGCACCCGACCGCATGACCGAAACGACCGTCTTGAAACTGAATCGCCCGCGCAGTGTGGAGCGGCTCGTGGCGGGCGAGCCCACGTCCGATGGGGCCGGGGTGAAGCTCGATCGGGTGCTCACCCAGTCGCTGCAGCGCCGCCTTGATCCGTTCCTGATGCTGGATGCATTTCGCAGCGACAACCCGGACGATTATCTCGCGGGCTTTCCCGATCATCCCCATCGCGGTTTCGAAACTGTCACGTACATGATTGCAGGGCGCATGCGGCACCGCGACAGCGCAGGCAATGAAGGTTTGCTCGAACCGGGCGCTGTCCAATGGATGACGGCGGGTCGAGGCGTGATTCACTCAGAATTGCCTGAGCAGCGCGACGGACTGATGGAGGGGTTCCAGCTGTGGCTGAATCTGCCGGGTCAGGACAAGATGTGCGCGCCCTGGTATCGGGACTTTCAGCATGACGAGCTGCCCAGCGTACACACCCCGCAGGGCGTGCGGGTGGTGGTCATCGCCGGGGCGAGCCAAGGGGTGCCCGGGGCGGTGCAGCGCGAAGGCACCCAGCCGCTTTATCTCGACCTGCAGATGCCGGCGGGCGCGCGCTTCGAGCAGCCGCTGCCGGCCAGCCGCAACGCATTCATCTATGTATATAGAGGCAGCGTGGAAGTGGGCGGTACTGAGGTCCCACGTGGCCGCATGGCGATCCTGGTCAATGATTCCGACAGTGACGGCGTCAGCGTGAGCGCGACGGCCGACTCACGCCTGCTGCTGATTGCCGGCGAGCCCTTGCGTGAGCCGATCGTGCAGTACGGCCCGTTCGTGATGAACACCACCGACCAGATCAGGCAAACCTTGCTCGACTTCCAGGCCGGTCGTTTGGGACGTTAGGAGGGGCGCCAGGCGAGGCGCCAGGTTTGACGCCAAGTGGGGTCGTCAGGAGATCCGCGCGATCACCTGATCATGGATGACCATGCCCACCAGCATGGCGACCACGAATATTCCGGCCGCCGGCAGGCCACTGCCCAGAGCCACCAGGGCCGGGCCCGGACAGAACCCGGCGACGCCCCAGCCCACACCGAACAGCGCCCCGCCCAACAACAGGCGGGTGTCGATGACCGTGCTGCGGGGCACATCGATCGGGTCGCCGGTCCAGGACAGCTTGCGACGCGCCGCCGCCGCAAAGGCGAATACGCCCACCGCAATGGCTCCGCCCATCACCAGGCCCAGGCTCGGGTCCCACTGCCCGAAGATGTCCAGAAACCCCTTCACCTTGCCGGGGTCGGTCATGCCGCCCGCGATCAGTCCCAGGCCGAAGATCAGCCCGCTTGCTGCTGCCAGAATCCCTCGCATGGTCTTGCCCTCAGAAAATGTGACGCAGCACAAACACCGTGACGACTCCGGCACCCATGAAGG
The DNA here is from genome assembly GCA_044360485.1 of Burkholderiaceae bacterium. GTDB lineage: Bacteria > Pseudomonadota > Gammaproteobacteria > Burkholderiales > Burkholderiaceae_E > UBA4615. The sequence continues at coordinate 12,634 of JBIKKG010000012.1, read as the reverse complement.
CCATGACATTGGCCAGTGAGCGCAAGGAGAATCGGCTCAGGCCGCACACGCCGTGACCGCTCGTGCAGCCGTTGCCCAGGCGCACGCCCACCCCCACCAGCAGACCAGCCACCACCAGCCCACCGATGCCTACATCGAGTCGGGCCTCGGGCAGCGGTGCGAACAGACCCCAAACCCAGCTGGAGACCAGCAGCCCCGCTAAAAACAGCAGCCGCACACGTTCCGGGCCCAGGCTGTCGCCACGCAGGATCGTGCGCAAGGGGCTGGCCAGAATGCCCGCGATCCCCGCAATGCGGCCGTTGCCCAGCAGATAGAGCGCGCTGGCCGCGCCAATCAGCACGCCGCCGACGAGCGACAGTCCCGGCGTGAAGTGCTCCCAGTCCAATGTCATGGTTGAATCCTCAGGTGGTTTGAATGGAATCAGGGGCAGGTGCCCCGGTAGACCGCGCGCTCGCCGTGCCAACGGGGGTCAGCGCCTCGACGGCCTGATGATGCGTGAGAAACACCCGTCCGCTCAGATGCCTCAGAAAACCGGAGCGGGTCAGACGATCCATCACGGGGCCTTTGACCTCCGACAGGTGCAGTGTCATGCCGCCTTCGCGCAGTCGCTGATCGATGGCCTGCAGGCTGTCTTGCGCACTGGCATCGATATCGTTCACCGCCGAACATTGCAGCACCACGTGAACCAGCTCGGGGCGTCCCGACACCGCCGCGTTGATGTGATCTTCGAGGGTCCGGGCATTGGCGAAATACAAACTCTCGTCGATGCGCAGCGACAGCAAGGCCGGATGGGTCACGGTCTCGTGGCGCAGCACATTGCGAAAATGCTCGGTGCCGGGGATCCGCCCCACTTCGGCGATATGCGGGCGGCTGGTGCGCAGCAGGTGCAAGGCAAGCGAGACCAGCACGCCGGTCGCGAGCCCGATCTCCACACCAATGACTAGCGTGGTCACCAGCGTGACCAGCAGCGCAGCAAAGTCCGAGCGACCCTGCTGCCAGGTGTGTTTCAGTGCGCCCAGGTCAGCCAGCGACAGGACGGCCACCACGATCGTTGCGGCCAAGGTCGCCAGCGGCAGGGCGCGTAAGGCGGGCGTCAGAAGCACTGACGCAAGCAGGATGCCGCCCGCAGTGAAGATGCCTGCAGCCGGTGTGCGGGCGCCCGCCTCGGCATTGACCACCGATCGCGAAAATCCGCCGGTCACCGGAAAGCCTCCCGTGAACGCCGCCGACAGGTTGGCCGCGCCCAGGGCTACCAGCTCGCGATTGGGCTCGATGCGCTCGCGCCGTCGTGCAGCCAGGGTCTGGCCGACCGAGACCGACTCCACGAAACCCACGATCGAGATCAGCACGGCCGGCATGGCGAGCGCACGCCACAAGTCTGCGTCCCAATGGGGCAAGGTGAAAGGCGGCAGGCCGGCGGGAATAGAGCCCACCACCTTCAGCCCGGCAGCCTGCCAGTCCAGCCCCCAGGACAAGCCGGTGCTGAGCACGATCGCACCGACTGGCGCAGCCTTGGCCACCAGATCTGCGGTGCGCGCGCTGACACCACGACGTGTGAGCGCAGGACGCACACCTGAACGTGCCCAGAACAGAAAGACAGTCGTCGCAGCTCCCACGGCCAGAGTCAGCCCATGCACGCTGGACCACTGCCCGCCCACTGAGGCCAGGATCTGCGGCAGCGTATGGCCCTCCGCCTTGACGCCCAGCAGCGTCTTGAGCTGCCCCGCAGCGATCAGGATGGCCGAAGCCGTGATGAATCCCGAGATCACCGGATGGCTTAGAAAATGGGCGACAAACCCCAGCCGCAGTGCACCCATCAGCAGCAGCACCGCACCTGACAAGGCAGCCAGGGTCAGCGCTGCAGCCGCATGCTCGGCCGTGCCGGGCACCGCGACCGTGCCCACGGCGGTCGCGGTCATCAGCGAGATGACGGCCACCGGCCCCACGGCCAGCACCCGACTGCTACCAAACACGGCATAAGCGAGCAGCGGCGCGATGCTGGCATACAGCCCGGCTTGAGCAGGCAACCCGGCCAGCATGGCGTAAGCCAGGCTTTGCGGGATGAGCATGAGCGTCACGATCAGTGCCGCGACCCCGTCATCGATGAAGGTCGAGCGATCGTAGGCGCGCCCCCATTGCAGCATCGGCAGCCCGCTGCGCAGCGGGCTGCCAGCCGACCGCACGGGTGCGGCCTTAGAGGGCATTGATCGGTATTTTCACGTAGCGCACGCCATTGGCCTCGGGCGGCGGCATCTCGCCGGCGCGCATGTTGATCTGTACCGACGGCAACAGCAGCACCGGCATGTCGAGCTTGGCATCGCGCGCTTCGCGCATCGTGACAAAGGCGGCTTCGGTGATGCCGTCCTTCACATGAATGTTGTGCGCCCGCTCTTCGGCGACCGTGGTGCTGAACTGCACCGCCCGGCCATTGGGCGGATAGTCGTGGCACATGTAGAGCACGGTATCCGCAGGCAGGCTGAGCACCCGGTTGATCGACCGGTAAAGCGTACGGGCATCGCCGCCGGGGAAATCGCATCGCGCGGTGCCATAGTCCGGCATGAAGAGCGTGTCGCCCACAAACGCGGCCGTGCTGTGACCGTCCTGGACTACATAGGTCATGCAGGCGGGCGTGTGGCCCGGCGTATGCAAGGCCCGCGCGGTCAGGCTGCCCACGCTGAACGTCTCGTCGTCAGCAAAAAGATGGTCAAACTGGCTGCCATCGCGTGCAAAGTGCTCGCCTGCATTGAACAACTGCCCGAACACGGTTTGCACCGTGCGGATATGACTGCCAATCCCCAGCTGGCCACCCAGCGTGTCCTTCAAATAGGCCGCAGCAGAAAGATGGTCGGCATGGACATGCGTCTCCAGGATCCACTGCACCGTGGTGCCCAGTTCGCGCACCCGCGCGATGAGCCGGTCGGCGCTGTCGGTCCGTGTGCGCCCCGACTTAGGGTCGTAGTCGAGCACGGTATCGATCAGGGCGCATTGCCGGGTGGCGGGGTCGTTCAGCAGATAGCTGACGGTGGAGGTGGCGGGGTCGAAGAAGGCTTCGACCTGCATGGCGGCGCGTGCGGTACTCATGAGCGGGGCATGGGGCAGGTCCGAATGCCCAGCATGCTGTAGAGCGGGCACCAGCCCACCGCGCCGGTGGCCAGAGGCACCAGTCCAATCCAGCCCCAGGCGCCAATCGTGCCGCTCCAGGCCAAGGCGATCAATGCCAGGCCAGCCGCTACCCGCAGTGTCCGGTCCAGGGTTCCTTCGTTCTTGGTCATGTTCATGTTGGAGTTCCTTCGCTCAAAGTGCCTTGCGGCGGATGCCTGCACTCATACAAGAAGCGTGCCATGGTTGTGTCAAAGCGCCCTGTTAATGGTAAGCCATTGAAATCTAGGCCTTGATTGTCTTGGGGACGCACCGTGGCGCGGGTCAGGCGCCTTGAACGTGGCGAATGATGCGCCGATCTGGCAGTCGCTCTGCGCGAGATTGACAGTCGTTGGCAGTGTTTTGGCAGCGTCTTGGCAGTAGACTGCTGCCAGGTCGCTGGCTGGATAGCGCGTTCGCCGCCCGTTCAATGGTCCGATCAACCGACGCTGCGTTACAAGGTCCCGCCAGCATGTCCGAACCACACCCTTCCGCCGCCACGCCCGCTCAGACGCCCGAGTCCGGGGCCATGACCGCGTCGCGGGTCCAGGCCCTGGTGGCCTATCTCGAGCACGACCCGCAGCCCATGCTGGTCCTGGATCGCAGCTACACCATCCTGGCCGCCAATACCGCGTACCGTCGCCAGTTCGGTCTGGCAGATCAACCCTGCGTGGGGCGGACCTGCTACAGCGTGTCCCACGGCTACGATGTCCCGTGTGACCAGGCGGGCGAGCACTGCCCCATGCAGCAGGCGCTCGCGTCCAAGTCGACCGACCGGGTCCTGCATATCCACCACACGCCGCGCGGTGCAGAGCATGTGGACGTGGCCCTGCGGCCCATCCTGGACGATGCCGGGGAGGTGGTGGCCTTCGTTGAGCGCCTGCAGACCGTGCGCAGTGCATTTGCCAGGCCAACCGCTATGGGGCTGGTCGGCCGATCGCAGGCCTTCAATGCGGCGGTGGGCGCGGTGCAGCGGGTGGGCCCTTCGATGCTGCCGGTGCTGTTGCAAGGCGAATCGGGCACCGGCAAGGAGCTCTTTGCGCGTGCGGTGCACGAAGCGAGCGATCGGGCTAGCGGCCCGTTTGTGGTGGTCGACTGTTCGGGATTCAGCGAGACGCTCTTCGAGAGCGAACTCTTCGGCTACGAGAAAGGCGCGTTTACCGGCGCACAGACCCGCAAGATTGGTCTGGTGGAAACGGCTAACGGTGGCACGCTTTTTCTGGATGAAATCGGCGATGTGCCGCTGGCCATGCAGGTCAAGCTGCTGCGTCTCATCGAGACCGGCACCTTTCGCCGCGTGGGCGGGGTCGAGATCCAGTCATCCGACTTCCGGCTGGTGGCCGCCACGCATCAACCGCTTGAACGCATGGTCGCGGACGGCCGATTCAGGGCCGACCTGTACTACCGCATCTGCGGCTTTCCGATTCACTTGCCACCGCTGCGCGAACGCATCGACGACATCGCCCTGCTGGTCGAGTCGATCCTGCAGCGCGGCGCATCGGTCGGTGGGTCGCGCGTGCGCGTGGCGCCTGACGCCATAGCGCTGCTGCAGGCGCATGACTGGCCGGGCAACATTCGCGAGCTGCGCAATGTGCTCGAGCGCGCGCGGCTGTTTTCCGAAGAGGGCGAAATCCGCGCATCGCATCTTGCCCTGCATGGTGCTGGTGCGGGGGCGCCGCCCACGCCGCTTGCCGTGCCCATCCAGGCGGTCGCACCCACACCAGCACCCGCACTGCGTGCGCGTACCCGGCTCAGTCCCGCCGAACTGGCCGACACGCTTCGGTCCTTCCAGGGCACCCGTCGCGAGCTGGCGGAACACCTGGGATGGACACAGCGCACGCTCTATCGGCGCCTGCGTGAAGCCGGGCTGACCTGAATGCGCCCATGACGGGCCGATCGTCGCCCTGTCCGAGTCTCACGCGAGCGCGCTGGTAAGGTGCGATGGTCTCTCAGCCCACGGAGCCATGGCCGTGCCCCACTTCGCCGCCAACCTCAGCATGCTCTATCCCGAGCATGCGTTTCTCGATCGCTTCGCTGCTGCCGCCCACGACGGCTTTGCCGGCGTGGAGTGCCTCTTCCCCTATGCGCATGCTCCCGCCGAACTGGCCGCGCGCCTGCAAGCCCACGGCCTGCAACAGGTGTTGTTCAACGCACCGCCGGGCGACTTTGAACGCGGCGAACGCGGCCAGGCCTGTCTGCCTGGGCGGGAGGATGTCTTTCGACGCAGTATCGATCAGGCCCTGGCCTATGCCGAAGCACTCGATTGCCCGCGTATTCACGTGATGGCGGGGCTGGTGCCGGACGGTGCGTCCCGCGACCAGCTGCACGACACGTATCTGCAGAACCTCAGCTGGGCGGCGGCGCTAGCGGTCTCGGCAGGCCGAGATCTGCTGATCGAACCGATCAATACCCGCGACATCCCGGGCTACTTCCTGAACACCCAGGCGCAGGCTCATGCGGTGGTGCAGGCGGTGGGCGCCCCCAACCTCAAGGTCCAGATGGATCTGTATCACTGTCAGATTGTCGAGGGCGATGTCGCCACCAAAATCCGTCAGTACCTGCCCACCGGGCGGGTCGGTCATTTTCAGATGGCGGGTGTTCCGGAACGCCACGAGCCGGACGTGGGCGAGATGCATTACCCTTATCTGTTCGCAGTCATCGACGAGGTGTCAGCCCAGTGCGGCTGGCAGGGATGGGTGGGCTGCGAATACCGACCAGCCCGCGGGGCGGTGCCCCACGGCACCACCGACGGTCTTGGCTGGATGCACACAAGGAGACAGGCATGACACTCGAGTTTCGCCAGGTCGGTGGCTGCTTCGTGGGCGAAGCCAGCCCGATCGATCTGCGCACCGTGCATGACCAGCCGACGCTCGAGCGTATTCGCGCCGGCATGGACACTTATGGCGTGCTGGTCTTTCGCAATCAACCCTTCACCGACGCCGAGCAACTCGACTTCGCGCAGCGTTTTGACGGCACCTTGCACGCCAAGACTTCGGCGGCCGTGCTCACGCGCAACCGGTTCGGCAACGAGGCGCTCACCGACATTTCCAACGTGGGCGCCGACGGCAACATCCTGGGGGCGGATGATCGCCGCCGCATGAGCGGCATCAGCAACCGCCTGTGGCATGCCGATGCCACCTTCGAAGACCCGCCCGGGCGTTACTCGATGCTGTCTGCGCGGGTCTTGCCGCCGGTGCGTGCCGATACCGAATTCGCCGACATGCGCGCGGCCTACGATGCACTGGACGACGACATGAAGCGCAGCCTCGAAGGCCTGCGTGTGCATCACTCCATCGTGTATTCGCGTGAAGTGCTGGGCTTCAGTTTTTCACAGGAAGAACGCGACCGCCTCAAGGGCGCGGTGCATCCGCTGGTGCGCACCATGCCGCGCACCGGGCGCAAGGCACTGTACCTCGCATCGCATGCGGCCCAGATCATCGACTGGCCGCTGCCTGAAGGCCGGTTGCTATTGCGCGACCTGATCGAGCATGCCACGCGCGAGCGCTTCACCCACGCACACATCTGGCAGCCGCATGACTTCGTGATCTGGGATAACCGCTGCACCATGCATCGCGCGCGGCCCTTCGATGACAAGACCTATCGACGTGAACTGCGTCGCACGACCACGCTTGATCTGCCGCTGCCCGTGGCAGCTCACTGAACACAGTATTGAGGAGACCCACCATGACGCAGGACGTTCAGGCGCAAGCCATTCAGATCGACACCGGCACCACACAATTGCTGTGCGAAATCCGCGAGCGCGTCGCCGTCATCACGCTTAATCGCCCGGACGCGCGCAATGCCCTGTCTGATCAGCTGACGCCCGCGCTGCGCCGCATGATTCGTGAGCGCGGCGAGGACGAGCGGGTGGGTGCGCTGCTCATCACGGGCGCCGGCACCGCCTTTTGCGCGGGCGGCGACGTCAAGGGCATGGGCGACAACAGCAACAAGAAGGACTGGACCTACGATCAGCGGGTCAACGACCTGATTGAGCGCGAGCGACTGCTGACCGGTGCGCTCACGGCCGTGCGCAAGCCCACCGTCGCCGCGCTGCCCGGTGCAGCTGCCGGCGCAGGGCTGGCCATTGCTCTGGCCTGCGATGTGCGCATCGCCGCACAGTCGGCCTTCGTTAGCGCGGGCTATTCGAAAATCGGCTTGTCGGGTGACTACGGCGTGGCCTGGCTGCTCACACGCGCAGTGGGCTCGCCCATCGCGCGCGAAATGATGTTCACTTCGGCCCGCGTCGACTCAGCACGCGCCGAGCGCATCGGGCTGTTCAATCGCGTGGTGGCCGATGATGTGCTGCGCAGCGAAGCGTTTGCGTTGGCGCGCACCATGGCCAACGGCCCGGCGGTGGCGCTGGCGCATATCAAGGACAACCTTGATGAGGCGGCGCACATCGAGCTGGATGCCGCCTTGCAACGCGAAGCGCGTCGTCTGGTGCTGTCCTCGCGCACCGAAGATCATCGCGAGGCGGTGCGCGCATTTGTCGAAAAGCGCCCGCCGGTTTTCAGCGGTCGCTGACCCACACGACGCGATCACGGAATCCTGCCATGAGCTCATCCGGTTCACCCTCCGCGCCGCAGGGCGCCTCAGACGCTGCGCCTGTCGCGCGCCCTCTGCGCACCGCCGCCACGGTTGTCGTCATGCGTGACGGCGAACAGGGCATTGAAGTGCTGATGCTTCGTCGCACCGAGAGCCGCGACCAGGCCAGCGGCGCCTGGGTGTTTCCTGGCGGCTTGCTCGATGCGCAAGACCGTGATGGTCACCCGCACTGCGTGGGCCTGGATGATTCAACCGCCAGCGCCGGCATGGGGCTCGCTGAAGGCGGGCTGGACTACTACGTGGCGGCGCTGCGCGAGTGCTTCGAGGAATCGGGCCTGTTGCTCGCCCATGGGCCCGATGGTCAACCGATCAGCCGGGTCAGTGCCGAGATGGCCGCCTGGCGTCAGCGCCTGCATCAGCGGGAGGCCACGATCGATGCGTTCTGTTCGCAGTTCGGCCTGAAGCTGGCTGCGCATCGCATTGCCTACCATGCACGCTGGGTCACGCCGCCCATCCGACCCAAACGCTGGGACACACGGTTCTTTTTTGCAGTGGCACCCACCGATCAGGAGTCCTTTCACGACGAGGTCGAGCTGGTCGAGCAGCTCTGGCTCACGCCCGCACAGGCGATTGCGCGCGGCGAGGAGCTCAAGATGCTGAACCCCACGAAGGCCACACTCGAGTGGCTCACCGAGTTTGCATGCACCGCCGACGTCATGGCCCATGCCCGCGTGCCGCGCACGGTGGCACTGAAGTCGCCGCGTATTGCCGACGGACCGGAAGGCATGATGCCGGTGGCACCCGATCACTTCGCCTGGGCTGAGGTAGGCAAGCTGGACCCTCAGGGTCATGGCACGGCCTCCTATGCCATCGTGCCTGAGCGTGCCGTGCGCCTGTCAGCGCATGTGCTGCGCGTCACAGCCGACAACCGCGGTGTGATGACCGGGCCGGGTACCAACACCTATCTGGTAGGAGGCGGGCCACGCAACGAATGGGCCGTCATCGATCCTGGCCCGCCCGATGCAACGCATCTCGATGCGATCATCGCCGCGGCCCCGGGCCCCATCCGCTGGATTCTCACGACCCACACCCACGTCGACCATTCACCGGGTGCCGCCGATTTGCACAGGCGTACGGGTGCTCCCGTGATCGGGCGCATTGCCGATTTTCCGAACAATCAGGATCCGACGTTCGCGCCTGCCCATCAGCCCCAGCATGACGAGCGTCTGCAACTCGACGAGGGTATCGTGCTGCGTGCGGTGCACACGCCGGGCCATGCGTCGAACCATATCTGCTGGCTGCTGGAAAGCGAAAAAATACTTTTCACAGGCGATCATGTCATGGGCACCTCCACCGTGGTGATCGGTCCGCCCGATGGCGACATGTCAGCGTATCTGGATTCACTTCGAGCGCTGCTCAAGATCGATCTTGACTGGTTCGCCCCGGGTCATGGTTTTCTGATGGCGCGACCCCACAAGGTCGTTGAAGGGCTGATCGCCCATCGCTTGCGGCGTGAAGACAAGGTGGTGCAGGCCCTGACTGAACTGGGGTCGAGCCCGATCGATGCGCTGTTGGCTCGCGTCTATGACGATGTGGGCAGCGGGCTTCACCCGGTGGCGCGCCGCTCGCTGACCGCCCACTTGCTCAAGCTGCAGCGCGATGGCCGCGCGCAGGCTGACGGCGATCGCTGGCGCCTTACGCCAGCCTGATCAAGGCTGGCGATCCACGTTCAGGGCCGCATCGAAAAAGAGACTTTTCCGGGCGTGAGAACAGGTTGCGCCATGCGGGCAAACTCGCACAGCAGCGAGCGCGTTTTGCGTGGGTCCACGATGTCCTCGACCCAGAACTTCTCGGCGGTTCTGAAAGGTGAGCGCAGCTTGTTCAGGCGGTCTTCGATTTCCTTCATCTTGGCGGCCTTGTCGTCGGCTGCATCGATGTCGGCCCGGTAGGCTGCTTCAATGCCCCCCTCAAGGGGTAACGATCCCCATGAGGCCGATGGCCAGGCATAGCGCAGCGACAGGCGCGCGCCGGGCTGGTGGGCTGCGCCCGCCACACCATAGGCATTGCGCATGATCATCGTGCACCACGGAATGCTGGTCTGATTCATGGCCGCCATGGCCCGCACGCCATGACGGATGGTGGCGGTCTTCTCGGCTTCCAGGCCGATCAGAAAGCCCGGGCAGTCCATCAGATAAACCACTGGCAGATGGAAAGTCTCGGCCAGGTCAGCAAAGCGCACCACTTTCTGGCAGGTCTCGGCATTCCAGCTGCCGCCGTTGTGATACGGGTCGCTGGCAAACAGCACCACCGGATGGCCGCCAAAGCGGGCCAGGCCTGCCACGATCGAACGCCCGAAATTGCGGCCCATCTCGAAGAACGAACCCTGGTCGACCACCGACTCGATGATCGGGCGCACCTTGTAGATCTGTCGACGGTTGCGCGGGATGACCTTGAGCAGCATCTCGTCGGTGCGCTCGGTGTCATCGGTGCATGCGATGACAGGCGGCGTCTCATGCACAGAAGAAGGCAGATAGGACAGGAAACGGCGCGCCTGCTCGAAGGCCTCCTGCTCGGTCTCCACCGCATTGTCGATCGCACCGCTGCGGGTCTGGATGTCGGCGCCGCCCAATTCCTGCTTGGTCAGCGGCTGGCCCAGTCGCGCTACCACGGGCGGGCCAGCCACGAACATGGCCGAGCTGGTGCTCATGATCGAGAAGTGGGTCGAGGCCAGGCGCGCTGCGCCCAGTCCCGCCACCGAGCCCAGGCCGATGCCCACCACCGGCACCTGCGCCAGATTGGCGGTCATCATGTAAAAGCCGCGCGTGCCGCCTACACCACCGGGCAGATTGGCCGCGCCCTTGGTTTCGATGGTCTTGACCGAGCCGCCCCCGCCCGAGCCTTCGATGATGCGCACGATCGGCAGCCGGAATTCCTGCGCCATTTCTTCTGCCATCAGTGGCTTGGCGCTGATCGACGCGTCGGCCGAGCCGCCACGCACGGTGAAGTCGTCACCCACCACCACCACAGTGCGGCCGTTCACTTCGCCGCGCCCGAACACGCAATTGGCGGGGGTCACACCGGTGAGCGAATTGGTGGCGTCGTATTCGCCAATACCCGACAGCGTGCCCACTTCACGGAAGGAGCCTGCATCCAGCATGCCGTCGATGCGTTCACGCACGGTGAGCCGCCCGCCATCGTGTTGGCGCTTGACCTTGTCTGCGCCGCCCATTTCACGGGCAAATCCTTTGCGGCGTTCGAGTTCGTCCAGCTCCGGTTGCCAGCTCATGTGCGTCTCCTTGTGTGTAGTGCATGCGCCCTGATTGGCGCCAACGGACCAGTCTGCCATAGGGCGCTGGCGGGCATGGCACAGCGTTTCACTTGCAGCCTCGCGAGGCCTCGAGAGGTTCCTGAGGAGGCGCTTGGTACTGGCACGCAGGGTCTGTTCAGCATGCGTGATCACCGTCACACTGAACGATCAGCTCATCATCGAGTGCGCCGATGTTTCAAGTTCAAGATTGCCTGGTCCGTATGGTCCGTCTGGTCCTGATATGGGTCTGTCGTGATGGCATGACCGAAGATGGCCGCGTGTTGCGCATCATCGATGACGGTGGCGGACGCACCTTGTGGAGCCGACGCTAAGGGCCTGTTTGGCGTCATCGTTCAGTCATCCAGGCGACACCAAACCTTCATGCAGGGTTAACGTGTCTGTCATGGCGGTTGAGGAAAGTGTCATGTGCCCTCGCAAGAGGGTCGCCTGAACTTCTCAACCCTCTGGATACACCATGTCAATCGAAACGCGCTTTCGGCGAGGCTCAATGCTTGCCGCGCTGTCCTGTCTCACGCTCTCAGTGTCGCTGTTCATCTCCGCCTGTGGCGGCGACGATCCCGTTGAGCCCACTCCGGTGGCGCTCTCTTTGGCTTCCCTTGGAAGTTACGAAGGCGGGGCGGGTGCTGCGGAGATCACTGCCTATGACTCAAGAACGCGTCGACTGTTCGTGGTGAACGGCGCTGCGGGTACTGTCGATGTGCTGGACATGGCGGACCCCACGAAGCCAACCAAGGTGTCGACGATCTCGGTCTCGGCCATTGGCGACGGCGTCAACAGTGTTGCGGTCTATGACGGCTTGGTCGCGCTGGCGATACAGGCCAACCCCAAGACCAGCGCAGGCAAGGTCGCTTTCGTCGATGCGGCATCGCTGGCCATCCTGAACACGGTCACGGTCGGTGCGCTGCCTGACATGCTGACCTTTACGCCTGATGGCACGAAGGTGCTGGTGGCCAACGAAGGTGAGCCGAACAGCTACGGTCAGGCCGATTCGGTTGACCCCGAGGGCTCGATCAGCATCATCAGCTTCAACCGCGGCGGACCGCCCACCGTGGCCACGGCCGATTTCAAGGCCTGGATCGGCAAGGAAGCCGAGCTGCGCGCCGCAGGCGTGCGTATCTTTGGCCCGAATGCCAATGCTGCCCAGGACCTTGAGCCTGAATTCATCACCGTATCCCCGGATGGCGCCACGGCTTGGGTCACGCTGCAGGAAAACAATGCCATTGCCACCGTGGACATTGCCACCGCCAAAGTCACGGCAGTCAGTGCGCTGGGCACGAAGGACCACAGCATGGCCAACATGGGCATGGATGTGAGCGATGAAGATGGCGGGACCAACACCAATTCCGGCACCCCCGCTATCAAGATCGTGCAGCCCAAGGTCAAGGGGCTGTATCTGCCCGATGGCATTGCCAGCTACACGGTGGGTGGAAAGACCTACCTGATTACTGCCAATGAGGGTGACGCACGCGCCGACTGGCCGGGCTTCAATGAAGAGACGCGGGTGCGTGCCCACTGTACGAACGGGCTGGACCCATCCGTCTTTCCGGACGCAGCCAATCTGATCCTGGACTCCAACCTGGGCAGACTGCGGATCACCGCTGCGCCCAATGGCGGACAGGCCGG
>JBIKKG010000011.1:0-33320 GCA_044360485.1 Burkholderiaceae bacterium | reverse complement strand
GGGTGCGTGGCTTGCGCTACCCGCTGCTGTGGCAGTCGGGCGAGGCATCGGTGCCCACCGTGGCGGTCTGGGGTTTGTTTGTCGCGTTGCCGGCCGATCAGAAAGGCACGCACATGTCGCGCTTCATTGCGCTGCTGGAGCGCCAGGCCCGCAGTCTGTCCCTGGATGCCTTGGTCCCCCTGCATGCCGAGATGCTCGAACTGCTGCAGGCCGATACCGGCCGCTTCGAGCTGACCTTTCCGCTGTTCGTGACCAAGACTGCGCCGGTCTCGCTGGTCCAGAGCACCATGGACTATGAGCTGACCATCAGCGTAGACGGCGGGCGCACTGCGCCGCAGGTGAACGTGCGCATTCTGGTGCCGGTCACCAGCCTGTGCCCCTGTTCCAAGTCCATCTCCGATTACGGCGCGCACAATCAGCGCTCGCATGTCACGGTCGAGGCCTGCCTGCTGCCCGGGGCTTCGTTGGATGTGCACGACCTGATCGCACGCGTCGAGCAGCAGGCTTCATGTGAGCTCTACGGTCTGCTCAAGCGCGTTGACGAAAAGCATGTCACCGAGCGCGCCTACGACAATCCCAAGTTCGTCGAAGATCTGGTGCGGGATGTGGCGGCAGCGGTGCGTCAGACCCCGGGGCTTGCGTCCTTCGTGGTCGAAGGCGAGAACTTCGAGTCCATCCACAACCACTCGGCCTACGCGCGCATCGAGTCCTGAGGGACAAGCCAGCGCTGTCGAGCGATCAGTTCAAGCGTGGCCTGAGCGCCTTCGCGCGTCCAGCCGCCCTGGGCAATCGAGGCGCGGGCCTCGAACGGAGTCATCGGCAAGATGGCCTCGTGCTCACCATCCAGCGGCACCGGGATCACATGCGCGGGCAACTCCAGATCAAAGAGAGTGATGTGCTCGCGGTGCAGCGCGGGGAGTCCGTCGTAGAGCGTGTCGTAGGCAATGTTCAGCGTGCCGGCCGGCACCGCCTGACGGGCCAGTGGCTCGGCGATGCCAGCCTCTTCCGCGCATTCGCGCACCAGGGTCGCGAAGGGTTCGTCGAACCCGGCAATCCCACCCGCCACCAGTCCATCCAGCTTGCCGGGCTCTACCGGCTTGTGCTGGGCGCGGCAAGCAATCCACAGCAGCGGCCCGGCCACCGTGACGCACCAGACATTGGCCTGCACCGAGCGTAATTCCAGTCCCAATGGCCGCATCAGCGCTCGCTCGATGCTGAAAAGCGGCCGATCGCCATCGCGCACCACCGTGCGTTCGTCGCGCCATCCGGGCAGATTCCAGCGTTCGCGTGCGGCTTCGCTCCAGGCGGCCAGCGCTGCGGAGCGGCTGGCAAAGCTCGGCAGGCGTGCCATGATTTCAATGGCGCCCGCCTCCAGATTAAACGGGGTCGGTGGCTGCAGGAGGCGTGCGCACCATTGCGGGTGCACCCATCCCACCGTATGACCCTCCACCCGCAGCGGGGTGAGTCCGTCAGTCAGGCTCATGCCCGCGCTGTCCTCAGACCTGGCCGGCGCGCGCCTCAGTCGCGAAAATTACCAAAGGTGAGCGGCAGGTCGGTCATGTCCTGTTTGACCAGGGCGATCGCTGACTGCAGGTCATCGCGCTTGGCGCCGGTCACCCGCACCGCATCGCCCTGAATGGCGGCCTGGACCTTGAGCTTGGCGTCTTTGATCAGGCGCACGATTTTCTTGGCCGCATCGCCTGGCACGCCGTGGCGCACCGTGATCGTCTGCTTGATCTTGTCGCCGCTGATTTTTTCGATGCTGCCGTAGTCCAGGAAGCGGACATCCACATTACGCTTGGCGAACTTGGCCAGCAGCACGTCTTTTACCTGACTGAGCTTGAAATCATCATCGGCAAAGGCGGTCATCACCTTGTCCTTGAGCTCGATACGCGCATCGGACCCCTTGAAGTCGAAGCGGTTGGTGATTTCCTTGTTGGCCTGGTCGAGTGCATTGCGGATTTCGACCGCATCGGCTTCGCACATCACATCGAATGAAGGCATTGCAGTTCCTTTCGGCTCAGGTCAGCCACTTTTCGAAGAAGGTGGCCCGACCCATGGCCGGGTCGAGTTCGTAGGCGACAAAGCCCACATCGCGGTACAGCCCGATGGCGCGCAGGTTGCCCTCCAGCGCCTCGAGCGTCAGTTTGCAGCAGTTGCGCCGGCGTGCCTCGAGTTCGGCCTGGGCCAGCAGTGCACGCCCGATGCCGCGTCCGCGGTGAGTGGCCGCCACGGCGATGTCGTGAATATTGAGCAAGGGCCGCGCCTTGAACGTGGACAGCCCTTCAAAGGCATTGAGCAGACCGACCGGGCGCTCGCCGTCAAAGGCCAGCCACCCGACATAGTGCGCGCGCTCGGCCAGCGCTGCGGGCAGGTGTGCCTTCGCCTGCTCAGTCAAGGGCACGCCTCCGCCCTCCGGGCCGCTCGCATATTCATCGAGCAACGCAATCAGCGCCTGGGCATGACGCGCATTGCTCGGATCGAGCCGTTCCATGGAAAGGGCCAGTTGAGTCGGTGCGACGTGGTGTGCGTTGGGCATGACCGATATCAGGCACGTACGCCGGCCGTTGCGGTGCCTGAACGGCACACCGCCATTTTGCCAGCTTCATCCGACGGACTGTTCAAGGCGCGTGCGACAATCGGCGGATGTCCGGGTCCCCTGCGCCGTCTGCTGCTTCCCGAGTCGAGCTCCAACGCAGCCTGCCCCCGATCATTGCTGGGCTCTCGACCTTGGGGCCCTTTGCCATCGACACCTATCTGCCGGCTTTTGGCTCCATTGGGGCCGATCTGTCGGCATCGCCGCTGCAGGTTCAGCAAACACTCACGGCCTACATCGCGCCCTTCGCCATCATGGCCCTGTGGCATGGCGCAGTCTCCGACGCACTGGGCCGCAGACGGGTGGTGATGGTGGGCCTGCTGGCTTTCGCGTTGGCGTCGTTGGGCGCCGCGCTGGCCACCTCCATCGAGATGCTGTGGTTCTGGCGTGCCGTGCAGGGCGCGGTGGCTGGCGTAGGCATGACGGTGGGCCGCGCGGTGGTGCGCGATGTGGCCGACGGGCCGGCGGCGCAGCGCATGCTGTCTCAGACGACCATGATGTTTGCCTTGGCACCTGCCATCGCCCCAGTGATCGGCGGCTGGCTGCATGCGCTGGCAGGTTGGCGTGCGGTCTTCATTTTCTTGTCGGGAGTGGCGTTGCTGCTGGCGCTGTTTTGCTGGCGTTTCCTGCCTGAAACGTTGCCGCCTGAGCGGCGCCAGAGTCTGCGCCCCCGTGCGATGGCGCAGGGCTACGCGATGATGGCCTCCCACGGCCCCTTTTTGCGTCTGGCTGCGGCGCTGGGCTTTAATTTCGTCGGGTTTTTCCTGTACGTGCTGGCTGCGCCTGAGTTTTTGGTGCGCACGCTCGGTGTGCCCACCACCGGATTCGCCTGGCTGTTCTTGCCGTGCATCGCCGGCACGATGCTGGGTGCCTTCGCGTCGTCGCGTCTGGCAGGCCGACTACGGCCGATCGCCACGATCCGTATCGGCTACGCGATCATGTTCGCGTCGGTCGGAGTCAATCTGCTGCTGTCCTGGCTGCTCGATCCGCCGCGGGTGCCCTGGGTCACCCTGCCACTGATGGGCTACAACATTGGCATGGCGCTGGCCATGGCGCCGCTGCAGGTCATGCTGCTCGACATGTTCGATCAGCGGCGCGGCATGGCGTCGTCCGGGATGGCGTTTGCGCAGAGTTCAGGAAACGCGGTGGTGGCGGGTGTCGTGGCGCCGCTCTTGTGGCACGCTGCGCCGACGATGGCACTGGGGTCGCTCGTTGCATTGTCCTGCGGGGCGGCGCTGTTCGCCTGGCAGCTGCACAGCACGCGCCATGTCGCTGACAGATCGTGAGTCTTGGGCAATGTCGCGGAAAAGATGATCCGACCCCAGTTTTTAATTGTGATCTGACCCCGGTTTCCTGGTGATGGAGAGAGGTGAAGTGATGCAGACAAAGTCTTCGGGAGCTGCGCTGGTCGCGCGCGCAGGCGGTCACATCCTGGTCGACCAGCTTGTGGTGCATGGCGCCACACGCGCGTTTTGTGTACCCGGCGAGAGCTTTCTGGCCGTGCTCGACGCGCTCTACGATGTCCGCGACACCCTGCCGCTGGTGGTCTGTCGCCAGGAAGGCGGTGCAGCCAATATGGCCGAGGCCTGGGGCAAGCTCACCGGAGCGCCGGGCATTGCGTTCGCCACGCGGGGCCCGGGCGCCACCAATGCCTCCATCGGCGTGCACACCGCCTTTCAGGATTCCACGCCGATGATCCTGTTCATCGGTCAGGTGGGCACCGACTTTGTGGATCGCGAAGCCTTCCAGGAGATCGATTACCGGCGCATGTTCGGGCAGATGGCCAAGTGGGTGGCGTCGATTGATCGCGCCGACCGCATTCCCGAATACGTACAGCAGGCCTTTCATGTGGCCACGTCCGGGCGTCCCGGGCCTGTGGTGCTGGCCTTGCCCGAAGATGTGCTCACGCAGATGGCCACGGTCGCTGATGCGCGCCCCTATGTGCGGGCGCAGGCGTCACCGTCAGCGGCGCAGATGAGCCGTCTGGGCGAGATGCTGGCGCAGGCCCACAAGCCGCTGCTGCTGGTGGGTGGCTCGCGCTGGGATGAACCCTCGCGCGCTGCGGTGCAAGGCTTTGCGCATCGCTTCGGATTGCCCGTGGTCTGTGCCTGGCGCCATCAGGATGCCTACGACAACACCGACAGCCATTACATCGGCGAGATGGGCATCGGCACCAATCCGAAGCTGGCCGCGCGGGTGCTTGAATCGGACCTGATCATCGCGGTGGGCGTTCGGCTTGGCGAGATGACTACCGCCGGCTACACCCTGCTCGAGTCGCCCACCCCGCGCCAGACGCTGGTTCACGTCTTTCCGGGTGCCGAGGAGCTGGGCCGTGTTTTTCATGCGGACCTGCCCATCGTCGCCGGCAATATCGAGTTTGCGGCGGCCCTGGATCTGGTGCCGAACGCCCAGGCCACGACGCTGGCTGCGCGCTGGAAGGGCTGGCGCGAAGCCGCCCGCAGCGACTGGACTGACTGGCGCGTGCCGCGTGCGCAACCTGGCACGCTCAGTTACCCCGAGTGCGTGCTGCACATGGATGAAGTGCTGCCGCCCGACACCATCGTGACCAACGGCGCCGGCAATTTCGCCACGCCCCTGCATCGCTTCTATCGGCTGAGGCAGCACAAGACGCAACTGGCCCCCACCTCGGGTGCCATGGGCTACGGCGTGCCCGCCGCGGTGGCGGCTGCGCTGCGCCATCCTGATCGGGTGGTGATTGCCGCCGCAGGCGATGGCGACTTCATGATGACCGGACAAGAGTTGGCCACCGCCGTCCAGTACGGTGCCAAGCCCATCGTGCTGGTGATCAACAACGGCATGTATGGAACGATTCGCATGCACCAGGAGCGCGAGTATCCGGCGCGGGTCTATGGCACAGCCTTGAAGAACCCCGACTTCGTGGCGCTGGCCAAAGCCTATGGCTGCCATGCCGAGCGGGTCACCGAAACCGCCCAGTTTCCCGCGGCGCTGGCGCGCGCGCGTGCAGCCGGTACGGCGGCCCTGATCGAGCTGGTGATTGATCCGCAGGCCATCACGCCCACGCAGACACTCGAGGAAATCCGGGCCAAGGCCTTGGCCTCCAAGGGCTGATCGACTGGGGTAAGTGGTTCGCACAACCCTCTTTGCACCGCACAGAGGGTTGCGGCGGGGCAGCGCGTACCGGGGTCGAGCGAAGCCGCCCGTGCCGCAACCATCCCACCATCCCGTGCAATGCCCTGTCGCGCGAATTGACAGACCGAGCAAGTCATTGCGGTCGCACCGGCGCTACAGGCCTGAATGCGCTCGGCATTTCCCATGAGGCCTGCGACTTGCTTGGGAATTGACCGGGCAATGGTCGGAGGTCTCAGCATGAAACAGCAACGCCACACACGCGTATTGGGTCAATGGCAGCAGGCGCGGGTGATCGCAGCGCGCATGGCGGCCTGCGCGCTGCTCGCGCTTCTGAGTCCCGGGGCTGCGGCGGCGAGCCTGACCTGGGACTGGAGCTTTTCCCTGGTGGGCGCCAACCTGTCACAGCCTGTGTTGAGCGGCACCTTCACGACAGGCGAAACGCCAGACGCTGACGGCTTTTACGAGATCACCGCATTGACCGGCAATCGCCTGGGTGTGGCGATCGTGTCATTGCAGCCCACCGGGACCGCCATTCCCGACAACACGCCGTATCCGGTCGACAACCGTATCCGACCGCTTCATCCCGACGGGCAGCTCACCAAGGCCGGCTTCGGCTACGGACTGGCCAACGGCTGGTTTGAAAACCCGTTCCTGGCGACCTGGGAACTACCCAACCTGGTGTACTACGCGTTCCTAAGCAAGCCCCCCTTCGGGACGCAGACCCCGCAGACCGAGGAGCCGCCGGTGATCTTCCAGGCGAGCATTCGGGTGCCCGAGCCACTCAGTGCAGGTCTGCTGTGCAGCGGTTTGCTGGCGCTGGGGTGGGTGCAATCGACGGGCCGCAGACCCTCAAATGCTCGCCTGCTCGTGCGTGCCCGGTCTGAGTGATTTGCTTGATCGAGGGCCTACGCACCTGATTCTCTCTGCGCCCCAGCCCTGTGTTTGTTCTGTGCTGCTTGTTTGGTCTGCACCCCTGGTTCGGTCCGCTCCACTCATCCGGCCTGCGCCATGGACCAGGCGACGAACCCTGCCGCAGCCGCCATGGCGCACAACGCCGGGGCGCACCGACGCCCGAAGGCCGGACCGCCGGCACTGAAGGCCAGGATGATTTTGAGGGCCATGTTGGCGGTCAGTGCGATCACCAGAGCAGCCACTGCTTGCGTCTTGCCCAGGTCACCCGAGCCGAACAGACGCAGCGATGACAGGGCGATGGCGTCCAGATCGGTCAAACCGGCCAGCGCAGCCAGACCATATAACGCGCTGTGACCCACGCGTGCCGCAGCCAGACCGGCCCCCATCGAGACCAGCCCATAGACCGCCGCAAAGCCCAGCGCTTCACGCATTTGCATCGGGTGACGCACGGTGGGCAGGGGCCATGTCTCGCCCGATGCATCATGGGATCGCCTAAGCATCACAAAGAACAGGACGCCCGCAGCGATGCCCGCACCCATCACCGTGGCCACCGGCGCCAGCAGGCGCGGCTCGATCAGCGCAGTCATCCCGACCAGTCGCACCATCAGCGTGAGATTGGCCAGCAGCACCATGCGCGCGGCCACATTCGGATCACCGCCACTGCGCGCATGTCGCGCAAACACGAGGGTGGTGACGGTCGAGGACACCAGCCCACCCGCCACAGCGGCCAGCGGCGCGCCGTAGCGCTGACCGGCAAAGCGCAGCGCCAGATAACCGGCCAGACTCACGCCGGCCACCAGCACCACCATCATCCAGAGGTTGTGCGGATTGAGCGCGCCAGCCGGCCCGTAGGCCCGGTCTGGCAACAGTGGCAGCACGATGAAACTCAGCACGCCGAACTGCAGGATCGGGATCAGGTCGTCACGCCCGATGCGACCCGCCCAGCCGCGTAGCTCGCCCTTGAAGAACAGCAGGCTGGCGACCACGATGGCCAGCGGCACCGCCAGATCTTCCCGGCCCAGGCCGCAGAGCATGCCCAGGCAACCGGTGACGGTCATGGCCACCACCGAGGTGGTGGGCTTTTCCGGCGACAGCGCCATCGTCTGAGACGAAAGCGGTTCCGCACGCGCGGCAGCGCCCAATGCAGGTCCGCTGGAAGCGCCCGGGGGCCGGGCAGGTATCGACTCCGAGGAGACCCCCGAGGAGACCCCCGAGGAGACCCCCGAGGAGACCCCCGAGGAGACCCCCGAGGAGACCCCCGAGGAGACCCCCGAAGTCGGCTCCGAAGTCGCCACCGAAGTCGGCTCCGAAGTCGGCTCCGAAGAGGCCGCCGAGGCGGAAGCTTCCTGGCCATCGTGCCAGTAGGCGGTCACCGCAATCAGTCCGATCACGCCCAATCCCACGGCGAGCAGCGTCGGCTGTGCCGTCATGCGCGACAAACCTGCAACCAGGGCGCCCAGCAGGCTCACCAGCGCAAAGGTACGCAGGCCGCGCGAGTCGGCCTTGCGCTCGCGCTCCACGCCAATCAGCAGCCCGATGGCCAGGCTGGTCGCCGCCAGCCTGATTGATGTGAAGAGCGACTCGTCCAGAAGGCAGGCGTGCGGCTTAGTGCACGTTCCGTGCGCGCTGAGTGCGCGGTCAGTGCGCGGTCAGTGCGCGAACAGCACCGGTATGGTCATCGAGGCCAGCAGGGTGCGCGTGGTGCCACCCATGATGAACTCCAAGGCACGGGAATGCCCGTAGCCGCCCATGACGATCAGGTCGGCACCGTCGTCATCGGCGCGCGACAGGATCTGGCTGCCGACGTCCATGTCCCGTGAGTTGGTGGCCGCGACATTGGCCTTCACACCATGGCGGGCCAGGTAGGTGGCGATGTCGGCGCCCGGAATGTCGCCATGGCCACCGCGCCCCGCGCGCGCATCGAAGGCTGCAACCTGCACAGTGTCCGCGCGTCTGAGTATCGGCATGGACGAGCTGACAGCGCGCGTGGCTTCACGTCCCGCGTTCCAGGCCACCATAGGGCGCTTGCCGATCGTCTTGAACTCACCCGCATACGGAATCACCAGAACGGGGCGACCCGACCCCAAAATCACACGGCCGATGAAGTCCGGCGTGGTGTCATTGGCCTGATCCGCGTCGTATTGGCCCAGCACGACCAGATCGGCGTATCGGGCCTGCTCGATCACGACGGATGCGGGCTCGCCAGTGGCTGCGCGCCATTCCACGTTGCGGCCCAACGCCGCCTGCGCCTGATCGAATGCGGCTTTGGCTTCGGCATCCTTGCGCTCCTGGAAGCGCAGCAACTCCTGCGCCACGAAGGCACCGCCGTCAGCCACAAAAGGTTCGCTGTAGAGCGGTGACATGATGCTGTAGACCGTTGCCAGATGCGCATCGAAGTCATCGGCCAATTGGGTTGCGTAGCGCAAGCGCTGTGCAGCCCGCGGGGTCGAATCGAAGTGGGCCAGGATGGTCTTGTAGCCGAAGCTCATCGTGCGTACTCCTGTCGGTGGAAACGGTGCCCGGGGTAGGCGGCTGCATGTCAGGACCAGGCCGAAACTGGGCTGAAACCGGGCCTCACACACCGGATGCTGTCCAGCCTAGAGCCCGGCGGCGGCGTGGTGTTGACCTGGATCAATGCCGCTTCAGCTTGCCATCCCTCCTGCAACCAGCGGATAGAATCCCGAATTCCTCAGGGGTCACCCGCACCGGACATGAACGCTCTCGATCAGCTCAGACAGCACACCACCGTGGTGGCCGATACCGGCGACTTTCACGCCATGCAGGCTTACGCACCGCGCGACGCCACCACCAACCCCACCCTAATTCTGAAGGCTGTGAGCCAGCCGCAGTACGCGGGACTGCTCAGCCAGATCACGCAGGCGCATCGCGAAGAGCCGGTCGATGTGCGCTGTGAGCGCCTGCTGGTGCGCTTTGGGACAGAGATTCTGGGGATCATTCCTGGCCGTGTCTCGACCGAAGTCGATGCCCGCCTGTCCTTCGACACCGAAGCGACCATTGCCTGCGCCCACCGCCTCATGGAGCGTTACGCACAGGCAGGCATCGGCCCCGAGCGCGTGCTCGTGAAGATCGCGTCCACCTGGGAGGGCATTCGTGCTGCCGAGCGCCTTGAGCGCGACGGTATCCACTGCAACCTCACTTTGCTGTTCGGCTTTCCGCAGGCGGTGGCCTGCGCCGATGCCGGCGTGACGCTGATCTCGCCCTTCGTGGGTCGCATCTACGACTGGTATCGCAAACGCGACGGCGTTGACTTCACCGCTGACAACGACCCCGGTGTGGCTTCGGTGCGCAGCATCTATGCGTACTACAAGGCGTTCGGCTATCCCACCGAAGTGATGGGGGCGAGCTTTCGCAATGTGGGTCAGATCCTTGCGCTGGCCGGGTGCGATCTGCTCACCATCAGCCCCGATCTGCTTGAACAATTGCGCGGCTCAGGCGTTGAGGTGCCACGCAGGCTCGGTGACTCGCCATCGGGCACCGCAGCCATCGAACGGGTGCGCTTCGATGAAAAGCAGTTCCGTTTCGCCATGAACGAAGACGCCATGGCCAGCGACAAGCTGGCCGAGGGCATTCGTGCGTTTGTGGCCGATGCACGCAAACTGGATGCGCTGGTGCAGGCTGGCGCAGCCTGAATGCGGGTGTCAGACCAAGCGACTGAGGCCTGGCTTTACTGCTTGCCGGTACTGCCGAAGCCGCCAGTGCCGCGCGCACTGGCCTCGAAGCTGTCGACCACATGGAAGCGTGCCTGCACCACCGGCACGATCACCATCTGCGCAATGCGCTCCATGGGCTCGATGACAAAACTGCCTGCGTTGTGCTGCCCAGGCGGGTTGCGATTCCAGCACGACACCATCAGCGGACCCTGATAGTCCGAGTCGATCAGTCCGACCAGATTGCCCAGCACGATGCCGTGCTTGTGGCCCAGGCCCGAGCGCGGCAGCAGCACCGCGGCGTAGTGCGGATCGCCCAGGTGCACGGCGATGCCGGTCGGAATCAGTACCGTCTGACCCGGTGCAATCGTGATGGGAGCATCGATGCAGGCGCGCAGGTCCAGCCCGGCACTGCCCGGGGTGGCATACGCCGGCAGCGCATCGCGCAGCCGCGCATCCAGTATGCGCAGGTCGACCGGGATCATGTATCGGATCCCGAAGTCTGTTGCGCGCGTCGCGCCCGGCGGCCGAAGAACATGAACGCGCCGATGGCCAGCAGGATCAGCACACCGGCATGGTCTTCGAATTGCGTGGCCAGTTGACCCAGAATCGCCAGCCCGATCCACACGGCAGCAAAGAAGAACAGCGCGCCCACCGCTCGGTCCTTCGGCGATTTGCGTGACCAGCGCTGCAGCATGCTCGAGCCTGTCTGCAAGGCGTTGGTGCCCGCTTGCAGCGTGGCATCGGCACGTGGCGTGTCAGGACGCGATGGAGTGGCCACCACCATGCCGTGCCCGCCCGAGGCACCCTGCGTAGCAACGGTCGGTGTTGCGGGCCTGAACAGACCGTCGATGAGTGCAGAGCGATCTCGCAAGGTCGAGTTGGCAGGTGCCCTGAGCGCGTCTTGCGTCGCAGGATGCGTGGAGACGATCTCGGGCAGAGCCTGCATCGTGCGATGCAGGCGATGGGCGGCAGGCTGGCTGGCCGCCTGCAGCAGCCGCGCGAAGTCGCCATCACGAGGCGCCCCGCCCAGACGCGTGGTGTCCAGTGTGGCCCCCGCAATCGACACCGACATATCCTGTGTTCCGCTCATCTCAGCACCTCGCCTGCGGCAGTCGCCGCGCAATTTCCGCCACGAGATGCTGGGCCAGTGCGGTTTTAGAGGCCCTCGGCAGCCGACTCATGCCCTGCGCATCCACCAGCAGCAATTCATTGTCGTCCATCCCGAATGTTGCCTGGCCGATATTGCCGACCAGCAGCGGCACCCCTTTTCGACGACGCTTGTCTTGCGCGTTGGCTTCCAGGTCTTCGGTTTCGGCGGCAAAGCCCACGCAGTAGGGGCCGCCCGGCAGCGCAGCGACGGTGGCCAGGATGTCCGGGTTCTGGGCAAATTCCAGCGCGGGCGGTGCACCGCCTTCGGTCTTCTTGAGTTTGCGGTCGGCCGCATTGGCCACGCGCCAGTCGGCCACGGCGGCCACCGAGATGAACAGGTCCTGGCCGGCCACCTCGGCCTGCACGGCCGCCAGCATGTCCCTGGCACTGCGCACATTCACCCGCCGTACGCCCTGGGGAGCATCGAGTGCCGTAGGCCCCGACACCAGCACCACCTCGGCCCCGGCATGGCGCAGCGCGCGCGCAATGGCATAGCCCATCTTGCCCGAGGACAGATTGGTGATGCCGCGCACCGGATCGATCGGCTCGAAGGTCGGCCCGGCAGTCACCAGCGCACGCCGACCGCTGAGCGTCTTGGGGGCAAAAAAGGCGATCGTTTCTTCCACCAGTTGCTGCGCCTCCAGCATGCGCCCATCGCCGGTTTCGCCACAGGCCTGCTCGCCACTGCCAGGCCCCAGCAGCGTCACACCGTCTGCCCGCAGGGTGCTGACATTGCGTTGCGTCGCGAGCGCCGACCACATCTGCCGGTTCATCGCAGGCGCCATCAGCAAGGGGCAGTCGCGTGCCACCACCAGGGTAGAGAGCAGGTCATCGGCCAGGCCATGCGCCACTTTGGCCATGAAATCCGTGGTCGCCGGCGCCACCAGAATCGCATCGGCCCCGCGAGACAGATCGATATGCGGCATCCCGTTATCGATGCGACCGTCCCAGGCGTCGGTATAGACCGGGCGTCCGGTGAGCGCCTGAAACGTCGCGGTGCCAATGAACCGGGTGGCGGCTTCGGTCATCACCACCTGCACCGTTGCCCCGCGGCGTTGCAGTTCGCGCGCGAGTTCACAGGCCTTGAAGGCTGCCACGCCGCCCGTGACGCCCAGCAACAGGTGGCGCCCGGCCAGCTCGCCGGCGTCGTTGCCGGGCAGACCCGCGCCGCCGGATGAGGGAACTGATGAGGAAATGGAGATGGAGGACATTCAGCGACTTTTGCCGACCCGCAGCAGTTCGTCAAGGATGAGCAGGACGGCCCCTACCGTGATGGCCGAATCGGCCACGTTGAAAGCCGGGAAAAACCAGCGCTCTTCCCAGTGCACCAGCACAAAGTCGACGACCTTGCCCCAGAGCACGCGGTCAATGAGATTGCCGATGGCGCCACCCAGAATCAGCGACAGGGCCAGTCCAAACAGCTTCTGATGCCCGTGTTTGGCCAGCAGCCAAAAGATGAAGCCCGCCGCCAGCACGCCGATGGCGACGAAAAACCAGCGCTGCCAGCCGCCCGCATTCGCCAGAAAGCTGAAGGCCGCCCCGGTGTTGTAGACCAGGGTGAGGTCCAACCAGCCGGGGAGCAGTTCCAGACGTTCGCCCAGCTTGAAGTGGCGCAGCACCAGATGCTTGGTGATCAGATCGAGCACGATCACCAGTGCAGCGAGCGCCAGCCACGGCAGCAACAGGCTGCGGCTGCCAGCCTGAGCCACGTTGGACCCAGCAGATGGGCCGCGGCGGTGAGAGCGTTGCGACATGGCGGGCCTTAAGCGCAACAGCGAGGTTCACCCTCGGCGTACAGGTTGCTCATGCAGCGTGCGCACAGGGCAGGGTGCACCGGGCAGGCGCCGGTATCGGCCCGCCAATGCCAGCAGCGCTCGCACTTGCGGTGCGGACTGGCGGTGACGCTGATCCGACCCACCGCTGCTTCGGCGTCGTCGGCCGGTGCGCCGCGCACCAGCCTTGCGGCAGACGTGATCAGCACGAATCGCAGGTCATCGCCCAGGCTTGCCAGATCATCGTAGAGCGGACCGTCGGCGGTCACATCCACCTCGGCCTGCAGCGATGATCCGATCGTGCCGGTGGTGCGCACGGCTTCGATCGAGCGCATGACTTCGCCCCGCCAGCTGCGCAGCCGCGACCATTTGCCCAGCAGCGCATCGGCGCCCTCCATGGCCGGAAACACATGCCAGGTTTGCGTGAGAATCGTTTCGCCCTGCTCGGCCCAGGTTTTCTGATCGAGCAGCGGCCAGGCTTCTTCAGCGGTGAACGAGAGGACCGGCGCCATCGCCTTCACCAGCGACTGTGTGATGTGCCACAGCGCCGTTTGCGCCGAGCGCCGTGCAAGCGACGTGGCCGCGGTGGTGTACAGACGATCCTTAAGCACGTCCAGGTAAAAACCGCCCAGATCTTCGGAGCAGAAGGTCTGCAGTCCCGAGACCACCGGATGGAATTCGTAGCGCTCGTAGGCGGCGGTGATCTCAGCCTGCCATTGCGCGGCGCGCGCCAGCGCATAGCGATCGATCTCCACCATCTGCGCAGGCGCGACTGCATGCGCATGGATGTCGAAGTCGGCCAGATTGGCGAGCAGGAAGCGCAAGGTGTTGCGGATGCGACGGTACGCTTCGGTGACGCGCTTGAGAATCTCGTCGGACAGCGACAGCTCACCCGAGTAATCGGTCGACGCCACCCACAAGCGCAAAATTTCCGCGCCCAGCGTGTCCGACACTTTTTGCGGCAGGATCACATTGCCCAGCGACTTGCTCATCTTGCGGCCTTCGCCGTCCACGATGAACCCGTGCGTGAGCAACGCCTTGTAGGGCGCTACCCCGTTGAGCATGCACGAGGTGAGCAGCGACGAATGAAACCAGCCGCGGTGCTGGTCGCTGCCTTCCAGGTACAGATCGGCCGGAAAGGCCGAATGCTGGGCGTGTGAGCCGCGCAGCACGGTCTGGTGCGTGGTGCCCGAGTCGAACCACACGTCCAGCGTGTCGCGGTTCTTCTCGTACTGATCGGCCTCATCACCCAGCAGCTCACGCGCATCGAGCGTCTGCCAGGCCTCGATGCCCTCGCGCTCGATGCGCTGCGCCACCTGCTCGAGCAGCTCATGCGTGCGCGGGTGCAGCGCCCCGGTTTCCTTGTGCACGAAGAAGGCCATCGGCACGCCCCACTGCCGTTGGCGTGACAAGGTCCAGTCGGGGCGATTGGCAATCATGGCGCGCAGCCGTGCCTGGCCCCAGGCGGGATAGAACGCGGTCGCATCAATGGCGGCAAGCGCACGCTGACGCAACGTGCCACCGTCGCGCGGTCGCAGGTCCATGCCGGCAAACCACTGGTTGGTCGCGCGAAAGATGACCGGCGTCTTGTGGCGCCAGCAATGCATGTACGGATGCAGATACTTTTCGACCTTCAGCAGCGTGCCGCGTGCACGCATGTGCTCGACAATCTTCGGGTTGGCGTCCCAGATCGGCAGCCCACCCCACTCGGGCAACGAGGCGGCATAGCGGCCGTCGCCCATGACCGGGCTGAGGATTTCCGTGTCGCGAATGCCGTAACGTTTGCAGGAGACAAAGTCCTCGACACCGTAGGCAGGCGATGAATGCACGATGCCCGTCCCGGTATCGAGGGTCACGTAGTCGCCCAGAAACACCGGTGAGACCCGGTCTTCAAACGGGTGGCGGAACACCTGCAGTTCGAGTTCGCGCCCGATGCAGGTGGCCAGGACTTCACCCTGCACGCCCCAGCTGGTCAGGCAATGGTCCACCCGCTCGCGCGCCACGATATAGAGCACCTGTGCGCCTTCTCGCTGCGCAGAAACCAGCGCGTACTCAAACTCCGGGTGCAGATTGAGGGCCTGATTGGCGGGCAGCGTCCAGGGAGTGGTGGTCCAGATGACCGCAAAACCCGGTGCATCAGGCAGGCGGTCGATCTTGAAGGCCTGCGCCAGCCGCTCACGATCGGTGAATGCGAAGCCCACGTCCACTGCCAGGTCGGTGCGGTCCTGGTATTCGACTTCGGCCTCGGCGAGCGCCGAGCCGCAATCGAAGCACCAGTTCACCGGCTTGAGGCCGCGATACACAAACCCCTCCTGCATGATGCGACTGAGTGCGCGCAGCTCATCGGCCTCATTGCGCGGGGCCATCGTCAGGTACGGGTCGTGCCATTCGCCCAGCACGCCCAGCCGCATGAAGTCGACTTTCTGGCGGGCGATCTGTTCGGTGGCATAGGCGCGCGACTTGGCCTGGACCTCAGCCGCAGGCAGCCCGCGGCCGAATTTCTTTTCGATCTGGATTTCAATCGGCATGCCATGGCAGTCCCAGCCCGGCACATAGCGTGCATCAAAGCCAGCCATGTTGCGGCTCTTGACGATGATGTCCTTCAGGATCTTGTTGATCGCATGGCCGGTGTGAATATCGCCGTTGGCATAGGGCGGGCCGTCATGCAGCACGAACAGTGGGCGCCCCAGGCTGTGCTGACGGATCCGCTTGTAGATGCCTTTGTCGTCCCATTCCTTGACCCATTTCGGTTCACGCTTGGCAAGGTCGCCGCGCATCGGAAAGGCAGTGTCGGGCAGGTTCAGCGTCGAGCGGAAGTCTGGAGCGTCTGATGCGGGAGCTTTGGCCATGAAGGACTCGTGCAATGTGGAGCGTGCGGTAGGCAGTTCAGGGATGGCGCGATGGTGACAGCGTCGCAAAATGCGCCCGAGCCTGATCGGCGTCCAGCCTGATTTGCGTGGTGAGCGCCTCCAGGCTGTCGTAATGCGCTTCATCGCGCAGCTTGCGCAGAAACTCAATGCGTACGAGCTTGCCGTAGGCGTGGCCCGCCCAGTCCAGCACATGGGTTTCAAGCAAGGGTGCCCCTGCGGTTTCCACCGCAGGACGGGTGCCCAGACTGGCCACGCCCGCCAGCGGTGGCTCCCCGGGGCCGGTCAGGCCATGCACCTTCACCACAAAAATGCCGGCCAGCGCCGGGCGGCCATGTGGGATGCGCACATTGAGGGTCGGAAAGCCCAGCTCGCGCCCGAGCTTGCGACCATGCACGACATGGCCTGAAATGGCGTACGGGCGCCCAAGCAGCTGCGCGGCTTCATCCAGCTGACCTTGCGCGAGCGCGGCCCGCACGGCTGAGCTGGAGATGCGCAGGCCAGCGTCGGCGACCGTGGGCATGCTGTGCACCTCGAACCCCATCGGTCCGGCAGCCTCTTTGAGCGCGGCGAAATCGCCCTGGCGCCGCGCCCCGAACCGGAAGTCATCGCCGATCAGCAGCCACCGGGTGCGCAAGCCGTCCACCAGGATGCGCCGGATGAAATCCGCAGGCTCGAGCGAAGCGAACCGATCATTGAAGTGGACCACGCAGGCGGCATCGATCCCCACATCGCTGAGAGCCTGCAGTTTGTCGCGCAGGGTGGCAATGCGCGTGGGGGCCTGCAGTCCTGGTTTCCTGGTTGCAAAGAATTCCCGCGGATGCGGCTCGAACGTCAGCACACAGGCGCGCAGCCCCCGTTCCCGGGCCACGTCCCGCACGCGTTCGAGCAAGGCACGATGGCCGCGGTGCACGCCATCGAAATTACCGATGGTCAGCGCACACGGCAGACGATGCTCTGTGGGCGGAAGACTGCGAAAGACCTGCATGCACTCGGACGCAAAACCTTGAAGGATAAAGCATCGGCGTCCGAACGCGGGGCGGTTGCCCGCGCCGATGCTAAAGTAGCCGGCTACAAGGTGCCCAGTGAAGACATTCGCGATCCTGATTTCCGGCCAGGGCACACACATGGCCAACCTGGCCCGGGCCTGTCGCGAAGCGCAGCTCCCCGGGCGTATCGGACTGGTGCTCAGCAACCGCGACCATGCGCCCGGTGTGGCGCTGGCGCGTGAGCTGGGCTTGCCGGTCGAGACACTCGCGCATCGCGATTTCGCCTCGCGCGAGGCGTTCGACGAGGCGCTCAGTGCCCGACTGGACGCCCATGGCATCGAGTTGGTCGTGCTGGCCGGGTTCATGCGCATACTCACGGACACCTTCGTGCGCCGCTTCGAGAAGCGTCTGGTCAATATCCACCCGTCGCTGCTGCCCGCGTTCCCGGGCCTCGATACCCATGCCCGGGCGCTGGCAGCCGGTGTGCGCCTGCATGGAGCCACCGCGCACCTGGTGACCGCCGAGCTGGATCATGGCCCCATCCTGGCCCAGGCCGCGGTGCGGGTGACCGACCACGATGACGCAGCGCGGCTCGCTGCGCGCGTGCTGAACGCAGAACATCGCCTCTACCCGCGCGCGGTGCAGTGGCTGCTTGAAGACCGGGTGCGGGTGATCGATGGGCGTGCCCTGATCGATGGCGTGACCGATGCGCAACGACTCATTCTGGAGGACGCGCCATGAGCGGGTCAGCACGCAAGGCATCCCCCCAACGCGCATCAGGGCAACCTGCCGGCCCCGGCTCACGCAAGCCGCGTGATGCCCGCAACGCGCCGCGTCGGCCCGCAGGCGCTGTCGGTGGCCCCGCACGCCAGGCACGCGCCGCGCCTCGTCCAGTGGCTGCGCCCGCCGCGGCAGACGGGCCCTTGCTGCGTGTCCCTCCCGATGTGATCGAAGCCGGTGTCTCGGCCGTACTGCGCCTGGATGGCCCGGCAGACCTGGTCTTGCGCGGCTTTTTTCGCGAGCATGCTTATCTGGGACGACGCGACCGCGGCGTCGTGGCCGAAACCGTGTTCGATGTCCTGCGCCATCGCAGGCTCTACGCGCACCTGGCGCAGGGCCTGGGCGGTTCGCTGGCGCGTGCCTGTACGCGTCTGTCGATCCTGCGCCGCTTTGGCGACGCGGCAGTGCCTGGACTCGATTTGCCGGCGCCCCTGCTCGAGGCCTTGCAGCGGGTGCTGACCATCGACCCGCAGTCCCTGGCGCAGGCCATTCGATTGAGCCTGCCCGACTGGCTGCATGCTGAGTTGCTGCAGCAGGCCACCGCTGCGACTGCTGTGCCCACGGTCAGCGCTGAGTCCGATGGCGCAGTGCGCCCGCTGGCTGAGGTCACCGCACCGCAGGCCATGCCGCTGACCCCCGAGCAGCACGTTGAGCGGCTGGGTCAGGTGCTGCTGCAACCCGCCCCGCTCGATTTGCGCGTCAATGTCCTCAAGACCGATCGCACGGCTGCGCTGGCGGCCTTGCATGAGGCTGGGATCGATGCTGTTCCGCTCGATGTACCCGCCACGGCCATCAGGGTGCAAGGCAAGCCTGCGCTCGAGCGCGTCCCGGCCTTCGAACAGGGCTGGTTCGAAGTGCAGGACGCAGGCAGCCAGCGACTGGTGGAGTTCGCAGCCCCCAAGCGCGGCCAGACCGTGGTCGATTTTTGTGCGGGCGCAGGGGGCAAGACGCTTGCTCTGGCGGGTGCCATGCGCTCGAGCGGCCAGGTCTATGCGTGCGACGTCTCGGCCGCCCGCCTGCAGCGACTGCGACCGCGACTCACGCGCTCCGGGGCCACCAACGTGCAGCCCTTTGGGCTCGACAGTGAACGCGATCCCAAGCTCAAGCGGTTGGCCGGTCGGGCCGACCTGGTGCTGGTCGACGCGCCGTGCAGCGGCACCGGAACCTTGCGTCGTAACCCGGAACTCAAGTGGCGGATGCAGTCACAGGACATCGATGCACTGAGCGTGCTGCAGTCTTCGATCCTTGCGGCCGCGGCGGCACTGGTCAAGCCGGGCGGTGCGCTCGTGTACGCCACCTGCAGTCTCCTGCACCGTGAAAACGAGGCGGTGGTCGAGGCTTTCGACGCCGAGCGTCTGGGGTTCGATGCGCCTCAGTTCCTGCGCCTGCATCCCGATGAGGTGGATACCGATGGATTCTTTGCTGCCCGCTGGGTCAGAATCCGCCGACCGGCGGTGAAGTGAATCCGGTTGAATCCGGGTGACGCCGCCTCCATACCTCTTTAGAATGACCCGCGTCGTCCAACGGAGCAGACATCTTGTTTGATCATCCCGCTGTCCAAGCGGTACTGTCCTTCCTGAATTCAGGCTTGCTTGATCTGAGCGGCTGGCAGATCCTTGCCTACACGCTGATCACCACCCACATCACCATCGCAGCGGTCACGATCTACCTTCACCGCTGCCAGGCGCATCGCGCACTCGAACTGCACGCAAGCGTCTCGCACTTTTTTCGTTTCTGGCTCTGGCTCAATACCGGCATGGTCACCCGCGAGTGGGCGGCCATTCACCGCAAGCATCACGCCAAGTGCGAAACCGCCGAAGATCCGCACAGCCCCAAAACCCGGGGGTTGCGCAAAGTGTTGCTCGAGGGCACTGAGCTGTACCGTGCCGAGGCCGCCAACACCGAGACGATTGCGAAATACGGCCACGGCACCCCAGACGACTGGATCGAGCGCAATCTCTACAAGCGCTATTCCATCATTGGCGTCTACCTCACACTCGCCATCGATCTGCTGCTGTTCGGTGTCATCGGGCTCACCGTGTTTGCGGTCCAGATGATCTGGATCCCCGTCATGGCTGCGGGTGTCATCAACGGGATCGGCCACTTCTGGGGTTATCGCAACTTCGAATGCCCGGACGCCAGCCGCAATATCGTCCCCTGGGGCATTCTCATCGGTGGCGAAGAGCTGCACAACAATCATCACACCTTCGCCACGTCGGCGCGCCTGTCAAACCGGTGGTATGAGTTCGATATCGGCTGGATGTATATCCGCATTCTCGAGCTGCTCGGACTGGCCACGGTGCGCAAGATCGCGCCCGTGCCGCGCCTGGACGCCCCTCGCGCAGCGGTCGATGCGCATACTCTGCAAGCGGTCATCGCGCACCGCTATGACCTCATGGCAGCTTATGGTCATACGCTGGCGCGTACCCTGTCCGATGAGGTCAATCGCCTGCGTCCTGCCCGCCCCGACCAGGCCAGTGCATTGAAGTCGGCCAGGCAGTGGCTGCCCATGGATGCCGCCACCTGGACGCCCCAGAACCGCGAGTCCGCCGGCGAATTGCTGGCCATGTCAGCGCCTCTGAGCAAGCTCGTGGAAATGCGCAGCGAATTGGCCGCCATTTGGGAGCGATCCAATGCATCGGCCGAACAGTTGCTCTCGCATCTGCAGGACTGGTGTCGCCGGGCTGAAGACAGCGGCGTGAGCGCGTTGCAGGAGTTGGCACTGCGTATGCGCAGCTATAAGGCGGCATAAATCGGGTGGCATAAACCGGGCGTCGCCAGTACGCCGCGCAACAAAAACGCCCCGTGAGGGGCGTTTTTGTTCAGGTGACCGGGGGCCTCGTTGCGAGGCCTGTCTGCATCACTTGATCTTGGTTTCCTTGTAGGCCACATGCTTGCGCGCGACGGGATCGAATTTCTTGATCTCCATCTTTTCAGGCGTGGTCTTCTTGTTCTTGGTCGTGGTGTAGAAATGGCCGGTTCCGGCCGTCGATTCCAGCTTGATCTTGTCACGCATGATTCAGACTCCCGGATAAACAGTGCAGGAACAACTCAGGCCTGACCGCGTGCGCGCAGGTCGGCCAGGACAACTTCAATACCGAGCTTGTCGATGGTCCGCAGGGCAGCGGTGGTCACGCGCAGACGCACCCAGCGGTTCTCGCTCTCGACCCAGAACCGGCGCGATTGCAGGTTGGGCAGAAAACGGCGCTTGGTTTTGTTGTTGGCGTGCGAAACATTGTTGCCAACCATCGGGCCTTTGCCGGTCACGAGGCAGAATTTGGCCATGGCGAACTCCTGAAATAACGGTGCCGATAACGGCAAAGCCCTAGATCATACGTCAAATGCGGCAGGCCTGACAACTGTACGGCGGCACCATGCGGCCAGGAGGCGGTGACTAGAGCAAGCCGTGCTCAGCGAATGAAAACCGCTGCCCGCCCGCCACGATGACATGGTCGAGGACCGGAATGTCCAGGCATCGCAAGGTGCGCTGCAGGGTCTCGGTCAATTGCCGGTCGGCCGGGCTGGGTTCGGCCACGCCGGAGGGGTGATTGTGCGCCAGGATGACCGCTGCGGCATTGCACTCGAGGGCGCGCCTGGCCACTTCGCGCGGATAGACCGCTGTCTGGCTGAGGGTGCCCTGAAACAGGTCCTCTGCAGCCAGGAGCCGATTGCGGGCGTCCAGGAAAATGACCGCGAACACTTCCCTGGGCCGATGCTGCAGGCTCAAGGCGAGGTAATGGCCTACCATCTCCGGGGAACACAGCAGCTTGCCTTGTCGCAGGTGCTGGGCCACGCTGCGGCGTGCCAGTTCGAGGGCGGATTGCAGCACCGACCAGGCGGCTGGGCCCAGGCCCGCGCGGGCCAGCTGCTTTTGCGGCGCGGCGAACAGACCGCCCATGCCGCCGAACTGCTCCAGCAGTGTCGCGACCCTCAGGGGTGAGGGCGCGCGCCGCACACCCAGTCCCCAGGCCAGGCTGAGCAGTTCGGCGTCGGAGAGCCCGCCCGGGCCTTCTGCCAGCAGCCGTCTCTGGATGCCACGTCGATCGGCGCGGAGCGCCGTGGGCGGGTCAGGTGGCAACGCAGCGTTTCGGATGCCGGGGGAAGAGGGCATGCCAGCGGTTCCTGTGCTTACAATCGGGCGTTGAATGGGAGTGGCAATGAATCAGAGCGCCATGGCGGCAAACGGATCGGATCAGAATGGGGCGGCACCGGTGGTCGGCCCACAGGCCCATCTCACCTTGCATTACCGCATCAGTCTCGCAAGTACTGGAGCCGATGTCATTAGTACTTTCGGCGATCGTCCAGCCACCCTCACACTCGGGCACGGGCAATTGGCGGAGCCGCTCGAGCGATGCCTGCTGGGTCTGCATGAGGGCGATGCGGCCAGCTTTGACCTGGCTGCCGACGCCGCGTTCGGTCCGCGCAACCCCGAGCTGTTGCAGCGCGTCTCGCGCGCCATGCTCAACGCCCACGGTGAGCTCGGTGCGTCCTATGCACCGGGCGACCTGCTCGACTTCGCTGCGCCCGATGGTTCGCGCTATGCGGGGGTGGTGAAGGAGGTCGATGCCAGCGGCGCCTTGCTCGATTTCAACCATCCGCTGGCCGGCCAACCGATCCGGTTTGAGGTTCGCATCCTGGGAGTGCTTTGAATGTCCGAGTTGCCATCCAGCGCGCCAGAGGCCTTGCTTGCGCAGCCGCGCGGGTTTTGTGCGGGTGTCGATCGGGCCATCGAAATCGTCGAGCGTGCGCTAGAGCGTTATGGTGCGCCGGTCTACGTGCGTCATGAGATCGTCCACAACGATCATGTTGTCGGCGATCTGCGCAGCAAGGGCGCGGTGTTCGTGGATGATCTTGCCCAGGTGCCGCCGGGTGCCACGCTGGTGTTTTCTGCGCATGGCGTGTCGCGTGCGGTACGCAACCAGGCGGGCGGACGTGACCTGAACGTGTTCGATGCCACCTGCCCACTGGTCACCAAGGTCCATGTCGAGGTTGCCAAACTGCGTCGCGACGGCCGCGAGGTCATCATGATCGGCCACGCAGGCCACCCCGAAGTCGAGGGCACGATGGGTCAGGTCGATGACGGCATCCACCTGGTCGAGACGGTGGAGGATGTGGCGAGTCTGCAGGTGCGCACCCCCGAGTTGCTCGCCTATGTCACGCAAACCACCTTGTCAGTTGACGATTGCCGACTGGTGATCGATGCCCTGAAGGGTCGCTTTCCGGCCATCGCCGAACCCAAGAAGCAGGACATCTGCTACGCCACACAAAATCGTCAGGATGCGGTCAAGTTCATGGCCCCGCAGTGCGATCTTGTGCTGGTCATTGGCAGCCCCAGCAGCTCCAACAGCAACCGGCTGCGCGAGGTTGCCGAAAAGATGGGCAAGGAGGCGCGCCTGATCGGTTCGGCGGCCGAGCTCGATCCCGCCTGGCTTGAGGGCAAGCGGCGCATTGGTATCACGGCAGGCGCGTCGGCGCCCGAAGTGCTCGTGACCGCGTTGCTCGAGCGGTTGCAGTCACTCGGAGTGCAGCGCGTTCGCAAGCTCGATGGCATCGAGGAGCAGGTGCATTTCCCGCTGCCCAAAGGCCTGGGCGGCGGCGCGGCCTGAGCGCATGACCGGGCCTGCCACACCTCCTGACATGACTGCCCCTCTTCATGGCAGCAGGCGCGACTGGCTGATCAGGGCCGCAGCGGCGGGTGTGGGGGCGTTTGCGGGCGGCTGTGCCCTCGTGTCCCCGGTTCCACCCCCCTCAGCGCAGCCCCTTTCAACCCAGCCCCCTTCCACGCAGCCCCATTTAGCGCAGCCCCCCTCAGCGGCGACCGACGCATCGCTTGCGCTGCATGTGCTCAACCGATTCGCTTACGGTCCTCGCCCGGGCGACATCGAGGCGGTGATGCGCATGGGCGCTGACACCTGGCTCGCACATCAGCTGGAGCCCGAGCGGCTGACCCAATCGGCGACCCTGCAGACCGCGCTGTCGGAGCGAACAGTGCTGACCCAGCCCCATGCCCCCACGCTGGAGCGCTTTGCGCGACTGCAGGGCGAGGTGCTCAGCTCCCGGCTCACTCAGGATGAACGCGACGCGGCGCGACGCCAGCTGACCACATTGGTGCAGCAGGTGCAGGGCGATGCCCGCGATGCACGGGTGCTGCGGGCCGTGTACAGCACACGTCAGCTGGAAGAAGTCCTGGTCGAATTCTGGTTCAACCACTTCAACGTGTTCGCCGGCAAGGAATCGGTGCGCGCCACCGCCGGGTTTTTTGAAGCCGAGGCGATCCGCCCGCATGTGCTTGGACGCTTTCGCGATTTGCTGGGCGCCACGGCCCGTCACCCGGCGATGCTCAACTACCTCGACAATGCTTCCAGTGTTCGCGCAGGCTTTCGTATTCCATCGAGCATCGCACTGCCCGATGGTTTTTTGCCGCCGCAGGGGCTGAACGAAAACTACGCGCGCGAGTTGCTGGAGTTGCATACGCTCGGTGCAGACGGGGGCTATACGCAGGCCGATGTCACCGAACTGGCCCGCATCTTCACCGGGTGGTCATTCGATCGACGCAACCCGGGTGCAACCGATGCCTTTCGCTTTTATCCCGCGCGCCACGATGACGGGCCCAAGCGCCTGTTGGGGCTGGATGTGCCGGGCCGCGGCCAGCGCCAGGGGGAATGGGCGCTCGACTTGCTGGCGCGCCATCCGTCCACCGCCCGCCATGTGGCGCGCAAGTTGGCCGGTGCCTTCGTGGCCGATGTGCCGCCCGCGTCTCTGATCGAGCGTCTGTCCGCCACATTTCTGGCCACCGAGGGCAATCTGCGCGAGGTCATGCGCACATTGGCCCGCAGCCCGGAGTTTCTTGACCCTGATGTGCGGGCCGGCAAATTCAAGACGCCGTATCGCTATGTCGTGTCCACAGCGCGGGCCTGTGACCTGTCGGTGTCGTCACCCCGTGCGCTGGTGGGCACCATCGCGCGCATGGGCATGCCGATCTATCTGTGCCCCACTCCCGACGGCTGGCGCGATGTGCGCGAGGCCTGGCTCAGCCCTGAGTTGTTGCGACAGCGCGTGGTGTTCTCTGCGGGCCTGGCGGCGCCTGCGACCCTGCCCGATCCGGTAGTGGCGCACCTCAGCCCGCAGGCACGTGCCGTCGTCAACGAGTTGCCGCCCCGCGAGCGTCTGGCCATTGCGCTCGCCAGTCCCGATTTCATGAGGCGCTAAGCCATGCACCGCGACTTCAATACCGTACGCAGACAGGTCTTGAATGCTGGGTTGGCCGCGGGCACCGGTCTGGTGAGTGCACTGGGCGCGCCCAGCGCGCGGGCGACATCGGCTGCAGGGCCTTCGAAAAAACTGGTGGTGGTCATGCTGCGCGGGGCCGTCGATGGCCTGAGCGTGGTGGTGCCCCATGCCGACCCGGACTATCGCCGCAATCGCCCCGAGATTGCCATTGCCTCACCTGGCGCCGCCGACGGCGCTCTACGACTCAATGCCCACTTTGGTCTGCATCCGGCCCTGGCGGGGCTGATGCCCTGGTGGCAGTCGGGGCGCTTGGGCTTTGTGCATGCGAGCGGATCGCACGACCCCACGCGTTCGCATTTCGATGCGCAGGACCACATGGAGAGCGCGACGCCAGGGCGCCGCTCCACCCCAGAGGGATGGATGAACCGGCTGCTCACTGAGCTGGCCGCTGGCCCCACCGACCCGCAGGTCCAGGGTGTGAATCTGGGCACCGCGATGCCGCGCATCCTGGCGGGTCCGGCTCAGGTGGCCGCCCTGCCGCTGGCCGTCAACGACCGCCCGGGCATCGCACCCAGTGCGGCACAGACGGCGGCACTCGATCGTTTGTTTGCCGCCCAGCCATCGACCGAGCGCGCATGGAGCACTTTGCGCCAGACGCAAGAGACCATCACGCAGGCCATGGCGCAGCCGGCCATGAGCCCTTCGTCCATGAGCCCCGCGAACATGGGCGCCTCGGGCATGACCCAGGCTCAGGGCATGGATGCGGGCACGGCGCCGGGTGCAGTCCCGCTCGTGGGGCTCGCCAATGAGGCGAGCCGACTGGGCCGATTGCTGCGCCATGAGCCAGGCCTGCGTGCAGCCTTCCTGTCGGTGGGAGGCTGGGACACGCATGTGGCACAGGGTGCAGCGCGCGGTGCCTTGGCCGATCGGCTACGTGGGTTGGCGGGCGGTTTGAACGCGCTGGCGGGCCAGCTCGGCGAGCAACTCGACCATACGGTGATCGTGGTGCTTTCTGAATTTGGCCGTACGGTCAGACAAAACGGCACACGCGGCACCGACCATGGCCACGGCAATGTGATGTGGTTGCTGGGTGGCCCGGTCCAGGGTGGGCGCGTGGCGGGCGAGTGGCCAGGGCTGGAGCAGTCGGCGCAGCACGATGGCCGCGATCTGGCTGTCACCACGGATTTTCGCCAGGTGCTTGCGGAAGTACTGGAGCGGCACATGCGCCTGGACGAGCGCGCGCTCGCGCAGGTCCTGCCCGATGGCCCCGGCCCGGGTAGCCGCCCCGGCGTGATTGCCGGCTGATCTGCGCAGGCCGATTGGCGCCATACGTCCTGGCGCCCCCCCCGATTGATCTTTCACTTCAGGAGTTCTGTTCATGTCGCACACCACGGTGTCAGTCACTCCCTTCTCCAGCGCTCTGGGGGCCGTCATATCCGGCGTAGATCTGTCGCGCCCGGTCGCCGCCCCAGCCTTTGCCGTCATCCGGCAGGCCTTTCATGACTACGGCGTGATCTTCTTTCGCGACCAGATCCTCACGCCCGAGCAGCACATTGCCTTTGCCAGGCAGTGGGCGCCAATCGACATCAATCGGTTCTTCAAAGCCGTACCCGGTTATCCCGACATTGCAGAGGTGCGCAAGGAGCCTGAGCAGACCACCAACATTGGCGGTGGCTGGCACACGGACCACAGCTACGACACCGTACCTGCGATGGGATCGATCCTGTTGGCCCGCGAAACCCCGCCCAGTGGCGGTGACACCCTGTTTGCCCACATGGGGCGCGCCTACGATGCGTTGTCAGAAGGCATGAAGCGCACGCTGGAAGGCCTGCATGCCGTGCATGGCAGCGCGCATGTTTTCGGTGACAAAGGGCACCACGCCAAGAAAACCGACAATTCGGGGCGCATTGGTAATGAGGCTGCGGCCACGCAGGAAGTCGTGCACCCGGTGGTCATCCGCCACCCCGACACCGGTCGCAAGACGCTGTATGTGAACCCCGCGTTCACCCTGCGCTTTGAAGGCTGGACTACCCAGGAGAGCGAGGGCTTGCTGCAAACCCTTTATCGCCATGCGATGAAGCCGGAGTTTTCCTGCCGTTTTTCCTGGGCGCCCGGGTCGATCGCCTTCTGGGACAACCGCGCCACCTGGCACTACGCGCTGAACGACTATCAAGGGCAGCGCCGGCTGATGCACCGGATCACGGTGCAGGGTTCACCGATACCGTCGACTGCACAGGTTTCCGCAGCTGGTCAGTCGGCAGCCCATTGATCCCTTCATTGTTCCCCCTGCGATACGCGGATCACTGCACGCACTGATCGGCGCGCGTGTGCACGCCATGTGCCCATCAGGCGACGCGGGATCTGCAGACAGAACCTGGGCGTTCCAATGAAGCGACGACAGACGCGCTGACGCGACAGTGTCGCATCGCGTGATAGCGTGCTGCGCACGCTGCCCGCCAGGCGGCAGGAGACCGACCATGAACGCCCCGACCGAGAGCCGCATCCTGCATCGCACCCTGTCCGCTGTGCCACCTGTCGTGGTCAGCGGACAAGGCATGGAACTGGTCGATGCACACGGACGGCGCTATCTGGACGCCTGCGGTGGAGCGGCGGTCTCATGCCTTGGCCACGGTCACCCTGATGTGCAGGCTGCGATGCATGCCCAAATCGATCGCCTTGCTTGGACACACACTGGGTTTTTTACCACCGAGGTAGCCGAACAACTGGCTGCCACCCTGGTGGCGGGTGCGCCTGTCGGCATCAGTCATGCGTATTTCGTGAGTGGCGGCTCTGAGGCTGTGGAAGCGGCGCTCAAGATGGCGCGCCAATTTTTTCTTGAACAAGGCCAGTCGCAGCGCAGCCATTTCATTGCACGCCGTCAGAGCTATCACGGCAACACGCTGGGTGCCCTGGCCATTGGTGGCAACCTGGCTCGACGCGAAGCGTTCGCTCCGCTGCTGATGCCTGCCACGCATGTGTCACCCTGCTATGCCTACCGTGAACAGCGTGCCGATGAAACCCCCGAAGCCTATGGGCTCAGGCTGGCTGCGGAACTGGAGGCGGCCATCCTGCAAATTGGTGCGGAGCGCGTCATCGGCTTCGTGGCCGAGACCGTGGGGGGGGCCACCGCTGGTGTGGTGATGCCGGTGCCCGGCTATTTCAGGGCAGTGCGCGAGGTCTGCGATCGCCACGGCGTGCTGCTCATCCTGGACGAGGTCATGTGCGGGATGGGCCGCACGGGCAGTTTGCATGCGTGTGAGCAGGAAGGTGTGGTGCCCGACATCCTCACCGTGGCCAAGGGGCTGGGGGGTGGATATCAGTCCATCGGTGCGGTACTGGCGCACGAACGCATCGTCTCGGCCATGCGTGAAGGATCAGGCTTCTTTCAGCATGGCCACACTTATCTGGGCCACCCGGTTGCCTGCGCGGCAGCGCTGGCCGTGCAGCAGGTGATGGCCCGTGACCGTCTGGTGGCTCAGGCCGCGACGCTGGGACAGCATCTCGAGCGCACCATGCGCGCGGTCTGGTCCGATCACCGACACATCGGCGATATCCGCGGGCGCGGTCTGATGTGGGGCATTGAGCTGGTCGCCGATCGTGCTGCCAAGGCGCCGTTTGATCCTGCCCTCAGGCTGCACGCGCGCATCAAGCAGCAGGCCATGCAGCGCGGGCTCATGGTCTACCCGATGGGCGGCACAGTGGACGGGCGCCAGGGCGACCATGTGCTGATCGCACCGCCTTTCATTGCCAGCACCGCCCAACTGGATGAAGTGGTGCAGCGACTGGATGCGGCGATCACCGCAGCGATCGACAGTCTGTAGTGCCGCGCTTTAGTACGGTTTTGAAGTGCTGATGTGTCGTGCTGCTTGGCCTGCGCAGGTCAGCGCATCCGGCTGTACGGCAGCGGCCGAAGCAGCAGGCTTTCGACCCGATCCACCAGCGGGGCCCAGCGTTCACGCAGCAGACTGCGCAATGCCGCGTCGGTGTCTTGCACTTCTCGCCAGCGTTGCCAGGTGGCCAGGTCAGGGAATCGACGCAACTCGATGCTGCGGTGGGAGCCAGCATTCATTGAGCCCGGCCCAATCACCGTATCGAACAGGCCACTGACCGTTGCGCCTTCGCGTTCCAGCGCGGGCAGCACGGCATCGAAGTACAGCGCGTGATGATCGCGGACCGTATCGGGGCGCAGATGCAAAATCCGCTGCTCGAAAAAACCGCGCGGTGCGGCTCGGATAGCATCGATGCCAGGCCAGCTCGAGGGCAGCGCAGGCGCACGCTC
Organism: Burkholderiaceae bacterium; assembly: GCA_044360485.1. Lineage (GTDB taxonomy): Bacteria > Pseudomonadota > Gammaproteobacteria > Burkholderiales > Burkholderiaceae_E > UBA4615. The sequence goes on along the minus strand of JBIKKG010000011.1, from coordinate 3,964 downwards.
GGCAGATCGCACGATCGCGGTATCGACAGCATCGAGTGCCGGATACAGCTTGCCCTGACGCCCCGAATGCTGCCGGTCTCGGCGCACATTGTCCTGATGTCGCTCCCAGGCGCTCAGGCTATCGAACTGGCGTAGCTGATACACGCCCGATCCGCTCTCCGGGCCGATGAGCACTTCCCATGCACCGATCAGAACAGAGCCATGTTCATCGAGTGCGGCGAGCATTTCCTGCTCAAACACCGCGTTACGTTGTTCAAGCCGACCGCTGCGGGCGACGATAAGCCTGTGCTGATAGATCATGGTGGTCAGTGCCCTCAGAGTGCGCGGCCCGCAGAGGGCCCATACCAGTCCTTGACCGCAGCCACATAGCGCTGCACGCCTTGCACCACGCTGGCGGCGTCCAGCGCGCCATAGGACAATCGCTGGTAATTGGCCGCGCGCGTGTCGGTCAGACCAAAGGCAAAGCCCGGGATGGTGGCCACGCGATGCCGCTCGACCATTGCGCGGTTGAATGCGAGCGGATCGCCTGCCAACCCGGGCAGCTTCATGAGCACATAGAACGCCCCGTCAGTCCTGGGAAATTGCGCGAGATCGCCCAGTTCTCCCAGCGCCTCGTAGACCGACTGCCGCACGCGTGCCAGGTCTGCCACGCGTGGCGTGACCAGCTCAGCGCCGCGCTGCAGAGCCTGCAGCGCCAGCAATTGCGAGGCGACCGGCGCGCAGATCAGGTTGGTGTCCTGGACCTTGTTCATGGCTTCGAACAGATCCGTCGGGTAGACCACATATCCCACCCTCCAGCTGGCCATGCCAAAGCTCTTGGAGAATGAGAAGAACGACAGCGTGTGGGCGTGTGCACCCTCAATGGAGCCGGGCGAAAAGTGCCTGGCCTCGTCATAGATGAACGGCTCGTAGGCTTCGTCGCTGAAGTGGTACAGACCGTGCTGCGCACACAGCGCATTGACTGCACGCAGGTCGGCTTCGGCATAGACCGCGCCGGTCGGATTGTTGGGCGACACGGTGAGGATGGCGCGGGTGCGCGGGGTGATGGCCGCCGCAAGCGCCCCGACGTCGAGCTGCCAGTCGGACCGCACCGGAACCGGAACCGGCACGCATCCCGCCATGCGCACTGCCATGTCCTGATTGAAGTAGAACGGACTGGGCAAAATGAACTCATCGCCCGGGTCGGCGACAGCGAGTACCGCGTTCAGAAACGCCATGTTGCTGCCAGCGGTCACCATGATCTGTGACTGCGTGCCACAGATCAGCCCGTTCTCATGCGCCAGCTTGTGCTCCAGGGCCGCCACGAGCGGGCCGTACCCGTTGACCGCCTGATACTTGTTGAGCTGGGTATCGGCCATCAGCGCGGGGAGTTCGGCTAAGGCATCGGCGGGCGGTCCGTAGCTGACCACGCCTTGACCAAGCGAGATCGTGCCAGGATGGGCACGCACCAGGGCCGCAATGGTCGGAATGATCGGGGTATCGACCCGGTCCATGCGCGAGGAGCTGCGTTTCATCGTTGTGCGGTGTATCCGGGGCGACGGACCTCGAAGCGGTCCGATGGTCGGGATGCGCACGCGGAGCGTGCCGCTGAACGGATGGTGCCGGTGAAAGGAATTGAACCCTCGACCTTCGCATTACGAATGCGCTGCTCTACCAACTGAGCTACACCGGCAGAATCACCTCGGACGGGCCGGGGCGAGCCAAGGCCAAGCCGGCAAGACCATGACTAACGCAGCCTCACAGGTGAGCCTGAAAGTGTAGCACGGGGCCTGCTGCGGCTGGCTTAGGCATCCGAGCCTGAACGGAAGACGAAGCGCCTGCATTGCCAGACCTCGGCGGATTACTCCCGAGCGGGGTCATGACTTTGAGGTGGGCTTGACCGTTTGGCGGGTAAGGGGCGCCACTCACCCGCAGCGAGGGTAACGACCATGAAGAATGCGCTCGTTTGGTGGCAGCATCCTCCCCAAGACAGCGCTGACCGTGCATTGCATGCGGGTTTTGGCGCCGTGTGTCGAGCGCCGCACCATCAACCTGATGACCCGAACTGGTTCCGCCATGCCTTCGCCAAACATTTCCATCATCAGTCAGAACCCGGACAGTGAATACATCCAGAACCTGATGGACGGATTGCGCGCACGCGGTCTGATGCCGACGCTGCAATCCTGCAAGGAGGCGCTCGCCGCACCCGCTGGACCGCCTGCCCCTGGCATTCTTGATCTTCGCCTGCTTGACGATCAGAGTTTCGATGCGGCGATGGGGCTGATTCAGCGCACCGGATCACTCTGGATGGCGCTCACCGATGTCGATGCCAAGCGCCTGAATCCGGCCCGCCGCCGACTGGTGTTCGAGCGTGCCTGGGTCGCCATCGAGCCGTCGGATTCCATTGATCTGGTGTGCGAACTCGCCTTCGTCGCGCGCCGTCATTTGGCAATGTCGGGTCGTGCGAGTGCGCCAAGCGCGGCTGTTTTTGGTGAGATGGTCGGCGGCAGCCCGGTGATGCTCAAGCTCTACGACAAGCTCAAGCGCTTTGCGCTGGCTGATGCGCCCGTGCTGATCCTGGGTGAGACCGGCACAGGCAAAGAGCTGATCGCGTCCTCATTGCATGAGGGTTCGCCGCGCAAGCGCAAGCCCTTTGTGGCTCTGAACTGTGCCGCCATTCCGGCTGAGCTGATCGGATCCGAGTTATTCGGCCATGAGCAGGGTGCCTTTACCGATGCTTCGACGACCCGAATCGGTCGGCTCGAACAGGCCCAGGGCGGCACGCTGTTCCTGGACGAGATCGGTGACCTGCCTCTGGAAGCGCAAACCTACCTGCTGCGAGCATTGCAGGAGGGGGTGATCGAGCGGCTCGGGTCTACCGAGCCGATCGCCATTGATGTACGCATCATCGCCGCCACACACGTCGATTTGGCACGTGCCGTCGAGGAAGGGCGCTTTCGTCTCGATCTGCTGCACCGATTGAAGGTGCTCGAAGTCACCGTGCCCAGGCTGCGCGACCGAGGCGACGATGTACGCGTTCTGGCAGACCACTTCCTCGAGCGCTTTCGTACTGACACACGACGAGTCATCCGTGGATTTTCCGCTGAAGCGATGGATGCAGTGCTCATGCACCAGTGGCCAGGCAACGTGCGCGAAATGTCCAACCGCATTCGTCAGGCCTGCGTGCTTGGCGAGGGGCGCTGGATCAGTGCCACCGACCTCGGTTTGCGCGCGGCGCAGGCATCCTCCAATCAGACGCTCGATGAGATTCGCGAGCAGGCCGAAGTGCGTGCGATCCGCGAGGCGCTGCTGGCCAATGAGCGCGGCATGGCGCGAGCGGCCGAATCGTTAGGGGTGTCGCGTATGACGCTCTATCGGCTGATTCAGAAGCATCAGGCGCATCTCTTGGATGTGATCGGTGATGTCGGAGCATCCGAAAAAGCCGTTCCATCCAAAGGGTCGCAGGTACAATTGGTTGCTTGAGCGCTCTTTGCCGGGGCGCTGGTCGAACACGCCTCGCATGCCCATACATCGTCTCGCATCAGCGTACCTGACCGCCGGCGCGCTGCTTGTGGCCACCTCAACGGTGATTGCCGCAGAAGCCGACACACCCCAGGCCCTCAAGGAGCGAATTGAGCGCCTGGAGCGCATCATCGAGCGCATGTCCGAGCGCGAGCTCGCAGGTGCAACGCCTGGTACGGCTGGCGCCCACGACGTTCAGGTCCTCAAGGAACGTTTGGAAAGTCAGGAGCGCGTGATTCAGCGCCTGACGGCGCAACTGCAAGAGCTCGATGCGCGCCTTGCGTTGCCTCCCACAGCGCTTTTCCCCGCACCAGTCCCAAACAACGCCTTGCAGGCCATGCGCGGGCGAGGCGATCCGTCGCGCCCGGTCGGTGCTCTGGCGCAGGCCGGTGGTTCAACCGCTGCTCCGCAGCCGGGGGGCAACGCTCCACGAACCGCTCCGCAAGGGCAGGGCGCGCAGGCG
>JBIKKG010000104.1:0-11017 GCA_044360485.1 Burkholderiaceae bacterium | reverse complement strand
GAGCGCCCGGCCTTCGTCAACCTGCAGCAGTACCACTTCGAAGAGAACCTGGTCGCGCGGGCTGCGCAATTGCCCGGGCTGCAGTTGCGCTGGGCGAATCGCGTTACCAGCGTCGCACCCGCGCAGTCGCATGTGCGGGTCACCATCGAGACGCCCGATGGGCCCTACACGCTCAGCTGCGCGTGGCTGGTGGTGTGCGATGGCGCACGCAGCCCGGTGCGTCATATGCTGGGACTGGAGAGTCACGGTCAGGTGTTTCGTGACCGCTTCCTGATCGCCGATGTGGTGATGAAGGCCGACTATCCCACCGAGCGCTGGTTCTGGTTCGATCCGCCCTTTCACCCGGGGCAGTCCGTGCTGCTGCACCGTCAGGCCGATCATGTCTGGCGAGTGGACTTCCAGCTCGGCTGGGAGGCTGATCCGGAAGTGGAAAAGCAGCCGGAGCGCGTGATGGCCCGACTCAAGGCCATGCTGGGCGATCGCGAGTTCGAACTCGAATGGGTCAGCGTCTACACCTTTCAGTGCCGACGCATCGATCGCTTTCGGCATGGCCGCGTGCTCTTTGCAGGCGATGCGGCGCATCAGGTCTCGCCCTTTGGCGCTCGCGGCGCCAACTCCGGCATCCAGGATGCCGATGCGCTCGCCTGGCGACTGGCAGCGCTGGTGGCAGGTACAGCCCAGGAGAGCGTGCTCGATCACTGGGCCCATGAACGCGAACATGCCGCCGATGAAAACATCCTGAATTCCACGCGCAGCACTGACTTCATCACCCCTAAGTCGGCCATGGCCCATGCCTTTCGCGAAGCGACCCTGCAGTTGGCGGGCGACATGCCCTTCGCGCGCAGGCTGGTCAACAGCGGGCGGCTGTCCACGCCCAGCGTGGTCGACTCCAGTCCGGCCAACACGCCCGGTGCGACCAGTTCGTCTGCCACGCAGGACGCCACCTTGTCCTCAGCGCAGATCAACGCACCGGGCGCCTTGGCATTCTCGGCACCCGCAGCCCGTCCAGGGGCGCCCTCACCCGATGCACCCTTGCGCACGCCTTCGGGCGAACCGGTGTGGTGGCTGCGCTGCCTGAGTGGCGACTTCACGATCCTGATGTTTGCCGATCACGAGACCCAGCACCACCTTGCAGAGCACGGTGCGCAACTGCGTGCGCTGGCACGTGCCCAGGGGCTGCCGGCACCGCAGGTCCATGTCATCGTGCCTTCAGCCGGTCACGTGCTCGCGGCTGCAGACGAGCGCGACGATGCTGTGCACTGTCTGATTGATCAGGAGGGTCTGCTGAGCGCACGCTTGGACGCTCGCCCTGGCACGGTGTACCTGCTGCGCCCCGACCAGCATGTCTGCGCCCGCTGGCGCACCTGGGATGCGCCAGCAGTGCTCGACGCCCTGGCCCGCGCATTAGGCCAGGCCCTCATTTCCCTGGACAGGCATGCTGCATGAGCGACTCTCTGAACATCGAGCCTGCCATCGATCGGCCGGATGATTTCTACGAGGCCCTGATCGACGCGCACCGTGGCCTGTCGGATACCGACAGCATGGCGTTGAACTGTCGATTGATTCTGGTGCTGGCCAATCAGGTGGGCCGCACAGACCTGCTGCTGCAGGCAATCGCCGCAGCGCAACGGACACACGCCTCAGACCCCAAGGGCTGAGACACCGCCGGTACGTGCGCCGTTCAGCCAGGCTGCAAACGCACCGCCTGGCCGGACTGCGCGCTGACCAGACGCGATAGGACAGCAAAGAGTTCATCGCCGTTTCGGCCATCGACCCAATGCGATCCGTCATGCCGGTAGTGAAAGCCGCCCGAGCGGGCCGCCACCCAGATCTCGCGCGCGGCCTCATGACTGTTGACGATGATCTTGGAGTCGTCGGCGAAGGTGAGCGTGAGCACATTGCCCTGGCGCTCGATATCGAGGTCCAGGTCGATGTCGTCCATGAGTCGCTCGAGGTTCGATTCGATCGCGTCGAGCGCGCGCTGTGCGTCTCGGCTGAAGTCTTGGTCGCTGATGCCCATGCTATCCTGCCCCGATGAATCGTGAACCCGTTCACGCTGTCCGATGGGCGTCTTGCGGCATCGCGCGTGGGGCCCGGATTGTATCGGTTTCGATCCTGCTCGCTGCCACCGGGTGCGGCCAGACCGGGCTGCTGTATCTGCCTCGCGTACCGGCTGAGCCCGCACCGCGCGCCACGACCGTGCCACCGGCTGCTGCACAGCCCTCGGCGCCAGACGCCCTGCGCACCGGGCCTGCTGCAGACAACCCGACCAGCCGTGCAGCCCGCACCGACCCCAACCCTCCTGCGTCGCGCCCCCGATCCGACTGAGCCCATGGCGCGCTGCGCCCATCGCCGAAATGCCTGTGTACTGCCGAGTGCACAGTGTTGCTGAGTGCATGTGGACCCGCAGCCCCGCCCCTCCCGAAGGAACCCTTCAGTTGCCGCCCTCTTCTCTCACCACGCCCTTTACGATCATCGATGGCCGTCTGCATGCCGAGCGTGTGCCGCTCGAACAGATTGCCGAAGCATTCGGTACGCCCACCTGGGTGTATTCGCGTGCCGCGATCGAGTCGGCTTTCGACGAATTTGCAGCCGCCTGTGCCAACCGATCCGCGCTGATCTGCTACGCCATCAAGGCCAACAGCAGTCTGGCCATCCTTGAGTTGCTGGCACGGCGCGGCGCAGGCTTTGACATCGTCTCGGGGGGCGAGCTTGCACGCGTGCTCGCAGCAGGGGCCGACCCCGGCAAGGTGGTCTTTTCCGGCGTGGGCAAGACCGTCTCAGAAATGCGCGACGCGCTCACAGCCGGCGTGCGCTGCTTCAATGTCGAGTCCGAAAGCGAACTGGTGCGCCTCAACGCCGTGGCGGGCGCCATGCACAAGCTCGCGCCGGTGTCCCTGCGCATCAACCCGGACGTCGATGCCGGCACCCATCCGTACATTTCCACGGGCCTGCGCGAAAACAAGTTCGGCATTGCCCATGACCGTGCGTTGGCGGCGTACCGCATGGCCGCCGCGTTGCCCCACCTGAAGGTGATGGGCATCGACTGCCACATTGGTTCGCAGATCACCGAGCTCGCTCCATTTCTCGCCGCGCTCGAGCGGTTGCTCGAACTGATCGACCAACTCACCCAGGCAGGCATTGCCCTGCATCACCTGGACCTCGGGGGTGGCCTGGGCATCACCTATCAGGACGAAGTGCCGCCCTCGCGAGGCGATACGCTGCAAGCCCTGTTTGCGCGCATCGACGCGTGGGCGCAGCAGCGTGGGCGCGCGGTTCCCGAAGTCATGTTCGAGTTCGGTCGGTCCATGGTGGGCAATGCCGGACTGTTGCTGACCCGCGTCGAAGTGATCAAGGAAAACGGCGAGCGCCACTTTGCGGTGGTGGATGCGGCCATGAACGACCTGCTGCGCCCGGCCATGTATGAAGCCTGGCATGACATCGTCCCGCTGCAGGCGGGTAAGGCGCAGGCCCAGACGTATGACGTGGTCGGACCGGTCTGTGAATCAGGCGACTGGCTCGGAAGGGCGCGCACCCTGGCCATCGAAGAAGGTGATCTGCTGGCGGTGATGTCAGCCGGCGCCTATGGCATGGCGATGAGCTCAAACTACAACACGCGTGCGCGCGGCGCTGAAGTGATGGTCGATGACGATCGCATGCATCTCATTCGCGCGCGCGAGCGCGTGGCCGATCTCTTCGCACTCGAACGACCCCTGCCCATGACGCCGACTTAGCGCCGGCCTGCGGCAGGTGGGGCGCGACGCTTCAGCCAGGTCACCAGGCGGGAGCCCAGCAGCACGGCCAGGATGCCGGCATACACCGCCACTTCCGCGTAATCGTTCTTGCCTGATTTATGCCAGGCGTAGTGAAGGATGGCGGCCACCGCGACGACATAGACCAGTCTGTGCAGGCGGCCCCACTGGCGACCCAGCCGCCTGATCATGCCCTGGGTCGACGTGATCGCCAGCGGCAGCATCAGTGCGAAGGCGGCAGCCCCCATCATGATGAAAGGCCGCTTCACGATGTCCTTCAGGATCGCCATCACATCGAAGTACTGATCGAACCACACGTACGTCAGAGCGTGCAGCGCGCCGTAGAAGAACGCGAACAGCCCGCACAGGCGGCGCAGCCTAATCAGCCAGGTCCATCCCGTGAGGCGGCGCAGCGGCGTAATGGCCAGCGTGATGCACAGGCACACCAGGGTCCAAGTGCCGGTCGAGCGGGTCACCAACTCCACCGGATTGGCGCCCAGTCCGCCCCAGAGGTCCCAGACCCCTGCCGTCACCAGACGGGCCAATGGCATCAGCCCCAATACCCACAGCAGGGCCTTGATCGCGGGCAGATACGCCGCCACAGCCGGGGCTGGAGTCGCTCAGAACTCGCGTCGCAAATCCATGCCGGCGTACAGACTCGCCACCTGCTCGGCATAGCCGTTGAACATCAGCGTGGGGCGCTTGCGGGTCAGAAAACCGTCTTCGCCAATACGTCGCTCAGTGGCCTGCGACCACCGCGGATGGTCCACCGAGGGGTTCACGTTGGAATAGAACCCGTATTCCTGCGGTGCCGAGCGGTTCCAACTGGTGATGGGCTGCTTCTCGAGGAAGCGGATCTTGACGATCGATTTGCTGCTCTTGAAGCCATACTTCCAGGGCACCACGAGCCGAATCGGGGCGCCGTTCTGATTGGGCATCACTTCGCCATACAGACCGAAGGCAAGCAGGGTGAGCGGATGATTGGCTTCATCCATGCGCAGCCCCTCGCGGTAGGGCCAGTCGATCACCGAAGAACGCAGCCCGGGCATCTGTCCGGCGTCGGCCAGGGTCAAGAACTCGACGAATCGCGCATTGCCCGTGGGCTCGACCTTGCGAATCAGCTCAGACAGCGAAAACCCGATCCAGGGGATCACCATGGACCATCCCTCGACGCAGCGCATCCGGTAGGTGCGCTCCTGCATCGGGGCGAGCTTGAGCAGATCTTCGATGTTGAACGTGGTGGGCTTGGCGACTGCGCCCTCCACGGCGACCGACCAGGGGCGTACCTTCAAGCTCCCGGCGCGACGGGCGGGTTCGTCTTTCTCAAGACCGAACTCGTAAAAGTTGTTGTAGGTGGTGACGTCCCGGTAACTCGTGGGCTTGTCCGTGGTCGCGAACGGACCAGGGACGGCAGCCAGTTTGAGCGCAGGCTTGCCGGTCTGTCCGTGGACCTGGCCGCTGGCCAAGGGCAGGGCCATGCCGGCTGCAGCCACCCTGATGAGATCGCGGCGCCTGTTCCAGACACGGCGCGGGGTGATCTCGGAAGGCAAAGGATCGTGACGAACAGGAACGCGGATCAACATGCTGAACTCCAGGGTGGATCTGCACGCATTCGGCGCGCCCCTAAAACAACGCGGGCACCTCCAGGGTGCCCGAGCAGTGAACCAGTCACAGAGCGCAGGCCCTGCGAGCACGCGTTAAACCTTAGCGCAGCCCGGCGATATAGTCGGCAATAGCCTTGATTTCGCCGTCGGACAGTCGGGCGGAGATCGTGGTCATCTGGGTGCTGTTCTTGCGCTGGCCGCCACGGAATTGCGTGAGTTGCGACTCGGTGTACTCGGCCCATTGACCGCCCAGGCGTGGATATTGCGCAGGGATGCCTGCACCAGCGGGGCCATGGCAGCCTGAGCAGGCTGGCACCTGCTTCTCGGGGATACCACCACGGTAGATGCGCTGGCCCAGTTCGACCAGGTCCTTGTTGCGCGCCGAAGCCGGCTTCAATGACTGGCTGGCATACCACGCGGAAAGGTTGCGGCGATCCGCATCGGACAGCGTGGCGGCAAAGCCAGCCATCACAGCGTTGGCGCGCTCAGCCTCTTTGGCACCTGCTTTGGGCACAAAATTGACGAGCTGCTTGTAGAGATAGTCGGCATGCTGGCCCGCGAGCTTCGGATTGCTCGGGCTCGCTGCGTTGCCATCCGCGCCATGGCAGGCCGCACAGACTTGAGCCGCGATCTGCTGGCCTTTGGCGGCGTCGACTTTCGCCGGAGCATTCTGGGCTTGCGCAGACGGTGACCAGGCGGCGAAGGTCACGGCAAGCAGCAAGACGCTTGCGAGCACGCGCTGCGCGGCCCGGCGCGCTGCGCGCAGAGAAGGGTCGGCCTGGATCGAGCTGCGGATGACGCCGCAGGCAGCCTGCCGGGCGATCCGTCTGGTCATCGGAATCATCAAGAGCACCTGAATTAAACGCAATGCACGCAAACCGGCGATTGTACAATAGCGCCGCTTCATGTCGCTCCTCACTTCCGCCCGGTTCCACACGACGGTTGCCGCCTTGGCTCAGTTGCCTCGAGACGGCCTCGTCGAGCTTGCGTTCGTCGGGCGATCCAATGCGGGCAAGTCCTCGGCCATCAACGTGCTGTGCAATCGCAAGCGACTGGCCTTCTCAAGCCGTACCCCGGGGCGAACGCAGGCGCTCAATTATTTCGCGGTCGGTCCGGCAGACCAGGCCGTCGCCTTTCTCGTCGATACGCCGGGCTACGGGTTCGCCTCGGCCCCCCTGGAAACCAAACGCACCTGGGACACGCTCGCGGGCCAATACCTGCAGGCCCGCCCGCAACTGGCAGGGGTGGTGCTATTGGTCGATATCCGCCGTCAACTCACCGACCTCGATCGTCGGCTCATCGGATGGATTCCCGCGCAGGTCAGGCTGGTCGTGACGCTGACCAAAGCCGACAAGCTGCCTCGCCAGCAGGCCAGCACGGCTCTGCGCAGCGTGCGTTCCGAATTGCAGCGACTGCGCCCGCAATCACCCGACGCGGTGCTGCTTTTTTCGGCATTGAACCGCTCGGGCCGTGACGAACTGTCAGCGCTCGTGGAAGAATGGATCGCACCGAGCAGTCAGACCGCTCCGGTCGGGCCTGCCGCTGATTCGCCCGGGACCGATTCGCCTGGCGTGACCGCTTCAGACTGAGCGACCGTCTCCGTACCCATGCAGCCTGTCCAGGTCGCATCGGCCACTGGGGACTGACTGGCTGGATTGAAAACAGGCAAAAAAAACCCCGGCTGCATTCATGCGCCGGGGCGAAACGCCTTCGAAAATCTCGCAGGCACCCGCTCAGGGAGGAGAAGCGGGAGACGATCGGTTGACCATCTGTTGTCCATGATAGACGGCTGCAAAAAAAGTTCAAGAAAAACTTGTTCCGTCGATCCACTTTCCTCTAAATCGAACCCAGGGAGCTGACGAATGGCCGAATTTCCTCAAACAGTACAGGGGTTTCCAGCACAAAGGCCGCGTCGTTTGCGACATGACGCCTTCACCCGACGACTGGTGGCAGAGCATGCGCTGACCGTCAACGACCTGATCTACCCGTGTTTTGTCCAGGACGGAAACGGCCCCAACCACCCGGTGCCGTCCATGCCCGGGGTGGAGCGCCACACCATCGAGCGTCTGCTGGGCGTGGCCGAGCGGTGCATGACACTGGGCGTACCGGTCCTGGCGATCTTCCCGGTCATCGAGCCAGCGCTCAAAACGCCCGACGGGCGCATTGCCACCGACCCCAGCGGGCTGGTCCCGCGGGCAGTGCGCGCGGTGAAGCAGCGCTTTCCCGAACTGGGCGTGCTGACCGACGTGGCGCTCGACCCCTTTACCAGCCATGGGCAGGATGGCGTGATCGATGAGGACGGTTATGTTCTGAATGAGCCGACGGTGGCCATCCTGCGTGAGCAGGCGCTGGTACAGGCGCAGGCCGGTGTGGACATCGTGGCCCCCTCCGACATGATGGATGGACGGGTGGGTGCCATCCGCCAGGCTCTGGAGGGCGCGGGGCACATCCACACCCGGATCATGGCCTACTCGGCCAAATACGCCTCCGGGTTCTATGGCCCGTTTCGAGATGCGGTGGGCTCAGCCAGCAACCTGGGCAAGAGCAACAAGAAGACCTACCAGATGGATCCGGCCAACACCGATGAGGCGATGCGCGAGGTGGCGCTGGACATCCAGGAAGGTGCCGATATGGTCATGGTCAAACCGGGTATGCCGTATCTGGACATCGTGCGCCGGGTGAAGGACACCTTCCACGTCCCCACCTTTGTCTATCAGGTGAGCGGCGAGTACGCGATGCTCAAGGCTGCGGCAGCTAACGGCTGGCTCGACGAGCGTACGGTCGCACTCGAAGCGCTGCTGTGCATGAAACGGGCCGGTGCCGATGGTGTGCTCACGTATTTCGCGCTGGATGCGGCACGCTGGCTGCGTGAAGGCTGATGCACGGCAGCTGAGGGCTGAGGGCACTGGGAGCCCGGAGCCCGAGGCGCTGAGCCCGAGGCGCTGAGCCCGAGGCGCTGAGCCCGAGGCACTGAGGTCCGGGCCTCAGTCGCCTCAGGAGACGAATCGTCGCCGGGTGAGGACGGCGGCGAGATAAAAGCCGCCCAGCGCGTACCCCAGCAAGACGGCCACCGGCCCCGCAATCGCATCGGGCCACTGACCCAGCATGAGCGGGCGGGCCAGCTGGACAGCGGCCGTCAGCGGTAATGTCTGGCAAAGGGGCTGCAGCCACTGCGGCAGCTGGTTCAGCGGGAACCAGACCCCCGACAGGAAAGTCATGGGCGTGAGCACCAACGTGAAGTAGTACGAAAAAAAGTCATAACCGCTGGCCAGCGCATTGACGCACAGCGCAATCGCCGAAAACGCCAGGCCCGTGAGCACGATGACCGGCAGCAGGGCGACGAGGGTCGGGTGCCTGGAGATCCCGAGCGCCATTGCCACCACGATGATGGCTACACCACTGATACACGCTTTCAACGCGCCCCACAGCCATTCCGCAGCCAGCACATCGTCCAGCAGCAGGGGAGCATTGAGCAAGGACTCCCAGGTACGCTGCACATGCATGCGGGAAAACGCCGAGTACAGCGATTCAAAGCTCGCGGCCATCATGGTGCTCATGCAGACCGATCCGCCCGCCAGAAACAGCACATAAGGCACCCCGTCCACCTGCTGCAGCAGTGCGCCCAACCCGTAACCAAACGCCACAAGGGTGATCAGCGGGTCAGCCACATTGGCCAGCAGGCTTGGTACAGCCAGCTTGCGCCACACGAGCATATGGCGCCTGAGCACCGGCACCAGACGCAGGCTCAAGCGCGGCCAGGCCCACAGGCGCCGCGTTCGGGAAGCATGTACCACGTCAGTCATGGCAGGCACCCAGTGACACGTCGCCAGCTCGATGGGTGAAGACGGTCTCGTTCGCAGCCTTAATCACGCAGGTCTCGCCCGGTCAGTTTGAGGAACACGTCTTCAAGGTTGGCAGGTCGATGCAGCGTGCGCACATCGGAGCGGGTCTGCAACACCGCCAGCGCGGCCGACGGGTCCTCGCAGTACGCAAAGGTGGTTTCGCCCACGGTCTCAATGCGCCTGCACCCGAAGCGCGGTGCCAGATCGGCCCAGTGCGCACGACCAGGGCCATGCACCTCGATCACATGCGGCTCAATCTCCTGCGAAATCAGGGCTGTTGGCGATGCGCTGGCAATGGGACGGCCGCTGTCGATGATCGCCAGCCGATCGCACAAGCGCTCGGCCTCGTCCATGAAATGGGTGGTCAGGACGATCGTCTTGCCCTGTGCAAGCAGGCGTTTGAGTCGCTCCCAGATCAGGTGACGCGCCTGTGGGTCAAGGCCCGTAGTGGGCTCATCCAGGAACAGGACCTGTGGGTCGTTGATGAGCGCACGTGCCATCGTGAGGCGCCGTTTCATGCCTCCCGATAAGGTCTGAATGCGCGCATCACGCTTGTTGCCCAGCTGCGCGAATTCAAGCAGAGGTTCAATCCGGGAGCGGGTGATCGCATCGGGTTGGCCGAAATAGCGCCCGAACACCAACAGGTTTTCAGCCACCGTGAAGTCGGGGTCAAGTGGGTCGTTCTGTGGCACCACACCCACTTTCCGACGCGCTTCTCGAGCACGGGCGGGCACCGGCTCACCCAGCAGATCGATGCGGCCTGCATCCGGCTCCAAAAGACCCAGCGCAAGCTTGAGCGTCGTGCTTTTGCCGGCGCCGTTGGGCCCCAGCAAACCGAAGCACTCTCCTGGCGCCACCTCGAAGGTGACGCCATCGACTGCACGGTGTGACCCGAACGTCTTGACCAGTCCGTCGATCGCGAGGACGGGCTTCATGTCGGTGCCTCGAGAAGCAGCCCCCCAAACATGGCGAGCTCAAACGAGGCTGCCTCAAACACGGGGAGCTCAAACGGAACGCGGCGCTCAAAGAGCGCCGCGCCAGTGAGTCGGGCCGAGGCCACGTGATCGCTAGCGATCAGCTGGCGGCCGCCACTTCGCCCGCAGGCGTCTCAGCAACTTCAGGCCGATCCAGCAGTTCGACCAATGCCATCGGGGCATTGTCACCAATGCGAAAACCAAACTTCAGGATACGCAGATAACCGCCGTTGCGAGCGGCATAGCGGGGACCGAGTTCGTTGAAAACTTTGACCACGATGTCGCGATCGCGAAGCCGATCGAACGCCAAACGGCGGTTGGCCAGTGACGGCTTCTTGCCAAGCGTGATGATCGGCTCAACCACACGCCGCAATTCCTTGGCTTTGGGCAGGGTGGTCTTGATCGCTTCATGACGCAGCAGCGAGACGGTCATGTTGCGCAACATGGCCTCCCGGTGACTGCTGGTGCGATTGAGCTTACGAAGTCCGTGACGGTGACGCATGATTCGGTTCCTTGATGTCCGGCAGCGCGATCAGGGGCGATCGAGTCCGGCGGGCGGCCAGTTTTCCAGGCGCATCCCGAGGGTCAGCCCGCGCGAGGCGAGCACTTCCTTGATCTCGTTGAGCGATTTGCGGCCAAGATTCGGTGTCTTGAGCAACTCATTCTCGGTACGCTGGATCAGGTCGCCGATGTAGAAAATATTCTCGGCTTTCAGGCAGTTGGCCGACCGAACCGTCAGCTCAAGATCATCGACCGGTCGCAGCAGGATCGGATCAATCTGAGAGGCACGGCCCATCACGCTGCCGCCAACGATCAGGCCGGGCGTCACTGCGCCGCCAATCAGA
>JBIKKG010000359.1:0-3031 GCA_044360485.1 Burkholderiaceae bacterium | reverse complement strand
CCTTCATCGTGCCCGGAGCCATCAGCATCGTGTGCGGCCTGGCGTTCGCGCTGCTCTCGACCAGAGAGTCTGCGCCACCGGCCAAGCGCAAGGTATCGGTCAGTGCGCCCGCGAGCATCTCGATGGCACAGCTTTTTCTGATCATGACGCTGGCCGCCACCAGCGCCAGCCTGGTCTTCAACCTGTCCACCAATGCCAACTACGAGCTGCTGAGCAACCGGTTCAAGGATATTTCCACTGACCCGGCGCGCATCGGTCTGCTGCTGGGCATGGTCTACGCCGCCGCATCCTTTGCGCAGCTGATCGTGGGCAACCTGATCGACAGGTATTCGCTCAAGACGCTGTATCTGTCGCTGATCGGCATGCAGGTCGTGTTTCTGGCAGCCGCCACGCAGCTCGACGGTTGGCCCTTCTATCTGCTGCAGTTTCTCTTCATGGCAGCCATCTTCGGCGCGGTGCCATTCACCGACGCGATGATCGTGCGCTATGTCGACGACAGCATGCGTTCGCGGGTCACGGGCATGCGCCTCGCGGTGTCCCTGGCCGCCAGTTCGTTCGCGGTCTGGCTGATTGGCCCCGTGGTCCGCCAGGCCGGGTTCACCACCCTGCTTTGGCTGATGGCCATCTGCGCGGCCATCACGCTTGCCGTCGTCGGGCGACTGCCCTCAGAAAAACGGGCAGTCTGACGGACTTGGCACGCACCTCGCGATTCAGGTGCCGTAGTCCTCGGCCAGCAACGGAAATGCGCTGAGCACGCCTGGCAAACCCACGGACTGAGCCGGCACCACACTGGCTGGCGTGAGCTGATCGATCGCATTCAGACCCATCGAAGCCAGATTCAACTGCATCTCGGTTTCCAGCAATTCGAGCATGCGCACCACGGCCGGCACGCCGCCGGCCGCCAGCGCCAGCACTTCGAGCCGACCGATCCCGACGGCATCAGCGCCCAATGCAAGGGCCTTGAGCACATCGGTGCCGCGCATGATGCCGCCATCGCACACCACTGTTGCGCGCCCTGCCACCGCCTGGACCACCTCCGGCAGCATGTCCAGCGTCGCCTGCCCATGATCGAGCTGGCGCCCGCCATGATTGGAGACGTAAACGACATCGACACCGTTCTGAACCGCCAGCTCGGCGTCCTCAGCGCAAGCGATACCTTTGACGATCACCGGCATCCCGAACCGATCCTTGATACGCCGCACCAGCTCCCAACTCATGGCGTTTTGCAGGGTGTGCGTCGGACGCCTGGGTTGAGCCGTCCCTTCCTGGCGCGCCGCCAGGGGCACCCAGCGCTTGAGAATGTCGCGCTCGCGGCGCGAGTACACCTGAGTATCCGCCGTCAGACACAAGGCGGTATAGCCCGCAGCCTTGGCACGCGCAAAGGTCTCCATGGCCCAGTCTTCTGTGCCATGGAGATAGAGCTGATACACGCGCGGCCCCGGGCATTCGCGGGCCACGGTCTCAAAGTCGGGCTGACATACCGAACTCAAAATCTGCATCACCCCGAACTGCGTCGCGGCACGCGCTGAGCTCAGGCCCCCACCTGCATCAAACATCTGCAGCGACCCAATGGGAGCCAGCAACACAGGCAAGCGCAGATCAACGCCCAGAAAACTGCGCCGCAACTGCACCTGCGACACATTGCTCATCACGCGTGCACGCAGCGCCAGCCGATCGTAAGCCAGCCGGTTTCGGCGCAGCGTGGTCTCGGTTTCAGCCGCACCCGCCAGATAGTCCCATTCGCCTCGGGGCAGACGCTTGCGGGCCTGCTGCACGATTTCCTGCAGGGTCATGAAGGGTGAGGTCATCAGGGGCTCCGTGAGTCGGTTCGTGGGTCGGCGAGTCTGCACTCAAGCCTACCCGAACCCTCCCACGGCAGTGCAGCGTGCGTTTCAGTCCTGACCCAAGCAGCTGACAACCCTCGGTGTCCTGCATGTCATCATGGCTGCTCACCATCGCACCGAATGAAGGAGACCCTCATGGCACTCAAGCTCTATGGCATTGCCGCTTCACGCGCCGCCAGGCCGCTTTGGCTACTGGAAGAACTGGGCGTGCCTTACGAGCATGTCTCGCACTCGTACCTGCATGGTGGCACCCGCACCCCTGAATTCCTGGCCATCAATCCGAACGGCCATATTCCTGTGCTGGACGACGACGGCATCATCGTGTGGGAGTCGATGGCCATCAATCTGTACCTGGCGCGCAAGTTCGGCGGCCCGCTTGCGCCATCGCATGCAGCCGAAGAAGCGGACGTGCTGCGCTGGACGTTCTGGGCCGTGACCGAGTGCGAAAAAGATGCACTCAGCGTTCTGATGCATCGTGTCGCCATGCCCGCGGACAAACGCGACGCCTCGCTCGCCGACCGCGCAGAAGGCGCACTGGGCAAACCCTTCGATGTGCTTGAGGCCCATCTGAGCACGCGCCCCTTCCTCGCCGGTGAACGCTTCACGGTCGCCGATATCAACGTAGCCTCCGTGCTCGCCTGGGCCTCTGCGGCACCGACGCTCATGGCCGCTCATCCGAACATCGCCACGTGGCTCAAGCGCTGCCAGGAACGCCCGGCGCAGCAAAAGGTCAAGCAGTTGGCCAAAGCCGGTCGCTGAGGCACTCGAGCATGGATCGCAATCGCTCCAATGTGTTCATGCAGAAGGTCATCGGCGATCTGGGTACCGCCATGGCTGGCGCGCTGGTCTTTGTCGGTGACAAAGTGGGTCTGTTCAAGGCCATGGCTGGCGCAGGCCCGTTGAGTGTGGAGGCGCTCTCAACCAAAACCGGCATTCATGCGCGCTATGTCGAAGAGTGGTTGTCGGCGATGGTGTGCTCGGGCTATGTCGAGTTCGACCCCGATAGCCAGTCCTACCTGCTGCCCGATGAACATGCGGTGTTTTTCGATAATCCTTCCGCCGAGACCTATCTGGGCGGCATGTTTGCCGGACTGCCCGGGCTCATGGGCATGGCACCACGTTTGGTCGACGCCTTCGAGCGCGGCGAAGGCGTGTCCTTCGCAGAGTTTGGCGAAGGGCTCCCCGTC
>JBIKKG010000358.1:0-3033 GCA_044360485.1 Burkholderiaceae bacterium | reverse complement strand
GAGCCGAAGGCACGCACCTCGAAGCCATCCCGTTGTAGCGCCCGCTCGAGCACCCACCGGATGGACTGATCATCGTCGACGACCCAAACTGCATTCATGCGCGAGATCCCGAATCTGCCGCGCCCGGCAACCGGGACCGGTACGCCTCAAGACAACGGCAGCAGTATTCTGAAATCGGTGCGACCAGGACGACTTTCACAGGCGATCACACCACCGTGCTGCTGCACGAAGGTCTGAGCCAGCGTCAGCCCCAAGCCACTGCCGCCCTCACGTCCCGTGACCAGCGGCAGGAAGATCCGATCACGGATATCCTCCGGCACGCCCGGGCCGTCGTCCACAACATGCAAATCCAATGCCAGGCGATGCCGTCGTGTGTCGATCGTGATCTGACGGGCAATGCGGGTGGTCAGCAGAACCTTCCCGCGGCCCTGCATAACCTGGGCCGCATTGCGTACCAGATTGAGCAGCGCCTGGATCAGCTGCTCCTTATCACCGCGAAAATCGGGCAGGCTGGCATCGTAGTCGCGCTGAATGTCGAGACCGCTCGGGTACTCGGCCAGCACCACTGAACGCACCCGCTCGAGCACCTCGTGAATATTGACATCGCCCACTAAACGCGGATGCCGGTGGGGTGCAAGCAGTCGGTCCACCAGCGTTTGCAACCGGTCAGCCTCCTTGATGATCACCTGCGCGTATTCGCGCAGGCTCGTGCCCTCGACTTCCGACTCCAGAAGCTGCGCCGCACCACGAATGCCACCCAGCGGATTTTTAATTTCGTGGGCGAGGTTACGTACCAGCTCCCTGTTCACCCGCACAGACTCAAGCATGCGCTGCTCGCGATCTTTGCGGATACGCTGGTCAATCTCGCGAAACTCGAGCAACAGCCCGCCCAGATCAGGCTCGGGGACCACGGCCACGCAATGCACGGCAAGGGGCTCGCGACCGTTGCGCTCAAGGTTCAGGTCGAGGCGCTTTTGTTCGAAGGTATTGAGCCGGGCTTCGTGTACCAGGTCATCGATGACTGCCCCATTGCCGAAGAGTCGCGCAAAGAGCGTCCCTTCGATCACCCGCAGGGGGGTCTCGAAAATCTGTTCGGCGGACAGATTCAGAAAGCGGGTGCGCCCGTCGGCATCCAACAGGACGACAGCGCAGGCGAGCCGATCGATGCCAGCCAACCGGGACATGAGATCGTTGCGTCGTTCCAGGCCAGGAGGCTGGCGCGACGCGGAACGCGAGACGGGCTCAGTCACGCAGGGCAGCGATTTCGCGGCGCAGCGACCCGATGGCGCTGTCCGAGCGTGCGATCGCGTCTTTCAGTCGCTGCACGCGGTCGAGGTATTTCTGATAGTCACGCTCGTCGGGGCGGCGCATGGGTTCTCCATTGCCATATTCCGCGCGCAACTCGAGCACTCGGGCTTCCTCCTTGCGCAGTTCGTCTTCCAGGATGCGGCGGCGATCCATATCACGCGAGCGCTGTACGGGCGCCTCAACCCTGGGAAAGTTGCCAGAGCCGGGCGATGCGGCCGGCGCCCCAGAAGCGCTGCCTGAGCCCCCTGATGCCGCGGGCCGAGGCGCTGGGGCTGGCGCCGGAGTCGGCGCACGGGGCGCCGGGATCGTGGTGATCACGGGCAGGTCCAACGGCTTGCAGCGTGGGCCTGGCGCGTTTTGATAGAGCGGCACCCCGCTCTCGGTTTCACACCGATAGACCTGTGCCGCCGCAGGGTGGGTCCATACGGCCAACACACACGCCAGCGCGCCCGGAGCCGCCCAATAAGCCGCCCAATAAGCCACCCGATAAGCCACCCAATGAGCCAACCTACGCGCCACAGCGCGCACGTCAGACAAGCCTGCTGCTGAAAGGGCAACGCTTGAGGTGCCGGCCCGAAGGCTGCGCGCGTCGGAAACACCTGGAACGGGAAGCATCATCGGGCGAGTGTAGAACAAAAAAAGGGGCGGTTTCCCGCCCCCTTTTCGCATCGGATCGGTTGACCGATCAGAGCGAGTAGTACATGTCGAACTCGACCGGGTGCGTGGTCATGCGGAAGCGGGTGACCTCTTCCATCTTCAGTTCGATATAGGCATCGATCATCGAGTTGCTGAACACACCGCCGCGGGTGAGGAACTCGCGGTCCTTGTCCAGATAATCGAGCGCCTGATCGAGCGACGAGCACACGGTCGGGATCTTTGCATCTTCTTCCGGCGGCAGGTCGTACAGATTCTTGTCGGCTGCCTCACCCGGGTGAATCTTGTTTTGCACGCCATCCAGACCCGCCATCATCATCGCCGAGAAGGCGAAATAGGGATTAGCGGTGGGATCGGGGAAGCGCACTTCGATGCGGCGACCTTTCGGGTTGCTCACATACGGAATCCGGATGGAGGCCGAACGGTTGCGAGCCGAATAAGCAAGCTTCACCGGCGCTTCAAAGCCAGGCACCAGGCGTTTGTATGAATTCGTACCGGGGTTGGTGATGGCATTCAGCGCACGGGCGTGTTTGATGATGCCGCCGATGTAGTGCAGTGCAAAGTCGGACAGCCCGGCATACTTATCGCCGGCAAACAGGTTCTGGCCATCCTTCCAGATCGACTGGTGCACATGCATGCCCGAACCGTTGTCGCCCACGACAGGCTTGGGCATGAAGGTCGCGGTCTTGCCATAGCTGTGTGCCACGTTCAGCACCACATACTTCAGCAACTGGGTCCAGTCTGCGCGCTGCACGAGCGTCGAAAACTTCGTGCCGATCTCGTTTTGCCCAGCGCCTGCCACCTCGTGGTGATGCACTTCGACGGGCACGCCCATCTGCTCGAGGATCAGACACATCTCCGAGCGCATGTCCTGAAAGGAGTCCACCGGCGGCACCGGGAAGTAGCCGCCCTTGACTGCCGGACGGTGCGCCAGGTTGCCGCCCTCAAACTCCCGGCCGGTCGACCACGAGGCCTCTTCGGAATTGATCTTCACGCCGCAACCGGACATGTCGACGTTCCAGGTCACGGAATCAAAGATGAAGAATTCGGGCTCGGGGCCGAAATAGGCCG
>JBIKKG010000103.1:0-11128 GCA_044360485.1 Burkholderiaceae bacterium | reverse complement strand
GCCACATCCAGCGCAGAGACCGGTTCGTCGCAGACTACCAGCTCGGGGTTGGCTGCCAAGGCGCGGGCCAGCACGATGCGTTGGCGTTGCCCACCCGAAAACTGGTGAGGAAACAGCATCTGTTGTTCGGGGCGCAGCCCCGTTTGCGCGAAGAGTTCGGCCACACGCGCATCGAAAGTGTCGGGTGCACCAGCCTGCATCAGTTGCAGCGCCTCGCGCACCGCATCGCCTGCGCGCTTGCGCGGATTGAGCGACGCATAAGGGTCCTGAAAGACCATCTGAAAGCGCTTGCGCGCGAGACGCAGCGTTTCGCCTTCAGCGCGCCCGATGTCTTCGCCATCAAGCAGGATCTCTCCTGCGGTGTGTTTCACCAGGCGCATGACCGCCAGCGCGGTCGTGCTCTTGCCCGAGCCGCTTTCGCCCACGATGCCGAAGGTGGTGCCACGCGGTACGTTGAAGCTGATGCCGTCGACCGCGCGTACCCAGGCCTTGGGCTTGCCGATCAGCCCCCCTCCGATCGGGAAATGCACCTTGAGATCGTTGACCTCGAGCACTGGCGCGCTCATGTCTGGGCCTCGATCGCTGCATCGGCGCCCTGCGCATGCAACCAGCACAACACACGGCGTTGGCCGCCATCGAGCCGTGTTTCGGCAGGCAAGCTCACCGTGCAACGGGTCATGACATGTCGGCACCGATCGGCAAAAGCGCAGCCACCGCGCCGCTCGAGCAGCGAGGGAACGGTGCCCGAAATTTCCTCGAGCGGCTCGCCATGGCGAGCCGTGCGACGGCCTGGTGCACAGGCGATCAGACCCTGTGTGTAGGGGTGCAGCGGATGCTCCAGCACCTCGGCCACCGTGCCTTCCTCGACGATTCGGCCGGCATACATCACCGCCACACGATCAGCCATCTCGGCAATAGCACCCATGTCGTGCGTGATCAGCACCACGGCCGTGCCGGTGCGTTGACGCAGGTCGGAGATCAAATCGAAGATCTGCGCCTGGACGGTCACATCCAGTGCAGTGGTGGGTTCATCGGCGATCAGCACACCCGGGTTGCAGGCCAGCGCCATCGCGATCATCACGCGCTGACGCATGCCGCCAGAAAACTGATGCGGGTACTCATCGACGCGCGTGCGCGCAGCAGGAATGCCCACCGACTCGAGCATCTGCACCGCACGCTCATGGGCCGCCTTGCGATCCAGACGCTGATGCAAGCGCACCGCCTCGGCAATCTGCTCGCCCACCGTAAACACCGGATTGAGCGAGGTCATGGGCTCCTGAAAGATCATCGACACGCGGTTGCCGCGGATCTCGCGCATGGCGGGTTCGCTGAGCGCCAGCAGATCCGAGCCATCGAACAGTACCTGGCCGGACGTGATGCGCCCGGGCGGATTGGGGATCAGTCGCATGATGCCCAGCGCGGTCATGCTTTTGCCGCAGCCTGACTCGCCGACCAGCCCCAGCGTCTGGCCGCGCGCCAGGGAAAACGAGACCGATTCGAGCACGCGGGCGATGCCCTTGCGCGTGTCGAACTCAACCGACAGGTTGTGCACGTCCAGCAGCGGCGCATCGCTGCTGACAGGCGCAGAGAGTGGGCTCGCAGTCATCGCTGATGCATCTTCGGGTTGAGCGCGTCATTGAGGCCATCGCCCACCAGGCTGACCGCCAGCACTGTCAGGAAGATAGCGACACCTGGAAAGGTGACCGCCCACCAGGCATCGAGCACGTACTTCCGGTTCGATCCGATCATGAGGCCCCAGCTCATCACATTGGGGTCCGACAAGCCCAGAAAGCTCAGACCGGCTTCAAACAGAATGGCCACCCCGATGATGAGCGTGGCCGAGACGATCAGTGGCGGCGCTGCATTGGGCAGGATTTCTCGCACCATGAGCCGGATCGGTCCGGCACCTAGCGCGCGCGCTGCACTCACATATTCGAGCTTGCGCAGACGCATGAACTCGGCGCGCGCCAGACGTGCCGTGCTGGTCCAGGTGACCATGCCAATGGCAATGATCGCGGTGAGCAAAGAGGGATTGAACAAGGTCATCAGCACCATGGCAAACAGCAGCGAGGGCATCACCTGGAAGATCTCGGTGAAGCGCGACAGGGCTTCATCGACCCATCCGCCGAAATAGCCGGCCAGCGCGCCGATGGTCAGCCCGATGGTGACGGTGATGGCGGCGGCAGCCAGACCGACGAGCAAGGTGGCGCGCCCGCCCACGGCCATGCCGGCCAGGATGTCGCGCCCGAGGTAGTCGGTCCCCAGCGGGACCTGAGCGTTTTCGAAGGGCCCCGTGAACGGTGCGGCCACGATATCGAAGGGCGGCACCGGGTACAGCGTCGGGCCGAGCAGCATGGTCAGGATCACCAGCGTCAGCAGCACCAGCCCGAGCATGGCGGCCTTGTTGTGGCGAAACACCCGCCAGGCCTCCTTGGAGGGCGACAGGACTTCGATCGCTGGCGTGGCCGTGGCTGAGCGTGTGGTGGGCGTGGCGGACATGGTGTGAGGCGCGGGTCAGCGTCCGCGCAGACGAGGATCGATCCAGCGATACGCCAGATCGGTCAGCTGGTTGGCCACGATGACCAGCACGGACGAAAAAAACAGCACGCCCAGCAAGGTGGGGTAGTCGCGCCCGAGGATGGAATCAAAGGCCAGGGTGCCCAGTCCGGGCCAGGAGAAGACGGTCTCCACCAGCACGGCGCCTGAAATCAGGTTGCCGAACTGCAGGCCTGCGATCGTCACCACCGGCATCAGCGCATTGCGCAGGGCGTGCTTCCAGATCACCAGTCGCTCGGCCAAGCCTTTGGCACGCGCGGTGCGGATGTAGTCCGAGCCCAGCACCTCGAGCATGCTGGCGCGCGACAGCCGGCTGTACTGCGCCATGTAGACGATCGCCAAGGTGAACGCCGGCAGGATCAGGTGGTGCAGCACATCCAGCGAGGTGACCCACCATCCGCCATAGATGCGCACATCGCGCATGCCGGCAATCGGCATGATCGGGATGATCTTGCCGAACAGAATCACCAGCAAAATACCGGTCCAGAACGTAGGCATCGAGTACCCGACCAGGGACATCACGGTGACCGCTCCGCTGCCGATGCTGTGGGGGCGCTTGGACGCCCACACGCCCACGAGCGTCCCCACGACGATTGCGGTGAGCAAGGCGGTGAGCACCAGCAGCACCGTGGCCGGCAAGCGCTGCATGATCAGCTTGGTGACCGGTTGGTTGTAGAGATAGGACTGGCCCAGATCACCGCGCAGGGCGCGCCCCACATACGTGGCGTACTGCTCGAGGATGGGCTTGTCCAGTCCGTAGGTGCGACGGATTTGGTCCAGTGTCGCCTGGTCGGCCCCGCCCATCTCGCCGGCGATCACCATGGCAGGGTCGCCCGGCGCCGCGTGGATCAGCGCGAAGTTGATGGTCAGAACTGCGAAGATCAGCCCCAGCGCATAAGCCAGGCGTTTCGCAATCAGCGTGAGGGTGTGCATGGTCGGCGCAGTGTATCGGCCACATCGCGAAGCGGTGCAGATTGACGAGGCGGGCTTTTCATTTTTTGCCCGCGAGCACCGCGGCGCTCAGTGCTGCGTCAATGGCTGCACGATCCAAGCTGCCCGCCAGACCGATGGCCACCAGGTGTCCACAGCCTTTTTCCTGCAGTGTGCGTGCCATGGGGGCGGGCGCCGACTCGATGCGCACGCGCGGCCCGACGCCCTGCACGGTAATCGGACCGCGTTGCACATCCAGCATGACTCCCTTGAAGCGCAGCAGCTCAGGTCGGATGACCCCCAGGCCGCGCGACAAGGCGGCGGCATCCAGAGGGTGCGGCAGGGCAAAGGCGGCGCTTTCGTAGACGGCGCTGGCTGGCGGTGCAGCGACCGGGCCGATCCGCTGATGCCGGGCAACCTCTGACAATGGCCTGCGCGCTTCTGCCCCGTCTTGCAAGGCACCTGCAGTGCGTGGCGCCGGCATTGCAGATGCAGGCTCTGGGCCTGTACCCAGGATCAGTTCCACAGGCACGCGTGATTCCAGTGCATGCAGTCTGCGCGCCTGCGGTGCATGCTCCACGAGCCAGGCCTCCAGGGCGGGCAGTGCCTGCGGATCGATGAGATCGAGTTTGTTGATGATGAGCAGATCTGCTTCGCGCAACTGACGCAAGACCGTGTCGCCCACGTAGGGATCGCGCGCGCGGGTGCGCACCGTCTCGGCATCGACCAGTACGATGACGGCATCCAGGCCGATGCCTGGGGCCAGACGGGCGCTGCGCGCTACGGCACCGGGCAGCGCCACCCCGCTGGTCTCGATCAGCACCACATCGGGGGACGGTGTGCGTTCGCCGAGTGCGATCAGCGCACCCATCAGATCGCTGCCCACACTGCAGCACACGCAGCCACCGGCCAGGGTGAGCACATTGCCGTCCTGCGACACGATCAGGTTGGCGTCGATGCTGATCTCGCCGAAATCGTTCACCATGACGGCGATGCGTCGACCATCGGCATGACGCAGCAGGTGGTTGACCAACGTGGTCTTGCCGGCGCCTAAGTAGCCGCCGATGACCAGCGTGGGCAGCAGCGTGCTCACGACTTGCCGATACCCCAGTCCTGCATCGGTGCCATCAGACCCCACACGCTTGCGCGGGGATCAGCCAGCCGTCTGAAGGCCACCGAGAAATTGGGCTCGTACAGGAACGCGATCGGTACGTCGTCGACCACGATGCGCTGGAACTCTGTGTAGAGCGCTTTGCGCTTGGAGGGATCACGTTCACGGCCTGCCGCCTCGAGCAGCGCGTCGACCTTGGGATTGCTGTAGCGCTGCGTATTCGACCAGATCACGCCTTCGCGGATGTTGCTCGACAGGTAGGTGCGGTGCACACCGATCACCGGGTCGCCCCAGTTCCAGACCGAGTCCATGGTCATGTCGAACTGAAAGCTCGATACCCGTCTGGCCCACGTGGGAAAGTCGGGGGCGTTGCGCAGCTGCACGTCAATGCCGACTTTGGCCAGAGCCGGCTTGATGTATTCGCCGGTGACACGCATGTCGGCCACCCCAGGCAGCATGTCCAGTGACAACTGCAGGCGCATGCCCTGGGCGCCGGGCTTCAGGCCTGCCGCATCGAGGAGTGCCGCGGCTTTGGCCAGGTTCAGATCGTAGCGCTCGACATCAGACGTGTAGAACGGGCTGGCCGAGCCGATCGGGCCGGTGGCACGCTTGTGCAGACCGGCGAACAGCGTTTTTGTGATGAACTCCCGATCGATCGCATAGCTGATCGCCTGACGCACGCGCTTGTCTTGCAGTTGAGCATGCCGTGTGTTGAAGGCTAGCCAGATCATCGGACCGACACCTGAGGCCATGTTCGAAACGACCGTGGCACCCGGCACTTTTCTCGCCCGCTCCACGTCGCGCGGCTCGGTGAGCGCACTGTTCACATCGACTTCGCCGCGCTCAAAGGCCAGCAGCAGACTCGCCGGGTCCTTGAACTCCCGAATGATGATGCGATCGAGCAGCGGGCGGTCCTTGATGAAGAATCGATCGAAGCGCTCCAGGATGACGTGCTCGCCTGGCTTGAACTCCACGAGTCTGAACGCCCCCGATCCGACCACCTCGGTGCTGTTGCGCGGGTGCGTGGCAAGGGGCTGGCCATCGCCGTAGATATGCTTGGGCATGATCGGCAAGAAGACCGTGGTCATGGCCAGGGCCAGGGCCGGGTGGGGCTCAGCCAGACGGATCACGGCGGTATGACGGTCGGTCAGCGTGACCGCATTGACCGGACCGAACATGGTCTTGAAGGGATGGTTGTCGCGCACTGCCTCAACGGAAAACTGCACGTCTTCTGCGGTGACCGGGCGACCGTCGTGAAAGACCGCGTCCTTGCGCAGGTGCAGGGTGATGCTGCGGGCATCGTCCGAGACGCTCCAGCGTTCGGCAAGGTACGGCACGGGCTGCCAGCGGTCGTCGATGCGCATGGGCGTGGCAAAGAGCTGCGCGCCCGGCATCATGGTGGCGATGCCCGATTGCACGCCCGGGTTCAGGTGCCGGGGGCGTTGCGTGCTGCCGATGACCACGACGCCGCCGCGTGCAGCCTGGGCCAGGGTGTCGAGCGGGATGCCCAGCACAGAAGCGCCCCCGATGGTGGTCGCGGCCTGCAACAGGGAGCGCCTGAAACGGTCTGGATGAGCGGTGGTGCGTTGCGTCATGAAGGTCGGCCTCTTGGGATGCGCTGTCAAAGACTGAAGGTACCGCGAACTGAACGAAGGTACCGCAAACTGAAGGTATCCCGAAACGCCCTGAGGGTCCGCTCTCGGGGCGGGGCGGGGCTTGAAGTCGCTTCGGTAGGATGCGTGCTGACGCGTACTTCCCCTCAATACCGACCCGTAGACGCCATGAATCTTTCTGCCTTGCCGCCCACCTTGCCCGACTTTTCGGATGTCCGCGCCGCTGTGACCCGACTGGCTGGCGTGGCGCACCGCACGCCGGTGCTCACCTCGCGCACAGCCAATGCGCTGACCGGTGCGCAGCTTTTTTTCAAGTGCGAGAACCTGCAGCGGGGCGGTGCCTTCAAGTTCCGTGGGGCCTATAACGCCATTGCAGCCTTGCCTGCAGCGCAGCGTGCGGCTGGCGTGCTGGCCTTTTCCTCGGGCAATCATGCGCAGGCCATTGCCTACAGCGCATCGCTGCTGTCGGTGAAGGCCACGATTCTCATGCCCGCCGATGCACCCGCTTCGAAGATCGAGGCCACCCGCGGCTATGGCGGCGAGGTGCTGCTCTTTGATCGCTACAAGGAGGACCGTGAGGCCCTTGCCGCGCGGCTGGCTGCCGAGAGGGGTCTCACGCTGATTCCGCCTTATGACCATCGCGACGTGATTGCCGGCCAGGGAACGGCAGCGGTGGAGCTCTTCGAGCAGACCGGTCCCCTCGACCTGTTGCTGGTCTGTATGGGAGGAGGAGGCCTGACCTCGGGGTGTGCCTTAGCCGCTGCGAGCCTCTCGCCGGGCTGTGCGGTGTGGGGTGTGGAGCCCGAAGCCGGCAATGACGGCCAGCAGTCGCTGCGTGCAGGGCGCATCGTGCATATCGATGTGCCGCGCACGATTGCCGATGGGGCGCAGACGCAGCATCTGGGCGCACTGACTTTCGACATCATCCGCCAGCATGTGGCAGGCATTGCCACAGTCAGCGATGAGGCGCTGCGCGATGCCATGCGCTTTGTGGCGGCGCGCATGAAGCTTGTGATCGAGCCGACCGGCGCGTTGGCCGTGGCTGCGGCATTGACTGCCGCCGTGCCCGTCAAAGGCCTGAAGGTTGGCGTGATCATCAGTGGCGGCAATGTGGACCTGGCGCGCTTTTCTGCATTGGTGAATTGACGGGTGCGCGAGGTCCGCAAATTCGGAATGATGCGGACCATGGCAGGGGTGAGCCGGTCGGTCGGTTGGGCCAAAGCGCTTAGAATCGGTCGGATACGGGGCCCGCACGGGCCCGGGTCACGGTCTGCATCGCAGGCCCCACCGAGCAACCGCGCGTGAATCCTCCCCTGACCGCTGCAGCCGAGCGCCCTGTCCGATTCGAAGACCGCTCCACGCAACGCACGGCATATAGCACTTGCTACATGTGCGCCTGCCGCTGCGGTATTCAGGTCACCTTGCAAGATGATGCGGCCACAGCCGATACGCCCGCCCGCACCCGGGTGCGCTTCATCCAGGGCACGGCGGAGCATCCGGTCAATCAGGGTGTGCTGTGCGCCAAAGGCAGCGCGGGCATCATGAAGCAGTACTCGCCTGCGAGGCTGAGTCACCCCATGATCCGGCGCCCTGGCACCGACCGCGGCGCAGGCATCTTTGATCCGATCAGCTGGGACGATGCGCTCGATCTGCTGACCAAGCGTCTGGCGCGTATTCGTGCGACACAGCCGCGACAACTCGCGTTCTTCACCGGTCGTGATCAGATGCAGGCGCTCACCGGTCTGTGGGCGCAGCAGTACGGCACGCCCAACTGGGCGGCGCATGGGGGCTTTTGCTCCGTGAACATGGCCGCTGCGGGTCTGTACTCCATCGGCTATTCGTTCTGGGAATTTGGTGCGCCCGACTGGGACCGCGCCCGCTACTTCATGATGTGGGGCGTGGCCGAAGATCACGCCAGCAACCCGATCAAGATCGGTCTGGAAAAGCTCAAGCGCAACGGTGCGAAGTTTGTCTCGGTCAACCCGGTGCGCACCGGGTATTCGGCGATTGCCGATGAGTGGGTGCCGATCCGCCCGGGCACAGACGGGCTGCTCGCCTTGGCCATCTGTCATGTGCTGCTGTCGCGCGAACTCTTCGACTGGGAATTTCTGCTGCGCTACACCAACGCGGCCTGGCTGGTCATACAAGCACCGGGCACTTCGCGCGATGGCTTGTTCCTGCGCAATGAGCAGGGGCAGCCCTTGTTGTGGGATCAGCGCAGCAAGACGCCGGTCCCGATGGCGCCGGGCGCAGTACCGGCTCTCTTTGGCGAATTCGTGACCACCGCGGGTGAGCGGGTGACCACGTCGATGTCACTCATGGCCGCGCGTGCGCTGTCTGATGAGTATTCGCCCGAGTCGGTGTCGAGTCAGTGCGGCGTGCCGGCTGAACAGATCGAGCGCCTGGCGCTGGAGATGGCTCAGGTGGCCTTCGAGCAGACGATCGAGTTGCCGATCACCTGGACCGATGCCTGGGGCGTGACACACGACAAGGTGGTGGGTCGCCCGGTGGCGATGTATGCCATGCGGGGCGTGTCGGCGCACAGCAATGGCTTTCAAACCTGCCGCGCGCTGCACCTGATTCAGATGCTGCTGGGTGCCCTGGACGGACCGGGCAACTTTCGCTCGCGTGCACCGTTTCCCAAGCCTGTGCCGCCGCCGCAACTGCCCGAAAACGATGCCGCGCGCCTCGACGCCCCCGACACTGCCTCTACGCGCCCCTTGCTGGGATTTCCGGCACGCCCCGAGGACCTGGCGATCGATGCCCGTGGCATGCCCTTGCGCATTGACAAGGCGTATTCCTGGGAAAGCCCGATCGCTGCACATGGCCTGATGCACATGGTCATTCGCAATGCAGTGGAAGCCGACCCATACCCGATCGACACGCTGATGCTGTTCATGGCCAACATGGCCTGGAACTCGTCGATGAACACCACAGGCACGCAGGCCATGCTCACTGCGCGTGATGAAGCCGGTCAGTACCGGATACCTTTCATCATGGTGGCCGACGCCTTCGACTCCGAGACCGTGCGCTATGCCGATCTGGTGCTGCCGGACACCACCTACTTTGAACGGTATGACGCGATCTCGATGCTCGATCGCCCGATCTCCGAGCCCGATGCCGCAGCCGACGCGATTCGTCATCCGCTGATTGCACCCGACCGTGATGTGCGCCCGTTTCAGGACGTGCTGGTCGATCTGGCGGCACGCCTGAAGTTTCCGGCATTCGTGGATGCCGACGGGGCGCGCAAGTTTGCCGATTACCGCGACTTCATCCTGCGCTACGAACGTGCGCCTGGCATTGGGTTTCTGGCGGGCTGGCGCGGGACGCAGGGCGAAAAGTCACTCGTGGGCGAGCCCAACCCCAAGCAGTGGGAGGCGTACATCGAAGGCAAGGCCTTCTTTACCCACCACTGGCCCGACTCGCAGAAATACATGCGTTTCGCGAACCGCGAATATCTGGAAGAGGCGGCGCGCGCCGGGTTCATTGGCAAGGCCGAGCCGATCGTGATGCAGATCTACAGCGAGCCGCTGCAAAAGTTTCGTCTGGCCGGTCAGGGCCTGTATGAAGGGCCCAAGCCCACGCGAGCGGAAGACAAGGAGCGTCTGGTGCGCTATTTCGATCCGCTGCCCTTCTGGTACCCGCCGATTGAAACCGCGCGTACCGACGAGCAGGCTGGTGCCGACGCCTTTCCCTTTCATGCGATCACGCAGCGGCCGATGGTCATGTACCACTCGTGGGACAGCCAGAACGCCTGGCTGCGTCAGATCGTGGCGCAGAATTTTCTCTACATGAACGCGCAGACCGCGGCCGAGCAGGGCCTGGCTGACGATGATTGGGTGCTGATCGATTCGATCCACGCACCGGTCGAGGCGCAGCCGGGCACGCCTGTCCATGCACGCATGGATCAGAAGGCCGGGCATCGGCGCATTCGCTGCCAACTCAAGACGATGCAGGGCTGCGAACGGCACACCGTCTGGACCTGGAACGCGATCGGCAAGATGTCGGGCACCTGGGGTCTGTCGGCCGCTGCGGCGGAGTCCAACGCAGGGTTCCTGCTCAATCACCTGATCAGCGAGACCCTGCCTTCCCGGGCGGGGGAAGCCAGCCTCACCAATAGCGACCCGATCACGGGTCAGGCCGCGTGGTACGACCTGAAGGTCAGGGTGCTGCGTGATCCGGATCAACGTCCCCCACAGGTGCAGTCATGAAGCTCGGACTGGCGATTGACATTGATGCCTGCGTGGGCTGCCACGCCTGCGCCACTGCCTGCAAGGAGTGGAACGGCGAGAGCCTGATGGCGGGCGGTGCACCCGACTACGACGCCCATGGCGCGCAGCCATCTGGCGTGTGGTTTAACCGGGTGCGGCACTACGAAGCCGGCGACTATCCCGACAATCGCACGCTCAACATGCCGATGTCGTGCATGCACTGCGAGCAGGCCGACTGCGTCACGGTGTGCCCGACCGGAGCGTCATACAAGCGTGCCGAAGACGGCATCGTGCTGATCGATCCGGAAAAGTGCATGGGCTGCAACCTGTGCGCCTGGGCCTGCCCTTACGGCGCGCGCGAGCTCGATGAGAACGTGGGCGTGATGCGCAAGTGCACCTTGTGCGTCGATCGCATCTACGATCAGGCGCTGCCCGAAGCGCAGCGCCAGCCGGCCTGCGTGCTGGCCTGCCCCGCGCATGCGCGCCACTTCGGAGACTTTGACAATCCGGCCTCGCAGGTGAGTACGCTGACGCGCGAGCGCTCGGGTCACGGTCTGATGGAGCATCTGGGGTATCAGCCGGTGAACCGCTATCTGCCCCCTCGGGTGGCGCCGGTGGTGCCGCCGCCGGCGAGCGTGGCCCCGCGTGGCACGCTGCAGGCCAAGCTGGCCGCGCTGGTCAACCGACTCATTCAGCTCTGAACGCCG
>JBIKKG010000357.1:0-3052 GCA_044360485.1 Burkholderiaceae bacterium | reverse complement strand
GGCTGACCGTTTGGCAAGGCGCCGCCATGCCCTGGCTCAGTTGAGCGCCCAAGCGCAAGAGACCTTTTCATCTCTGGGCGTCACCGAACCGCCTTTGGGTGTTGATCGCACGCACCCGCAGGGTCAGGGCTGACTGCCACACGGCTAACCGACGCTCGCATCCCAACCATCGGCCCATCTTCACGCTGACCCATGCGGCGTACTCTGTGTGCGGTACTCACCCAGCAATGGCCATCTGCTCCAGCAGCACCGACCCCGTGCGATAACTGCCGCGCTGCACTTCATCTGCGCCTACCGCCACGATCGAGCGGTACATCTCACGCAGATTGCCGGCGATAGTGATCTCTTCGACCGGGTAGCGAATCCGTCCGCCTTCCACCCAGTAACCGCTGGCGCCACGCGAATAGTCGCCGGTCACGGTATTCACGCCGTGCCCGAGCAGCTCGGTCACGAACAGACCCGTCCCCAGCTTGCGCAACATGGCCTTCAGATCATCGGAGGGATCGGTCAGGCGGCTGGTCAGACGCAAACCATGCGCACCGCCTGCGTTACCCGTGGTCTGCATGCCAAGCTTGCGGGCGGAATAGGACGACAGAAACCAGCCTTTGAGCATGCCGCCCTGCACCACCGTGCGCGCCCGCGTGGCCACGCCCTCGTCATCAAAAGGCGTTGAACCCAGCTCACCAGGGCGGTGCGGCTCTTCAACAATCGTCAGCTCTTTGGCAAACACCTGCGTGCCCAGCGCATCCACCAGAAAACTGGCCTTGCGATACAAGGCCCCGCCACTGGCGGCCCCAACGAAGCTGCCCAGCAACCCGCAGGCAAGCGGTGCTTCGAGCAGGACCGGCACCTTGCGAGAAGAGATTTTTTTCGCCCCCAGGCGCGACAGCGCGCGCTGCGCGGCGTATCGGCCCACGGCCTTGGGGTCTGCCAGGCGGTCCGGATAACGGGAGGCCGAGTACCAGTCATCGCGTTGCATGGCTCGGCCACGGCGTGCAATAGGCGCCACCGCAATCGAATGTCTGCTGTAGGGAAAGCCGCCCATGAAGCCCAGACTGTTGGCCGACAGGAAATGTCCGTGCCCCACGGACACGCTGGCGCCTTCCGAATTCACCACGGCAGGACTCACTGCAAAGGCTGCCGCTTCCATTCGACAAGCCATATCAATCGCCTCGTCGGCTTCAATCGTCCAGGGATGAAAGAGGTTCAGGTCACGCGGTTTACGCGCCAGGGTGTCCGGGTCAGGCAAGCCTGCCATCGGGTCCTCACCCGTGAACCGCGCGATCTCAAAAGCCGCTTTCACGGTTTCGCTGATCGCATGATCGCCAAAGTCGCTGGTGCTCGCATGCCCTCTGCGCGCACCGATATACACCGTCACGCCCAGGCCCTTGTCACGGGTCTGCTCAATGGTTTCGACCTTGCCCTTGCGCACGTTGACCGATAGGCCCGAGCTCTCCGAGACATCCGCCGCGGCGGCCGTGGCACCGAGTGTGGCGGCGCGATCAAGCACCGACTGAACGAGCTCTTCAAAGCGTGCGCGGCTGTAATCGAACATCGTGAGCGGTCTCTTGGGCAAGTAAGGGGGAAGAGCGGGGTTGAGCGGACTATCATAGCAACCCGATTACAGCCACCTCCGATGTCTGCCTTGAATCGACGCCCCGCTCCAACTGATGTCGGCCCCGACCCCGACGAGGACGCCGATCTCGGCCCCAGTAAATCGCAACGCAAGCGCGAGATGCATACGCTGCAAAAGCTCGGCGAGCGGCTGGTGGAATTGCCGGCGTCGCGCCTGGGTCCCATGGGGCTGCCGGAAGAATTGCTCGATGCCATTGCGCTGTGCCGCAAAATCACGGCCCATGAAGGACGCAGGCGCCAGATGCAGCTGATCGGCAAGCTCATGCGACGGGTGGATGCCAACGCCATTCGGGCCGAGCTGGACGTCGATGACGACCGTCATCGTGCAGAAACCGCCGTGATGCATGCCGCAGAGAGCTGGCGCGATGCCCTGATTGCAACCCCAGACCGGCTCACGGAATTTGTGCAGCGCTATCCGCAGGCCATCACCCGCGGGTTGCATCCGCTACTGCGCTCGGCCTGCACAGAGCATTCGCGTGCGCAGCGCGGCCGCCATTACCGCGAGCTGTATCGAGAGATTCGCGACATCCTGCTGGCCGAGACCCGCCCACCGCAGACTGACACCGGACACCTTGCATGACTGAAGCCTCCCAAGCCGCAGCCCCCGTGAACGTGCTCAAGATCGGCCTGGTCTCCATTTCAGACCGCGCCTCCAAAGGGGTGTACGCCGATGCCGGTATTCCAGCGCTACAGGACTGGTTGACCTCAGCACTCGCGTCTGCCTGGGTAACAGAGACCCGTCTGATCCCCGATGAACAGCCGATCATTGAACGCACGCTGATCGAGTTGGTGGATCAGGCTGGCTGCCACCTGGTGCTGACGACAGGCGGCACGGGCCCGGCAAAACGGGACGTCACACCCGAAGCCACGCTGGCGGTGGCCGACAAGGAGATGCCTGGCTTTGGCGAGCAGATGCGCCAGATCAGCTTGAATTTCGTGCCCACCGCGATCCTGTCCAGGCAAGTCGCGGTTATTCGCGGTCACGCGCTGATCATCAATCTGCCGGGACAGCCCAAGTCGCTCAAGGAAACGCTGGAAGGGCTTCGCGACGCTGAGGGTCGGACGGCAGTGCACGGGATATTTGCGGCCGTGCCCTATTGCCTGGACCTGATCGGCGCGCCGTATGTGGAAACCAATGAACGCGTTTGTAAGGCGTTCAGGCCGAAGGGGGCACTGACCGCGCGAGGTTAACGCCTAGTTGAAGAAGGACTCGTTGCTCCATCTTCGGAAGCCCGATGAAAATCGTCAAGAGCCCAACGCTTTGACCGCAGATAACCCGCTCTTGACCACCCCCTTTGCTGCACTGACGTTCAGAGGATTATAGGCCAAGGCTCTTAAATACCACCAGATGGCCTGACCTGGTTTATCCTGAGAAAGAAACCATGCAGACGTTGCTTCAAGGTTAGAGCGAGCCAAG
>JBIKKG010000356.1:0-3053 GCA_044360485.1 Burkholderiaceae bacterium | reverse complement strand
AGCCACTCGCCCAGCGGACGGTCAAGTTCGGTCGATCCAGGGTCCAGCGTAGTGAGTCTGCTGTGCAAGCGCTGCGCCGATGCCTTTGGCGCTTCAGGTGCGTGCGGCACAGCGGATCGGCCCGATGAAGCCTCAGTACGCCCGTACCATAGGCGCTCAAATACAGGCCGCAGGGTCATCGTCCTGAGGCCTGGCCCCGCGAGCCAGTATTCATCCCACACACCCAGTGCCCCGGCTGCGCCCGACGCAGGCCACACCCGCACGAGGTACCCCTGATCGGCCAGTTGCGCAGCCATCCGGTCAGCAGTCTGGGCATCGGCACTGAACGCGGCACGCAGCTGTGCACTGTGCAGGGGCATGTTTCCGGCTTCCAACAGGGCCCTCAGAACAGTCAGCGTGCGATCGAATTGAGCCGCCGGCCCCCCTCTCATCAGGCCCACACCGCGCATCCCCCAAAAGCGCAGATTCGCCGCAAAAAGCGCTCCGGTGAGTACGCTCATCCAGACCGCAAAGAGCCAGAGCAAAAAGAGCGGCAACGCAGCAAATGCGCCGTACACCAAGGTGTACGTGGGAAAGCGCGTGACGTAAAAGCCGAGCAGCCGCATGAGCCCATTGAGCAGCACCACGGCCAGCGCCGCTCCAGCGACCGCATGCAACCAGCGCACGCGCTCATTCGGAGCCAACCGGTACAGCAGTGTCAGCACCAGAATACTCAGCGCGGTGGGCAGCACTGCAGACAGCGCCTGAGTGAGAGGCGCCACCGACTGCAGGTGGGACTGCACCTTCAGTTGCAGGGTGATGGCCGCCGCCAGAAGAATCGGCCCCAGCGTCAGGAGTGCCCAGTAGAGCACCAGCCTTTGCCACAACGGGCGCGGACGCAAGGTCTGCCAGATCCCGTTGAGCGTGCGATCGATGGTTAGCATCGCGCCCAGTCCGGTGGCCAGGAATGCCGCAGTACCAATCGTGGACAGTCGATCGGCTGCACCCACAAACCGGTTGATGCTGCGCACCACGGCATCGCTGAAGGACGGCAGGAAGAGATGCGTTTCGAGGTAACGCTGCAAATCTCCCCGCATAGACTCGAATGCGGGCAGCGCGGTCAGGACGAGCAGGCCCAGCGCCACCATGGGCACGACCGCAAGCAGCGTCAGCAGGGTGAGGCTGCTGGCTGTCTGCTGCAGCCTGAGCTCCCTGCCCTGACGAACCATTGCACCCAGCAGACGGCGCAGGTTGGCGGCAAAAGCATGCATCGGGCCATGATACCTTCGAGGCATGACTTCGCTGTCCCGCTTGCGCCTTGCCGTGTTGGCCTGCACCACTGGTCTGATTCTCTTGTGTCTCGCCTGGGAACTCTTCCTGGCGCCGCAACGACCGGGCGGCTCATTGCTGGCCCTGAAGGCTCTGCCACTGATCGCTGCGCTGCCGGCTTTCCTGGGCGGGCGCGTTCGAGCCTATCAGTGGTGGTCGATGCTCATCCTGCTGTATCTGTGTGAAGGCGTGGTGCGCGGCATGAGCGATGCCTCGCCGATCAGCCGCACACTGGGGTGGACCGAGACACTGTTGAGCGTGTTGGCCTACGGCGCGATCGTGGCGTACGTGCGCAAAGCCCAGGCGTCTGAAGCTGCGCAAGCGAGCGCCACCGCCACCCCTACGGCAGGCCGTTCCGCCGGCTCTGAGCGTGGAAAATGACCCGGCCTCTCGATCAAGCGCACACAGACAAAACTCGCACGCGGGCTGACGCAGTGGCCGCCTTTCGCTTGCGCGACGCCGCCGTCTGGTTGCTGCCCATCTCGCTGGCCTGGAGCATCCATCAACTGAGCAGCGATTCGCAAGCGCCGGCCTGGGTCGCCTGGCAAGTGTTCTTTGGCGTGCATGCTCTGATTCCCCTGCTCGATCTCTTGCTTGGTCAGGATCACGCTGCCCCGCGCACTGGCCGCCCGCACCTGATCACCCGACTCGTCCTGCTGGGGTGTCTGCCGGCATGGATGGGCGTGCTGCTGGTCGGTGCCGCAATCAGTGGCGGGCTCGATACGCTTGCGTGGTGGGGGCTGGCGCTGTCCTGTGGTGCCACCGGCGGCATCGTAGCCATCAATGTGGGGCATGAGCTGATTCACCGCGCGTCGCGTCTGGACCGTACGGTGGGTGGCCTGCTGCTCGCCTCGGTGAGCTATGGCGCCTTTAAGGTGGAACATGTGCGCGGCCATCATCTTCGGGTCGCGACCAACGAGGATCCTGCCACCGCACGACAAGGCGAATCGTTGTGGGCTTTCGTGCCACGCTCAGTCGTGGGCACGCTGCGTCATGCGTTGCAAATCGACGCGGCACGCGGTCGCCACGAAACACTGGCCTGGTCGGCCCTGACCGTGCTGCTGTGGATCGCCGTGGCCGCGGTCTGGGGCCTCGGCGCACTGTGTTTTGTATGGGTCGCCAGCGCAGTGGCCATTGTTGAGCTGGAGGTCGTCAATTACATCGAGCACTACGGGCTGCAGCGCACCCGGCTCTCTGATGGGCGCTATGAGCCCGTGGACCATCGCCACTCCTGGAATGCCAATTCCACACTGATCAACGCATTCCTGTTGAACCTGCAGCGCCATGCAGATCACCACGCCCATGCGGGCAAGCCCCACACCGCACTGCGCAGCGAACCGGATGCGCCCCAGCTGCCTGCAGGTTATGGCGCGATGGTGCTGATCGCGTGGATCCCGCCCCTGTGGCGGGCGATCATGGATCCGCGCATCCCCAGGGTCAGACCCTAGACCTGCGCAGGCTGCGACGCTGCTTCAACGGTTGCTGCGGCCTCGCGCAGCAACTGCGCGCTAGCCTGATTCAGCAGGCGCGCATCGCTCAGTGTGCGCCGCCAGGCACGTGCGCCGGGTTGCCCGTGATACAGACCCAGCATGTGACGCACGATGGCACGCAAGGGCACGCCGCGCGTGGCGCAATCCTGCGCATAGATCGCCATGCGCTCGACCACTTCGGTACGCGACACCGACCTCGTTGAGCTCTGCCCCGTCTCGCCATCAAGGCGCGCATCAACCTGTGCCAATTGCCAG